>NZ_JBIVNG010000005.1:0-295968 GCF_044753445.1 Pseudomonas sp. NPDC088368
CTGTATGCCGCTGAGCGTGGGTTCCTGACCGACGTTGAAATCGCCAAAGTCGGCAGCTTCGAACAAGCGCTGATTGCTTACTTCAACCGCGATCACGCCGATTTGATGGCCAAGATCAACGTGAAGGGTGACTTCAATGACGAAATCGATTCTGGCCTGAAAGCCGGTATCGAGAAGTTCAAGGCCACCCAAACCTGGTAAGCCGCAGCGGGAGCCGCGAGGCTCCCGCTTGCTAACCTGATAGGTGTTACATGGCAGGCGCAAAAGAGATTCGCAGCAAGATTGCGAGCATCAAAAGCACGCAAAAGATCACCAGCGCCATGGAAAAAGTGGCGGTCAGCAAAATGCGCAAGGCTCAAATGCGCATGGCTGCTAGCCGTCCTTACGCGGAGCGCATCCGCCAGGTGATTGGTCATCTTGCCAACGCTAACCCGGAATACCGCCACCCGTTCATGATCGACCGTGAAGTCAAGCGCGTCGGTTATATCGTGGTAAGCAGTGACCGTGGTCTGTGTGGTGGCTTGAATACCAACCTGTTCAAGGCTTTGGTCAAGGACATGGCGAAGAACCGTGAAAACGGCGTAGAGATCGATCTGTGCGTGGTCGGCAGCAAAGGTGCGGCGTTTTTCCGCAACTTCGGCGGTAACGTCGTCGCTGCGATCAGCCACTTGGGCGAAGAGCCGTCGATCAACGACTTGATCGGCAGCGTCAAGGTGATGCTGGATGCCTACCTGGAGGGCCGTATTGACCGCCTGTCCGTGGTATCCAACAAGTTCATCAACACCATGACTCAGCAACCAACGGTCGAGCAGTTGATTCCGTTGGTCGCCACCCAGGATCAAGAACTCAAGCACCACTGGGATTACCTGTACGAACCCGACGCCAAAGAGCTGCTGGACGGCTTGATGGTCCGTTACGTGGAGTCGCAGGTTTACCAGGCGGTGGTCGAGAACAACGCAGCTGAACAAGCCGCGCGGATGATCGCGATGAAGAACGCTACTGACAACGCCGGCGACCTGATCAGCGATTTGCAGCTGATCTACAACAAGGCGCGTCAGGCAGCGATCACCCAAGAGATCTCGGAAATCGTCGGCGGCGCTGCCGCGGTTTAACGGTTCAAATATTCAGAGGATCCAGCTAATGAGTAGCGGACGTATCGTTCAAATCATCGGCGCCGTGATCGACGTGGAATTTCCACGCGACAGCGTACCGAGCATCTACAACGCGCTGAAAGTACAAGGCGCGGAAACCACTCTGGAAGTTCAGCAGCAGCTGGGCGACGGCGTGGTTCGTACCATTGCGATGGGTTCTACCGAAGGCTTGAAGCGCGGTCTGGACGTTATCGACAGCGGCGCAGCCATCTCCGTACCGGTTGGTAAAGGTACCCTGGGCCGTATCATGGACGTCCTGGGTAACCCGATCGACGAAGCGGGCCCGATCGAAGCCGACGAGCGTTGGGGCATTCACCGTCCAGCGCCTTCGTTCGCTGATCAGGCAGGCGGCAACGACCTGTTGGAAACCGGCATCAAGGTTATCGACCTGGTTTGCCCGTTCGCCAAGGGCGGTAAAGTCGGTCTGTTCGGTGGTGCCGGTGTCGGCAAGACCGTAAACATGATGGAACTGATCCGTAACATCGCCATCGAGCACAGCGGTTATTCCGTGTTCGCTGGTGTGGGTGAGCGTACTCGTGAGGGTAACGACTTCTACCACGAGATGAAGGACTCCAACGTTCTGGACAAAGTAGCCCTGGTATACGGCCAGATGAACGAGCCGCCGGGAAACCGTCTGCGCGTTGCTCTGACCGGCCTGACCATGGCCGAGAAGTTCCGTGACGAAGGTAACGACGTTCTGCTGTTCGTCGACAACATCTACCGTTACACACTGGCCGGTACCGAAGTATCCGCACTGCTGGGCCGTATGCCTTCCGCAGTAGGTTACCAACCGACCCTGGCTGAAGAGATGGGCGTGCTGCAAGAGCGCATCACTTCGACCAAAGAGGGTTCGATCACCTCGATCCAGGCGGTATACGTACCAGCGGACGACTTGACCGACCCGTCGCCAGCGACCACCTTCGCCCACTTGGACGCCACCGTCGTTCTGTCCCGTGACATCGCTTCCCTGGGTATCTACCCTGCGGTTGACCCACTGGACTCGACTTCGCGCCAGCTGGACCCGAACGTTATCGGCCAGGACCACTACGACACCGCTCGCGGCGTCCAGTATGTTCTGCAGCGTTACAAAGAGCTGAAAGACATCATCGCGATCCTGGGTATGGACGAGCTGTCGGAAACCGACAAGCAGTTGGTATCCCGCGCTCGTAAGATTCAGCGCTTCCTGTCGCAGCCGTTCTTCGTGGCTGAAGTCTTCACCGGTGCTTCGGGTAAATACGTTTCCCTGAAAGACACCATTGCTGGCTTCAAAGGCATCCTCGCCGGTGAGTACGACCATCTGCCAGAACAAGCGTTCTACATGGTCGGCGGCATCGAAGAAGCGATCGAGAAAGCCAAGAAACTGTAACCCAGGCGCCCGGCAACGGGCGCTAATCAGGTTGAGGCAAGCAAATGGCTATGACAGTCCATTGCGATATCGTCAGCGCGGAAGGAGAGATTTTCTCCGGTCTGGTCGAGATGGTGATTGCACACGGTAACCTGGGTGATATCGGTATTGCTCCAGGTCACGCGCCGCTGATCACTGATCTGAAGCCGGGTCCTATCCGTCTGATCAAGCAGGGTGGAGAAGCCGAGGTGTTTTACATCTCCGGTGGTTTCCTTGAGGTTCAACCGAACATGGTCAAAGTGCTTGCCGATACCGTGCAACGCGCTGCCGACCTGGACGAAGCCTCTGCTCAGGAAGCCGTCAAGGCTGCCGAGAAAGCCCTGAATGAAAAAGGCGCAGATTTCGACTACGGATCTGCTGCTGCACGTCTGGCGGAAGCCGCAGCCCAGCTGCGTACCGTTCAGCAAATTCGCAAGAAGTTCGGCGGCTAAGGTCGGCGGCTCTCATGCGCGATTGAGTAAAAGGGTAGCCTCGGCTACCCTTTTTCTTTTTTTGGCTCTTTCTCCTGAACCACCTGCCCGGCCAAGGCTGAGGCTAGTCCGTCTGGAAACCCTTCATGTCTCTCGATATCGTCATTCTCGCCGCAGGTCAGGGCACCCGCATGCGTTCGGCGCTGCCCAAGGTGCTGCACCCGGTCGCCGGCAACTCCATGCTTGGCCATGTTATCCACAGCGCCCGCCAGCTTTCTCCGCAAAGGATTCAAGTCGTGATTGGCCATGGCGCGGATCTGGTACGGGAGCGTCTTGCCGCTGACGACCTGAGCTTTGTGCTGCAGGACAAGCAACTGGGCACCGGCCATGCCGTAGCGCAGGCCGTACCTGTCCTGAGTGCCGATACCGTGCTGATCCTCTACGGAGATGTGCCGTTGATCGAGGTCGAAACACTGCAACGCCTCTTGACGCTTGTGAATGACCAACAGCTCGGCCTGCTGACAGTCAATCTGAATGACCCGACCGGCTACGGCCGCATCGTCCGCGACGCAGATAACCGTGTCAGCGCCATCGTCGAGCACAAAGACGCCACCGATGCACAGAAGGTGATCAAGGAAGGGAACACCGGCATTCTGGCGGTGCCGGGCAAACGTCTCGCCGACTGGCTCGGTCGTCTGTCGAACAATAATGCTCAGGGCGAGTACTACCTCACCGACGTTATCGCCATGGCGGTGAACGATGGTCTGACCGTGGCCACGGCGCAGCCGCTGGACGCGATGGAAGTGCAAGGCGCCAACGACCGCAAACAGCTCGCGGAGCTGGAACGCCACTATCAGATGCGTGAAGGCCGCCGACTGATGGCCCTCGGCGTGACGCTGCGTGATCCTGCGCGATTCGACGTGCGCGGTGATGTGACCGTGGGCCGCGACGTGATGATCGACGTGAACGTGATCCTCGAAGGCCGTGTCGTGATTGAGGACGATGTGTCCATTGGGCCGAACTGCGTGATCAAGGACAGCACCCTGCGCAAAGGCGCCATCATCAAGGCCAACAGCCACCTTGAAGGCGCCATCGTGGGTGAAGCGGCCGACGCAGGCCCGTTCGCGCGTCTGCGTCCGGGCAGCGTGCTGGGTGCTCGCGCCCATGTGGGTAACTTTGTCGAGTTGAAGAATGCCGAGATGGGTGAAGGCGCCAAGGCGGGTCATCTGACTTATCTGGGTGACGCTATTATCGGCGCGCGCACCAATATTGGCGCCGGGACGATCACCTGCAACTACGACGGCGCCAACAAGCACAAGACGGTGCTGGGCGAAGACGTGTTCATTGGTTCCAACAACTCACTGGTCGCGCCTGTGGATATCTCATCCGGCGCCACGACGGCTGCCGGTTCCACCATCAATCAGAACGTGGCTGCCGAGCAATTGGCAGTGGCGCGTTCGCGTCAGCGCAATATCGATGGGTGGAAGCGTCCAGTAAAAACTAAAAAAAGCTGAGTTATCCACAATCGAAACCGGTCTGAGCATCATCGACGATGTTCAGGCCGGATTCAGTCCCCATGTGCCACCCTGCTTGCGATTCGTACGCACCAGCTGCGAATTGAGCCGCCCATTTCACAGCCACCTCTTGACGAGAATCTTTCGATAGGTTTCTATTGCGATCGTTATCTTTCGAAACGAAACTTAAGGTCAATGATGTCGAAGCGTAATACACCTCAACGCCGCCACAACATTCTTGCGCTGCTTAACGAGCAGGGTGAGGTCAGTGTCGATGCGTTGGCAAAGCGTTTCGAAACCTCTGAAGTTACGGTTCGGAAGGACCTGGCCGCGCTTGAAAGCAATGGGTTGCTGCTTCGTCGATATGGCGGGGCAGTGCCGATGCCACAGGAACTGATCGGTGAACCTGGCCAGCCAGTGTCGCGCTACAAGCAGGCCATCGCTCGTGCCGCCGTCGCGCGTATTCGTGAGCACGCGCGCATTATCATCGACAGCGGCAGCACCACTGCCGCGATGATTCCTGAACTCGGCCAGCAACCCGGCCTGGTGGTCATGACCAACTCCTTGCATGTTGCCAATGCTTTGGGTGAGTTGGAGCATGAGCCGGTGCTGTTGATGACCGGTGGCACCTGGGACCCTCACTCCGAGTCCTTTCAGGGGCAAGTCGCCGAGCAAGTGCTGCGTTCCTACGATTTCGATCAACTGTTTATCGGTGCCGATGGCATCGATCTGCAACGAGGCACCACGACATTCAACGAACTGCTGGGCTTGAGCCGCGTCATGGCGGAAGTCGCTCGGGAAGTGATCGTGATGGTCGAGGCCGACAAAGTCGGTCGCAAGATTCCCAATCTGGAGCTGCCATGGAGCAGCGTCCATACCCTCATTACCGATGATCGCCTGTCCCAAGAGACTCGCGACCAAATTCAGGCTCGCGGCGTGACATTGATCTGCGCCGCTGTTTCCTAGGAGAAGACCATGTGTGGAATCGTCGGCGCCGTCGCTGAACGTAATGTCACAGCCATCCTGCTGGAGGGCCTCAAGCGCCTTGAATACCGCGGCTACGACAGCGCCGGTGTCGCGCTGTTCAGCAACGCCGGCGTGCTGGAGCGCCGCCGCCGTGTGGGCAAGGTCAACGAGTTGGAGCAATCGCTGGCGGGCGAACCGCTGGTAGGCCGTCTGGGCATTGCCCACACCCGTTGGGCCACCCACGGCGCGCCACTCGAGCACAACGCGCACCCTCACTTCTCCAGTGGCGAGCTGGCTGTCGTCCACAACGGCATCATCGAAAACCACGAGCCGCTGCGCGAACGCCTGAAAGGCTTGGGCTATCTATTTACGTCCGACACTGACACCGAAGTCATCGTCCACCTGCTGCACCACAAGCTGCAGGACACGCCGGACCTGGCCGCAGCCTTGAAAGCCACCGTTAAAGAACTGCACGGTGCATACGGACTGGCCGTGATCAGCGCCAAGCAACCGGATCGTTTGATCGCTGCCCGCAGTGGTAGCCCGCTGGTGGTGGGCCTGGGCCTTGGGGAAAACTTCCTGGCATCGGACCAACTGGCGCTGCGCCAGGTCACCGACCGCTTCATGTACCTGGAAGAAGGCGACATCGCTGAAATCCGCCGTGACAGCGTCCAGATCTGGACCGCCGACGGCCAGCCGGTCGAGCGCGAAGTGGTGCAGTACCGTGAAGGCGCAGAAGCGGCGGACAAGGGCGAGTTCCGCCACTTCATGCTCAAGGAAATCCACGAGCAGCCAAAAGTCGTGCAGCGCACCCTGGAAAACCGCCTCGGCCACGGCCAGGTGCTGGTCCAGGCCTTCGGTCCACAAGCTGCCGAGCTGTTCGCCAAGGTACGCAACGTGCAAATCGTTGCCTGCGGCACGAGCTATCACGCGGGGATGGTCGCACGTTACTGGCTCGAAGGGCTGGCGGGCATTCCGTGTCAGGTCGAAGTGGCCAGCGAATTCCGCTACCGCAAAGTCGTGGTTCAACCGGACACGCTGTTCGTCTCGATCTCGCAATCAGGCGAGACCGCTGACACGCTTGCTGCACTGCGCAACGCCAAAGAGCTGGGCTTTCTCGCCAGCCTGGCCATCTGCAACGTCAGCATCAGCTCGCTGGTGCGCGAATCCGACCTGACCCTGCTGACCCAGGCGGGTCCGGAAATCGGCGTGGCGTCGACCAAGGCCTTCACCACGCAACTGGTGGCGCTGATGCTGTTGACCCTCTCGTTGGGTCAGATCAAAGGCACGCTGGAAGAGGGCGTTGAAGCCGAATTGGTCGAAGAACTGCGTCGCTTGCCCACCCGTTTGGGCGAAGCATTGGCCATGGACAGCACCGTTGAGAAAGTCGCCGAACTGTTCGCCGAGAAGAACCACACCCTGTTCCTGGGCCGTGGCGCACAATTCCCGGTGGCGATGGAAGGTGCGCTGAAACTCAAAGAGATTTCCTACATCCACGCCGAAGCCTATCCCGCAGGCGAGCTGAAACACGGCCCGCTGGCCCTGGTCGACAGCGACATGCCCGTTGTCACGGTCGCCCCGAACAACGAGCTGCTGGAAAAGCTGAAATCCAACCTCCAGGAAGTCCGCGCCCGTGGCGGCGAGCTGATCGTCTTCGCCGACGAACAAGCCGGTCTGAACAACGGCGAAGGTACCCATGTCATCTCGATGCCGCACATCGTCGATGCCCTGGCCCCGATCCTCTACACCATCCCGCTGCAACTGCTGTCGTACTACGTCGCGGTGTTGAAGGGCACGGATGTGGATCAACCGCGGAATTTGGCGAAGTCGGTGACTGTCGAGTAAGTCACGCGTCAGCTCAAAAAAAGAGGCCGCTATCACGCGGCCTCTTCTCTGAAAAAATTCAAACCTTCGCCAGCGGTTCATAAGCCTGTTCCGGTATTTCGGACAGTCTGGACGCATGCACCTGTCCGCTCAGGCCATAGAACTTCTGAAAGCTCATGATCAATGGCGTCCATTTGTCCGGATCGATCCGATTGGCGTGGCCGTCCATGAGCACATCCGGGTGGACGTGCACGCGGTTGATCCTGACTTCGATGAGGCTGATGAAGCCGCGCAGGGCCTCGCTGTCATCGCCTATTCCGTGAGCCGCCGCGACGACTGCCTCAAGCTGTATGGGGCATTCCAGCGCCCGAGCGGCCTCGACGGTGTCAGATGCCACTCGCGTCATACCAGCGCGTCCAAATTTGTCGGGCTCGTACACGTAGCCCATCGCTTCTCGAAACGCTGGAAGCGGGTACACGCCTGTCGTTTTGGCGATGCGGTCGACGGCGCTCACTTCGTTGACGGAAGGAAGGTTCAGCACGCATTCACCGGTGCGCAACAGGTTACGCGCGGTCTGCGAGCCGGACGCAATACCCAGCACGCCGCGCCACCCCAGCCAGAAAGCAGAGGAAATGGGGGCAAGGTTGTCCGTACCGTCTTCATTGACGGTACTTACCAGAACAACGGGTGTGCCGAGGTAAAGGATGTGGGGTTCGGCAACAACGTGGGGCGCATTCATCAGCTGGGTGCTCCATGGTCAGATGACTCATGGTGCGTCCCGGTGGTGATCAATACGCTCCGATTCTTGCGGCGCCAATGCCGCCTATCAGGGGGCGGATGTGCGTTTGATGAAATCAGTCAAGTAAGTGGATAACGTGTCGTAATCATCGTTGAAGTGGTGATTCCCTGGAATTCCGAGGGTCTTTCCGACGACGGTGGTATCCGTACACCCGCTCTTGCGCGCTTCATCCGTGCCGTACACACAGAACACCTTACTCGCAGGCAGTCGCGCCATTTCCGGGCCTGTCGGGTATTTGCCCGTGTCTTTCCCCATCATGCCTTCAATGCGAATTTCAAAGTTGGCTCCGCGAGCGAACGACAGCAGCACAATGCTCTGAACATCGTCCTGATCGGTAACAGGCAAGCGATTGTAGAGCGCGGGAAGTACATCAGCGCCAAACGAATAGCCGGTGAGAATGAAGTGTTTGATACCCCATTTCTGACGGTAGTGTTCCATCATTTGGGACAACTCTTGGGCGCTTTTTTCCGGGCTTTTGAAGTCCCAGTAATACTCCAGCGCATCGACGCCGACGACGGCGATATCAGCGTCGGACAGATGTTCCGAAACACGCTTGTCCAGTCCCCGCCAACCGCCATCACCTGAATAAAAGAGCGTCAGTGTGTCGCTGGGGCTGGCGGCAGGCAGTTCAATCAACGGCAGTTTGTTGAGCATGTTCAGTTCGGGGATGTTGAGAATCGTATGACGCAGATACGTTTCCAGTTCCTCGGAAATCAGCTTTTTCGGCGTCATCGGGGTGGTAACGTGAGTGGCGACGCCGTTTTCCCAAACAGTCAACTTGTTCGACGTCAGGTTGTGCCATGTCCCTTTTGACGGGAGCACGGTGGCGGGGTCTGCGCAGACTTCCTTGCTGGCCTCCCCAATGCCATCGGTCGTCAGCGAAACGGCGACCGCCCGTTCATTTGTTTGCAGGGAGAGCCAACGCTGCGCCAGCATGGCCTCTTCATCGAGCCCTACGACAATATCGGCAGTTGGCGCGAAGCGTCGCAAGGACTCGTCGAATTTGCGAAGGGCCTGCAGGCAATCGGAAGGTGAAAGTTCGATCTTCACAACGGTGGCGGAGGCATCGAAACTCAGTTTGCGCAGGCGCTTGGTCTCCAGATCGTTGTCCACAGGCACAGCGATGACGATGGTTTTTTTCGACACATTGGGCACGAACAGCGTCAGCGTCGACGAGCCGCCGAGGTCGTGAGTCTGCACGGTGGGCAAGACGCGCGGCAGCATGGCCCTTCGGGCCTTTCGTTCAACGACCGAGTGAGAGTGGACCGCCCATCCTGCGGCCAATGCGACGAGGACAGCGATGGCGACTAGCAGGTATTTTTTTTGTTTGAAGCGCCGACTGAGGGCTTTGATCGTTTGCATTCTGATTATTCTAAAAGCCTTTCTGCCTCAGGTATCGCGAGGAAGTCTCTGACGGTCACAGGGCGAAAACGTGGGTATGGGATTGGGCGCAAAAGGCACCCGAGCGCAGGCGCCGCATCATACGTGAAGACTTGAATGCCATTCACTGTATCCCGCTCCGCCTGTCTGGAGGCTGACGGACTATCGTTCACAGGAATGAATGGAGGAAAAAAACCACTCGTAAGTGGTTTAAAAAGAGGGTGTAAATAAGACGCCGGTCAAACCTCGCAGGCGTTTGAATTCACGCGACCTTGTGCACACTCGCTGCTTCACAAACATGCCCCTTTACCGTCTTGCCTGCCTGCTGCACCGCCCATTTCATGAACTCGACAATCGCCCATTCCTCACGCCGCTCTTTGGCGCAGTACACGAAGTAATCGAATTTAAGTTCCGACGTAGCGTTGGTCACTTGCACCAGGCGCTTGGAGCGCAGGGCTTCGGACGCAAACACGTTGTTCACTAAAGCAATCCCTTGACCCGCACAAGCGGCACTTATCAATAGGGATTCGTCGCCATAACTCGATCCCTGGATCATTTTGCGGTTGTTCACACCGAACGCATTCATCCACACCTTCCAGTAGTTGCGTTCGGTGTCTTGCAGCAGTGGATAAGTCAGGCAGTCTTGTGGACTGTCGATGGTCCGTTGCTTGGTGAGCAAGTTTGGACTGCACACGGGGATCAAATAAGACGACCAGAGGCGGGTGGCATGGTTGTCCGGGCTGCTGGTCATTTCTCGCTGAATAGAGATATCCACATGGCCATGCTTGAGGTCCGAGAGGCCATTACAAATCTGTATCGAGATTTCGATGGTCGGGCACCGCTCTTTGAAATCCCCCAGCGCGGGGATCAGCCAGGAGCTGGCGATGGTGGACGTGGTGCTGATGACCAGGCGGGTCTGGCGAGGCTGTTTGAGGGCCGCGCCAGACCAGGCTTTTTCGATCACGTCGAAGGTGTCGGACAGCTCATCGAACAGGCTGCGGCCACTGGTGGTGAGCTGAATGCCTTTGGCGTCGCGTTCGAACAGGCGTTTTCCAATCTGATCTTCCAGCCCTTTGATCTGCTGGCTGATGGCGGCGGGGGAGACGCACAGGTGATCGGCGGCGCGTTTCATACTGCCCACCTTGCACACCTCGACGAAGGTGCGAAGGGCAATCAAGGGAATCGCTCTGCTCATCGTACTGACTCCGCCCGAATGCCACAGCCCGAGAGCTGAAGGGTGAACGCGTGTGTGAGTGATGCCATGTCAGTCATTCCAGAACGTGTCGTTATCTCCGGTCCGGCAGCTCCATGAGTAAATGCCGGGCGAAGAAAGGCCGAGTCTGGCGGTCGCCACCAGACAGTCTCGTTACGGATTCAGCTGTGGATAAGTGCGTGAATCAGGTAGTGGCGGGGTTGTCCCGTGATTCGGGTAACGGTTTGGGCCTGCTCTTGCTGAGCACGAACCACACGGCCAGACAAATCAGCCCGCCACCGTAAAGATGACCCGCCGACAAGTGTTCATCCAGGAACATCACGCCCCAGAGCACCCCGAATGGCGGGATCAAAAAGGTGACGGTCAGTGAGCGGACCGGGCCGATGTCAGCAATCAGCCGGAAATACAGAATGTAGGCGCAGGCCGTACACACAAAACCCACCGCGAGAAGGGACAACCAGACCGTTGAATCTCCCCAACTGGCGGGCGGGTTGACGGTGGCCGAGATGCCGAAAAACGGCGCGAGAAACAGCGTAGCGCCGATTTGACTGCCAAACGCGACGAGTTTGGCGTCGAGACCGCCTTTGTCAGCAATCCACTGGCGGGTGAGAAACCCTGCCACACCGTAGCAAGTGGTTGCGACCAAACAGGCCAGAGCACCCATCACCACCGTGCTGGTGAAGGTCATCGGGCCGGTGGTGGTCAACAAGGTGATCCCCAACAAGCCCACCAATACACCCGCTGCTTTTTTCGGAGTCAGCGTGTCATTGAAAAACATGGACCCGATCAAGACGCCCATTAACGGCGTGGTGGCATTGAGAATGGCGGAGTAACCGGCGGGTAATAGCAACGCCGCCATGCTGTACATCAAAAACGGAATACCCGAGTTGATGATACCCAGCACCATGGTCGCTTTGAGTTTGCCCTGGAAATCGTGGCGGGTTTTGAACATCGCCAGGATTACGAATAAACCGATGGCGGCGATTGATACCCGGAAGAATGCGGTAGGCAGTGCGCCTAATACCGGGGCGGCCACGCGCATGAACAGAAAACTTGCTCCCCAGATCGCAGCGAGGAGAAGCAGTCGAACATAATCAGATGGACGCATGGCACTTCCTTCCCAAATCCAATGCTTGAAACGGACGGCGCGAAAGTAGTGGATTGACGCTTGTCGAGCCGGGGTGTGATGATTTGAGCAGTCTCTCCAGTCGTGCTCAAGCGAGCTTTTCTAACGCACATTAGATTTTCTTAACTGATTTTCTTAACTAAGGACCGGCATGAAATTCCCGCCCTTGTACGCGTTGCTTTGCTTTGAAGCGACGGGGCGTCACGCCAGCATGAAGAGCGCGGCGGGCGAGCTTTTCGTCACCCCGGCGGCGATCAGCCAACAGATCGCCAAGTTGGAAAAAGCCGTGGGCGTCACGCTGTTCATCCGCAACACCAAGCGTCTGGAGCTGACCCCCGAAGGTAAGATTTACTTACGTGCGATCCGCCCCGCATTGGGCCAGATCTCAGACGCGACTCAGCGGCTGATGAGCGACAACGGCCCTAATACCATCACGGTCAGTTGCACCAGCGGTTTTGCGATGCAATGGCTGTTGCCGCGCCTGCCGGATTTTCAGGCGATCTGCCCTGGCATCGAAGTGTTGATCAGCACGACCAATCGATTGGTTGACCTGTTGGGCGACGGGGTGGACTTCGCCGTGCGCCACGGGCTTGGACGCTATCCGGGTCTGGAGGTCGAGATGCTGATCAACGACCGTTTGCAGCCGGTATGCGCGCCGAGCCTGCTGCCGGAGTCGCGCTTTCTGTCATCGCCCATCGACCTCAAGAATTACAACCTGCTGCACGACGAACACCGCGAAGACTGGGCGCTGTGGCTACGGGCGGTGGGTATCGAGGACGCTGAAGCTGCGGTACACAGAGGCTCGGTATTTGTGGACTCCAACGGGGTGATCGAGGCCGCGTTGGCGGGCATGGGCATCGCACTGGTGCGCCGGTCGCTGGTCCGCGAGGAGCTGGCGTCAGGGCGGCTGGTGGTGCCGTTTCGCGCGACGATCGACACACCCATTGCGTATTACCTGGTCTACGACGAGACCGCCATCCTGCCTAAATCCAGCCGTCAGTTCCGGGATTGGCTGGTGTCCCAGGCGATAGCCAGCCAACGGGAATTCACGACGCGCTAAGGAGTGGGGTGCCTATTTACGGCGGCTATACCGTTCACATGCTACCTGCTAGAGAATCGCGGCCCCCCCTATGGGAGCAAATTCATTCGCGAAAAGTCAGTTCAGACGATGCATTATAGCGACTGATCCATTTTTCGCGGATACATTCGCTCCCACAGGTTTCATACATCCGCCCCTTTTTATCGCGAGAGTTAAGCCCTGCTTTAGCGTCAATTGAGCAAACATTTCGCGCCAAATAATCTGTTAACCACTTGATAAACATGATGATTAAGCAAAGTTGAGTTAAGTCAAACTTAACCACTGATTGCATATTTCTTGTTTGCTCCCATTCCCGAATTTCTTCAGCTTATCCCTCAACTCAACGGCGTCGTTAAGTCTTGGCTAGCGCCGGCAAAACAACGAGCAAGGATGCTCCGGGTTGAAGGAGACACTTCATGACAGACTTTCAAATTTTCCGTCCCATGGCGTGGGACAAACTGGTTCATGAATACGATCTGGACGGGTCCCGGCTGTTGCCGTGGGACGGTTATCCAACCCCGATTGGCGGCGGTTGGTGCGTTGTTCGTCCCGGCGCCAAGTCCCTGTCCCACACTCAGATCGATCAAGAGTTCTTCATCGGCATAAAAGGCACGGCCAAGCTGGTCGTTGGCGATCAGACCTACCCCTTCACCATGGGCGATATCGCCGCGATTCCGAAACACACCGACCATTACGTCCTTAACGACACCGACGAAGATTTTCACTTCTACGTGGTCTGGTGGGACCGCGATTCGGCCAACCGTTTCCTCGACGAGGACGCCCAACAGGCCGTCGCCCTGAACGAGTTCGCGCTGCAAAAAGCGACGATCCATGACGTGTCCGATCAGAGGGCTTCGTAATGGGCAAGCTCTTGGTCACCATTACACCGCCCACCCCGAACGGCGACCTGCACATCGGTCATATGGCCGGGCCGTTTCTGGCTGCGGATATCTACACCCGCGCACAACGCCAGCGCGGGCATGACTGCACGCTGGTTTCTTATTCCGATGACTATCAGTCCTACATGCTGCGCCGTGGCATCGAGCTGGACCGATCGCCCCAGGAGCTGGCGCTGGAAAATACCGACAAGATCAACGACACCCTGAAAAAAATGGGGATCGAGGTCGATTTCTGGATGCGCCCTTATCGCAATAACTATTTCAAGAAGGCGGTCGAAGAAACTTACGAATCGGCGATGAAGGCGGGGGCCATTTACAGAAAAGTCAGCCAGGAACCTTACTGCGAACAGTGCGAAAAATGGGGCTATGAGGCGTTTGGGCGGGGCAATTGCGATCATTGCGGTTCTGACTCCGACGCCAGTCAGTGCGAGGAATGTGCCCACACGCCCAATGCGTCGAAGATGACCGAGTTTCGCTGCAAATTGTGTTCGTCCCAGATGATCTGGCGACCGGTCGAGCGTGAGTTTCTGGCGCTGTCCAACTTCCGCAGCCATCTACAAAGCACTTTCGAACACGCTCCGCTGCGCCCCTTCATTCGGCGCTTCCTCAACGAAGAGTTCGAAATCGGGCCGATTGATTGGGGCATCACACGTCCTCACGACGGCGGCTTAGACCTCAAGCCCGACGGCAGCCGACGCATTCACACGTGGGTGATGGGCCTGTCGGGTTATCTCGGCGCCTTCCGCGAATACCTCAACGAACACAAGCACGCGCCTTGGGAATACGACGAGTACTGCCGCTCGGGCAAAGGCCGATTGGTGCATTTCCTGGGCTACGACTGCGCGTTCAGCCACATGATGGTTTACCCCGCGCTGCTGCAAACCATGCACAGCTACCGCATGCGTCAGACCTTCTATACCAATCAATTCCTGACGCTGAACGGCAAAAACCTCTCCACCAGCCGCAATTACGCGATCTGGGCCCGGGACCTGGTGGCCGACGCTTGCACCGATAGCGCGCGATTCTATCTGGCGTTGATTGCGCCGGAACAAGACACCGATGACTTCGACGTCGAAAAATTCGCCGCCTGGCGCGAGCAAACCTTCAACGAGGTGCTGGTGAAACTGGCCGCGCAGGCCGAGCGGGAGCGCGTGGAGGGCGACAGCCTGAAGGTCACGTCGGCTGATGCTGCGGCGATCAAGCTGCTGGTGGCCCGCTGGTTCGAAGTGACTTCGGTGGATCACTTCAGCATGAAAGGCCTGGCCGTCTTGCTTAGCGACGTGATCAACGCGGCCCGTGATCGCCAATTGCTGGGCAAACGCATCCTGCCTTACATGGCGTTGATCGGGGCGATTGGTGCGCCAGTGTTTCCGGATTTGGCCAAGCAGATTCTGCGCTACTGCCGTTTCACGGAGAACGAAGTATTTCATCAGCTGGTGTACGTCAGCGCCGTTGAGTACGAGATCTGATCAGGAGACGCTGATGAAAACGTCATTCGATGTGATCGTGATCGGCGCGGGTGTCATGGGCGCGTCGATTGCCGCAGCGCTCGTCGAAAGCGGCCTCGACGTTGCCCTTATGGAAAAGGGTATCGGCGGCGGCCAAGGGGCAACGCGTGATACCGGCGGCATCGTTCGAGCGCTGGAACTGGACCCCGCTTTGCGCCCGCTGACCCGTCGCGGCGCGCATCACGGCACGACGGGGATCGTTCATGCCGTGTTCGAACAGGCCCTGAAACGCACCGGCGTCGCGTACATTGCCAATTCTGAAATCTGCGGCCGTTATCTCGATGCCGTGGGCACGCAAAACGTCGAGCTGCATGCGTCGGTCAGCGCGCTGGACAACGGTCGCTTCAGCGCCTTCTGCAATGACGAATGCCTACTCATCGAACGTGACGGTGGCATGGTCGATGCCTTGTCGGCGGTCTCGAACCTGTGCCGTTACGTCAGTGAGAAGGCAACGTTTCTCGATCATCTCGCGGTGGATCATTGCGTCGAACACGAAGGCTCAGTTCAAGTGCACGCGGGCAAATTGCGTCTGGAAGCGACCTGGGTCGTCGACGCCTGCGGTGCTGATGGTCCGCTGCCGAGGCCGCCTGGCGCGGTGCACGCCCGCACCATTCCGTTTACTCGGGTGAGTTGCGACGAAGCCCCGAGCATGCCGGTCATCGCGCATCATCTGAACACCTATTTGCTGCCGCTTGGACGCACCTTGATGCAAGTGGGCGGGCAGCGTCGTCATCGCGCGGACCACGCAAGCCACTTGAACCTGTCTGTGATGGATAACGAACAGGACGTGATGGCGCGCATCGCCAAGCTGGGCTTTGACACGCAGCACAGCCTTCCGGTTGTCACCCAAGTTGCTTGGGATGCCTACACCGATGACGGTCGGCCGTTGATGGGTCGTTCCAGCGCCAACAGCCACATCTATCTGGCCACAGGCTTTTGTGGCATCGGCTTCAAGATGGCGCCTAGCGTCGCAGAGTTGCTGTCTTTCGAACTCCGCGGTTTGACGGCGGGCGTGTCGATGGATGCTGACCATCGCTCGATCATGAAGGCGTTCAACCCCAGCCGGTTCACCGAGGTCGCCTTGTCATGATGCGCCTGGGTATCTGCGCCGCGCTGGACGTCGGCACCACGCTGCATGCCCGCAGCTTTCTGCGTGGTGTTTACCTCTCAAGCCATTTATTCAGCCACGTCCGACGTGCGCAGCATCTCTACTTCGACGATCGTGCCACGGCTGCTGGCGGTCGTGCGGCGGCCGAGCGTTTTATCGACGCGCGGGTGGACGCGGTGATCGGTCACTTTGCGTCCGAGTCTGCTGCCGCCGTGGTGGAGAGTTATGCACAGGCGGGCATTCCGCTGATCCTCCCAGCCTCGACCGCTGCGGCCCTGACCGAACAGGGCTGCACCACGTTCAGGGTATGTGCCTCGGACAAGGTGTTGGCAAAACGGCTGCTGGCGTTTGCCGAAACTCAAGGCCTGCTCAATCTTGCGCTGTTCGCCGATCAAAGCCTGCACGGTCAGCGCCAGTTAAAAGAGCTTGAGAACGCTGCTAAGTTATCCACAGTGCAGATTGTTCAAGACACCGTTCAAGCCGACGCGCTGGTGTTTTGTGGACGATTGAAAGCCAGCCGCCAGTTCCTTGTGGAGAACCGCCTTTCCGGTTGTGGATTACCGCTGTTTTTCACCGACGATGCTGCATCACCTGCGTTGGTGAGCGGATTACCGCAGACCGGCACCGTGTACGTGGTCAGCTTTCCCATCGCCAGCGATCTGCCCGAGGCCCAATCAGTGGAGCGGGCGTACCAACGGATTTACGGCGAACCGGCGCCGGTCTACGCCATCGAGACGTTGGCCGCGTTCTCTCTGATAGACCTCGCCGTTCGCCAGCACCGCAGCCTGCTAACGGCGCTGCGTTCCGATGAGTTTTCCACACCCGCAGGCCCCATCCGTTTCAGCCATGGGGAGAACGATCACGCCCGGGTTTCGCTTTGGGTCTACGCCGACAAGCGCGTCCATGAAAGACGGCTGCTGTGTTGAATCGGGCCGCTCCCGGCTCGCCAAGTCTTTGAACCTTTCAGGAAGAACCACCATGAATCAGTTTGAAATCGAGGGTTTGCGTCAGGAGCTGGACGTCGTGTCGGTCGGCTTCGGTCCCGCCGGTATCGCACTGGCCTGTGCGCTGGAAGACGAAGCGGAAGATAACGGCAAGAAGCCGTTTCAGCGCGTCCGTTTTTTTGAGAAAGGGCGCGATTCGACTTGGCACGGCGCCTTCCTGCTGGCGGGCACTGACATCAATCATCACGTTTTTCGTGACCTGGTGACGCCGCGCAATCCCCGCAGCCGTTTCTCCTTCGCGATGTACCTCAAGGAGAAAGGGCGGCTGTACAAGTTCGGTCTGCTGGGACGTCCCGCAAGCCGCGTTGAATGGTCCGACTACATCGGGTGGGTCGCCGCGCAATTAAAAGACTACGTCTCCTACGATGAAGGCGTGCTGGATGTGTTGCCCGTTGCGGAAAAAGGCATCCTGCGCGCAGTGGATGTGGTCACCGCTCAAGGGACCTATCGTACCAAGCGGCTGGTGCTTTCCCACGGCAGTTTGCCCAACATTCCCGAAGCGTTCAGCCCTCACTTGGGCGGGCGGGTTTTCCACACCTCGCAGTATTTGAAGAACATCCACCTCGGCGGCGGGCCGATTGCCCAGCGCTGGCTGGTGCTGGGGTCGGGCCAAAGCGCAGGCGAGGCAGTGGCGCATCTGCTCGGTGCCGCGCCGACCACGCAAGTGCATTCTGTCCACAGGGGCGTGGGTTTCCGGGTCGGGCAACTGGGGCAGTTTCCGAACATGGCGTTCTTGCCAGAGCAGGTCGATTACTTCCACCAACTGGACCCATCCCGTCGCAGCAAGGTGTTCGACGAGATCCGTTCGACCAACTACGCAGGCATCGACGCTGATGAAAGTCAGGCGTTGTACTCCTTCATGTACGAAGGCGAGGTCAGCGGGCATCAGCGCTTGAACCTGCACACGTGGTCCAACGTCATCTCCGTCGAGAAGGTGGGCGACGCGTATTCCGTCGTCCTGCGCGACAGCAACACGGGGCTTGAAACCACGCTTTATGTCGATGGCATCGTCCTCGGCACTGGTTATGAGCAGCTCGCGGTGCCGCCGTTGCTCACCTTGCTGCAACCTTGGTTGCTGCGCGAAGAAGACGGCCATCTGGCCGTGGACCGGCACTACCGCGTGGGCCTTCAACACAGCGAGGGCGTGCAGATTCTGGCCAACGGCACGTCAGAAAAAACCCACGGCATCAGCGACGCGCAGTCGTTTTCCATGGTCGCACTGCGCGCCCAGCAACTGACCGACGCCTTGCTCGCCACGCAACCTCGGCAACTGGCGCCGGTGGTGGCACATCCCAAGCGCTCAATGGCCGCACGGGCTGAGGCACGGCCATGAACTTCATCTCGCATATCGTGGGCGATTCGAACTTCGTCCGGCTCAAGGGTTTGGGGTTCGAGAATCTGCACCTCAAGCTCGAATCCTGCAACCCGGCCGGTTCGATCAAGATGAAAACCGCCATCGGCCTGATCGACTCCTACGCCGAGCGCCGACTTATCCACAGAGACACGGTGTTGATCGAGTCATCTTCGGGCAATCTTGGCGTGGCACTGGCAATGATCTGCGCCGAACGCGGCTACAAGTTTTGCTGCGTGGTCGATCCCAACACCAACCTGCACAACATCAAGATGATGGAAGCCTTCGGCGCGCAGATCGTCATCGTCACCGAGCGCGACGATAACGACGGCTACCTCGGCACTCGCATTCGCTACATCCGCGACACCGTGGCGCGCGATCCGCGCTATCTGTGGCTCAACCAGTACAGCAACCCGGCCAACGCCCGCACCCATGAGCAAACCACGGCGCGCTCGATTCACATCGCATTTCCGGCGCTGGATTACCTGGTGGTTGGCGCAGGCACCACGGGCACGTTGATGGGCTGCGTGCAGTATTTTCGCAAGCATTCGCCACGCACCAGGATCATCGCCGTGGACAGCACAGGGTCGGTCACTTTCGGCCAGGCGCCGGGGAAGCGCTTCATTCCGGGATTGGGTTCGAGCCAGATGCCGCCGATTTTCCGCGCCAACCATCTGCACAAACAGCAAGTGGTGGATGAGCGCGCCACCGTCGCCATGTGTCGCTGGCTGGCCAAGTCCAACGGCGTCTTGGCGGGGGGATCGACCGGCACGGTGGTCGCGGGGCTGGCGGCGCCCTCGCTGGGGATTCCCAAAGATGCGGTGGTGGTGGCGATCTCCCCCGACGCTGGCGAGCGCTACCTCGAAACGATCTACAACGATGAATGGGTCATGCAGAAATTCGGGCGAGCCGAGCTGACCGCGCTGTCGTCGCAGCCCATTAGCCGCTACCTGAACACCTACGTCCACACCTTCGAGGGGGAAGCGTTGAATGTCTGAATTCCATGTCATCCCGGGCGCCGTGATCAAGGACATCCTCGACAGCCAGGCGCACACCATGGTCGCGCGCGTCGAACAGGTTTATCTGCAACATCACGACGGTCAGACCCTCAACCCGGACAGCTACTTCCTGCGTTTTCCACAGCAACCCGCCAACCGCATCATCGCGCTACCCGCATCGCTGGAGGGTGACGACGCCGTCGCGGGCATCAAATGGATCTCCAGCTTTCCCGGTAACGTCGCCCAGCAAAAACCTCGCGCCTCGGCGGTGGTGATCCTCAATGATCGCGAAACGGGCTACCCCTATGCCTGCCTTGAAGGCGCTCAGATCAGCGCGGTCAGAACAGCGGCGTCAGCGGTGTCAGGCGCTTACTGGCTCAATGGTCAGTCGCGTCAGGCGAAGTCTGTGGGATTCATCGGCGCAGGCGTTATCGCCCGCAACATTGCTCGGATGCTGGCGGTGGAAAGTTGGGAGATCGAACAAGCGGTGGTGCACGACTTTGACGACGCGTCGGCCTTGGCGTTGAAGGGATTCATTGAGCAGACCGACTTATGCACAGCCCGCACGGGCTTATTGGAAGACGCGCTGGCGGCAGATCTCGTGATCTTCGCCACCACGGCGGGTGAGCCGTATGTGAAGCCGCCGATGGCGTTCCGCGCCGGTCAGGTGGTGCTGAACATATCGCTGCGCGACGTTGCCCCTCAACTGCTGCTGACGGCTAACAATCTGTGCGATGACGTCGAGCATTGTATGAAGGCCAATACCTCGCCGCATTTGGCGGAGCAAGTGACCGGCAACCGTGAATTCATGAACGGTACTCTGGCCGGGTTGATTCGCGGCGAGGTGAGGCTTGATCCGGGCAAACCCTCGATCTTCTCGCCTTTCGGGCTGGGTGTGCTGGACCTCGCGTTGAGCAAATTCGTCGTAGACACGGCGCTAGCGGATGGCCGCGCCGTCGCCATCGACTCGTTCTTCGGAGAAACACTGAGATGGAATTGAGTGCCGATCTGCGCCTTGATAGGTCCTTCGTAGAAACGACCCCTGTGGATAAAGTCGGGCAAAAACCGGCAATCAAAATTGGCATTGTCGGCTGTGGGTCACGTGGGCTGACCGTGCTGGAGCGTCTTTGCGCGTTGGCGGGCGAGGGTGAGCGGCGGGTGGAGATCAATGTGTTCGATCCCCATCGGCCGGGGCCGGGCCTGCATTCGGTTGAGCAGCCAGAGTATTTGATGCTCAACACTGTGGCGTCGCAGATTTCCATGTTCCCTGATCAGGCTGCTCTGGGCGGGTTGACGGGCCGACAAGGGCCGAATTTCTACGAGTGGTGTCTGCGTTTCAAATCCGCCGAGCGTGTGGTGAAGCCCAATGAGTTTCTGCCCCGTTCCTGGCTAGGCGAATACCTCGCGTGGACTTATGACGAGGTGATTCGGACGCTGCCCGAGCAGGTTCAGGTGATTCATCATGCGCGTACTGTGGATAACGTCAACTACACCGATCAGGGCCGTTTTGAATTGTCCACAGGGGTTAAAAAACACCGCGTCGACTGGCTTTTGATCACGGTCGGCCATGCTGAAAATTGGAATTCAGCGCCGCCGATCACTCAGAGGACGACGCGTCTAAAGGCTTATCCACAACCGTATTCGCTGCAAACGATTTCATCCACAGATGCGGTGGGCGTTGAGGGGCTCGGCCTGGCTGCAATGGACGTTGTCGCCGGGTTGACCATTGGCAGAGGCGGGCGCTTTGTGCAAGAACCCGATGGACTGCGCTATCAGGCATCAGGTCAGGAACCGCAGGTATTCATGTACTCCCGCAGCGGTCTGCCTTACCGCACACGCCCCGACATCACGCCCCATCGTGTGGGAGCACCCGCGCTGATCTTCACGCTGTCTGCGGTGGCCAATCTTCGCGCCCGGCACCCGGACGGGCTGGACTTCGAAGCGCAGGTGCTGCCGCTGCTCAAGGCCGAGATGCTTGCGGAGTACTTCGGCATGGTCGCAGCGCAGCAAGGCGACTCGGCCCTTCGCATCAAAACGGAGGTCGCAACTGCGTTTTACCAGGGCGAGATCGAAGCCAAACATCGCGAGCTTGCCGAGCTTTTTGAGGTGCCGCTTCTGGTTGACAGCGTGTACAACCCTCGCAGCATGGCTGCCCTTGTGGATAAATATCAGGGGTGGGTCGAAGCGTTCATCCGCGATGATCTACAAGAAAGCATTCTTGATCTGGACCACAGCCCGATAAAGGCAGCCGTTGAGGTGTGGAGAAGTTGCCGCGAACAGCTCAGGCGAGTTGTGGATAACCGAGGCCTGACGCCGACGTCACACACGGTTTTTTTCAACAAATACGCTCCACTGGTCAACCGCATGGTCGCTGGACCGCAAAAAGAGCGGCATCAAGAGTTGCTGGCCCTGGCCGAAGCAGGCGTCATTCAGTGGGTTCATAGCACACATGTTATTTACAACCCTGAAAATGGCGCCGTTTCAGTCGCATTGGGAGACGGACGCACCTTGGTGCTGGACGCCAGCGTGCACGCCCATGGCAGTGACGCCCGAAAAGCCGATGGCCACCCCGCGATCATCCGCCAATTACGCGCCGCCGGAATTATCCACAGCGCGGCTGAAGATGTAGAGGGTGTGTATGTGGACAGCCACGGCAAGGCGCAGCACCACCTGTGGATAACCGGCCCCATCGTTGAGGGAGCGACGTACTACAACCACTACGTGCCGTCGTCCGGCAGCTATTCGCGAGCGTTCGTGGATGCGGATCGTATCGCGCGGGAGATGTTGGGGATGACTGTCACGATTTGAATCAAATCGACTGTGGGGCCGGTTTGCTAGCGAACGCGGTGCATCAGACGGCAAATCGTCAACTGATCCGACGCTTTCGCCAGCAAGCCGGCGCCTACAAGTCAGCGCTATTTCTGAGACCTGTCTAACACCTCGTTCCCGTGGCTGCGCACGCCACCGCAGTGTTCCCTGGCAGATAGCGCCGTCTGATGCCATCCAGCTCTCCAGTGCGGCGCAGGGTATCGATGGCGTGGTTGATTTGCCCGAGCCATTTCGCGTGTGCCGGTTGGAGTTTGATTACCAGCGGCGCTTCGCTGAGCTTGGCGCCCTGGCGGAACTGGGTAGGATCAAGGTGGGTGGTGTTGATCAAACCTTCGAAAATATCGTCCACCATGGCAATCGCATCGACGCGTCGGCTTTGCAGCAGCTTGATCAGGGCGTCGTCCTGAGAGGTCTCAAGCCGGCCGAGACGGTGAGTTTCAAGGGCCGGTTCCAACGCCGCGTAGGTGTAGCCGCGTACTGTGCCGATGGTGAGGTGATCCATCTGCTCGATGGGTTGTCCGAGCGCGGGATGGTCTGCGAGGAAATACAGGTGCTCGCTGACGATGGCGTAGGGTTTGGAGAACACATAATGCTGTCGTTCTTCAGGGGTGTTCCAGATCACCGCGTCGGCGTAGTTGAGGTCGATTTCGTTCTTTTGCAGCATCGATTGCAGACGGTTGACGGGGTACGTGACGAAGGTGACGTCCACGTTCGCGAGTTGCATCACTCGGCGGGTGATGTCCACGGCCAAGCCGCGCAGGCGACCGTTATCGTCCTCGAACGCATAGGGCTTCCACTGCGCAGTGCCTGCCACGAAGGCTTCCGCAGCAACGGGCAGCGCGATCAAACAGAGCAAGCACACAGCGAGCAGTCTGCAACGTAACCCCATACCTTCCCCCGATCATGGGCATCCATGAAGGAGCCCAAGCCTAGCAGCGGAAAATGTCGAGCACGTGTCGTAATGCCACTATTTGCAGGTCGTTTCACGAAAAACCACGAAAAAAGCCCGCGCAGACGAGGTCAGGCGGGCTTTTCAGGGTGGTTGAGTCAGGCGCCGGGGCTTAGCCGGATGATTTTTGGAAACTCGGTAAGACTGACAGACGCCGTGCAACGGTCGCCGGTGCAGCTCCAGCGTTGCTCGCTGTTTACCATCCCCTTGCTCGCCATTTGAGTATCGAGCACCCGCAACGGCGCGTTGTTCATCGCGTGGCTGACGACCTGGTCTTCCCGGGTGCGTCCCGTGGCCCAGGCCACGACGATCCGTTCGCGTCCATCGCTGAACACCAGTTTGTAGAGGCCGTCAGACTGCAAACTGGCGCTGGCGTCGTACTCGAAGTCTTTCAAGTAGGGGCTGATCGCTTTGAGCACCGAGTAGGCCGGTTTGGGGCTCAGGTCCACGTTCAGCAAGCCAAAGTTGTGTTCCTGATCGTCGCGCTTGTTGCCATCGTTGATCAGGTCGTACCACCAGATGCCCTTGATCGAAGGCACGGTGCGAGCGAGAAACCAGGCGCGGGCCAGGTAAGCGGCCTGACGCGTAGTGTCGATGCCGCAATTGCCCTCATGACTTGGCCAGCTCATTTCGGTCAAGTACAGAGGCACAGGCTCATGGGCCAGGCCCGTGAAGCGCCGGTCAAGATCGCGCATCCAGTTAATCCAGCTTTCCGGTGTGTTGTGGTCGCGTCCCTCGCAGTGCACGTAAGGATGGAGCGAAATGCCATCTGCGTAATTCATGATGCCCGCCGTCAGCAGGCGATCCACGAAACCACCCTTGATGCCCGCAGACGTCACCGCACCCGCCAGCACTTTGGCCTGTGGATTGTTTTTGCGAATGATCGGTGCCGCTTCCTTCACGATGGCGACGTAATCCCGGCTCAGGCGCGAGTCGGTTGGCCCCTCGATGTCCCACTCGTTCCAAACCTCGTAGTACTTCACCGGATTGCCCAACTGGCGGGTGAGGTAATCGACGTATTTCAGGTACGGAATCTTCACCTCGGGCGTGCGCGGCTTGGCGTTGCCATTGAAGGACGTGCCGTAACCGAGGATGACGATCGGTGCTTGGTTCAACGCGTTGGCCTTGGCGAGCCACGCCCGCCATGGAGGGATGATTTGCAGCTGATTGGGCGCCGGTTCAGCGGTGGACCAGAACCCGTCATCACGCACCGAGGTGACGCCCGCCAGGCTGGCCAGCTCCAGACTACGCAGCGGCTGGTTAACGTTGTTCATCGAGTGGGTGGCGACACCGACGATGAATGAATCGGCAGCCGTGACGTAAGTAGAGATCAGGCACGACAGCAGCAACAGGCCTCCACGGCCAATACGCGATAGGCTCATGCGCACGCATTCCTTTGTGGGATCAGCTCAGGCCGGGGAGACCGGCCCAGGGTGCCGCTTCAACCGGCTTTGGGGCGACGGCCTTCACGTGCGACCTCGCCGCCATTGCATGCCCGATGGCCATGCCGAGGAACAGGTTCGCCAGCGTTACTTCAAGTGTGTCAGTCGTCCAACTGACGATGCAGATGCAGAAGCTGGTGGCGAGCATCGCCCGGCCATAGCGGGTCGTGATGTCAGCCAGAGTGATGAACAGCGGGATGTGCAGCGCGTAGAGGAACAACCCCGCCACACCAAAGGCCGCCCAGAGGTAAACGACGGTGCTGTCGGACACCATGAACAGGTCGGCACCCACCACCGGGAAGGCCGCCACCGAACTGCCCACCAGTCCGAATCCGGCGCCGGTGTAGGCACGGTCTTCGCTGACCAGTTCGCGGATCACGTTAGGCCAGGTGTTGACCAGTCGGTCGTAGATCGATGACAGCGAGCTGCCAGTCGAAATCTTGTTGGGGTCGAAGTCGTACATCATCGCCACGAACGGCAACGCCATCCCGAGCAACACCGCCACCACGATGGCACCGCGGGTGGTCCATCGAAAGCGGGTGATCAACAGCAGGCCAACGGCGCCCGCGAAGGCCAGGACCGGCGCTTTACTGGTGGTCAGAATCACCCCCGCCAGCCCGGCGGCGCAGATGGCGATGGCCAGCATCCTCGAACGCACGGTGGTCATCAGGTACAGGCTGAAAATCGAGATGATGATCGCCAGCGCGCTGGAAATCCGGGCGAACCCGGCAGGCCGGTCGGCGTCTTCGGAGGCCCAGGTTGTGTTGGCGCTCAGCTCGGTGCCGCCAATGCTGTAGCTGTAGCCCTTCCACGGCAGGTCGGTGTACTTGTCCATCGCGATGCCCGCCAGCGAGGCCGCCAATGCAAAGGCGATGGCCCACATGAACAGCCGTTTGTGCTTGGTGATCTGATCGCCGCACGCCAGCCCGAACAGCAACGGGCTGATGCCGTACAAGGCAAAAGCGAAGTTTCCTGCCCCCGCGCCATTCAGCACGGCCCACGCAGAAGACAGCAGCAGGGCGATGAAGCTCAGCCATACGCCTGGCCCGGCCTTGAACCGGCCGAGTTCCAGCGCGAAGAACAGCAGGCAGGCGACTTTCGGGGCGTACAGCAACACCGAGATGCCAGCCTTGTCCAGGTAGAAGCGCAAGGCGCCAGAGAAGGTCTCGACCAGAATCAGGCTGATCGCGACCAGAACGATGGCCGTCGATTTGTCGAAGGACATGATCGACGGCTTTTCAACGTAAGCGGGGGTAGGCGACATCATGGGAACAGCCTCTCAGGAGCGCTGGATCGAAAATAGGGTGACAAATGAAAGAAGCGTCGTGGCCACGCTACCGCTCGCCGACGTCGGCAAACGCCGTCGATCAGATCGGTAAATCCTTGTGTGCTGGAGGGCCGTGACGGGAGGGAATTGCCGAATGGGTCCCTCTCAAAGCGGCGTGACAGGGGATATATCAGCCGCAGATCAATGGGCTGTCAATGAAATAGTCAAATTTTCGGACAGTTTGAATAACGATTAAAAATCAGGATGTGTAACTTATTGAAATTATTGAGAGTGTAAAAATTGACGCTAATAAACGGAGAAAAAAAGTGAGCCTTGTACTTCAATCCTATGGCTCATTTTCGTTACATATCCGCCTCGTTCGACCCATCTCCACCGCCTGAACAACCTTCGCGAATAAATTCGCTCCTACAGAAGTTCATCAGCGCCACGGAATGAAAGATTGACGCGGGCCCATCTGTGGGAGCGAATTTATTCGCGAATCCGGGTACAGACGACGCATCTCTATCGCCTGACCGAACTTCGCGAATGAATTCGCTCCCACAAAG
This sequence comes from Pseudomonas sp. NPDC088368, assembly GCF_044753445.1. Taxonomy (NCBI): domain Bacteria; kingdom Pseudomonadati; phylum Pseudomonadota; class Gammaproteobacteria; order Pseudomonadales; family Pseudomonadaceae; genus Pseudomonas; species Pseudomonas sp. NPDC088368. The sequence goes on from NZ_JBIVNG010000005.1 coordinate 26,788, forward strand.
GGTTCATCACCGGACCAGAGTCCGGACACCGAACTCAGGTGTATTTACGCTTATCAGCCGCAGGCGGGAAGTACTGATACAGCCAGGTCTCGCTCAGCGTACGGTCGCCAGTCTTGATGAACATGCGCATCTCCACCGGGTCCACCGAATCACTGGTCGGGTACCAGTCAAAGCTCACGCGGAAGCCTTTGATGTCCGGCAGCACCAGCACGTTGAAATCCTGCACTTTGCCGTTCGACACGGTGACCATAGGCTCGATGGCCGAGCCTTCCGGCAGCCGGTCGATGCCCCCACCATTGAAGTCCACCGCAAAGCGGCGTGCCCAGACATCCGGGTAATGCTCGCCGGGTGCCCAGCCTTCGATGAAGCCGCCCATGCCCGAACGTGTCGCGTGCACCTGCGCCAATGGCGTACTCACCGGCGGCAACGGGCTCCAGTACAGCTTGTAGCCGTAATTCATGGACATTCCGGCCTTGATCGGCACTTTCGGGTTCCAGAACGCAACGATGTTATCCAGCGTCTCGCCGGTGGTTGGCAGTTCCATCAGATCGATGGAGCCCTCGCCCCAGGCCGTCGTCGGCTCGACCCACAGGCTCGGTCGACGGTGATACCAGTCGACGGTGTCCTGATAGGTCTTGAACTCGTGATCGGTCTGTACCAGGCCAAAACCTTTCGGGTCTTTGTCGGCAAAGGCGTTGAACTGGAGCTTCGCGGGGTTGTTCAGCGGACGGCAGATCCACTCGCCGTTGCCGCGCCACATGGCCAGGCGGTCCGAGTCATGGATTTCCGGGTGAATGGTGTCGCACATCCGGCGTTCATGAGTGCCACAGCTGAACATGCTGGTCATGGTCGCAATGCCCATTTGTTCGATGTCGGCGCGGGCGTTGATGTGCGCGTCGATGTCCATAACCACGCGATCGGCCTGGCAATCGATATCGAATTTGTAAGCACCGGTCGCGCTCGGCGAATCCAGCAGCGCGTAGACCACGAAGCGGGTGGCGTCCTTGGTCGGTTTTTCGAACCAGAACTTGGTGAAGTCAGGAAACTCTTCGGGCTTGTGGGCGTAGGTGTCGATCGCCAGGCCCCGGGCCGACAGCCCGTACTGCTTGTTGCTGTCGATCGCGCGGAAATAGCTGGCGCCGAGGAACGACAGAATGTCGTTGATCGCGATTTCCGGGGCCTTGAACAGCTTGAAGCCTGCAAAACCCAGATCACCCTTGAGTTGGGTCTGATCGATGCGGCTGGCTTCATAGTTGAACAGCTCGGGGCGGAAATGCACCTCACGCGCCTCGTTCGTCGCGGGGTCCACGCTGTACATGCGCACCGGCGTCTTGAAGCCTGCGCCGACGTGGAAGAAATGCACGTCCAACTGGCCTTTGACATCATTCCAAAGGGAATGGCCTGCGTCGTATTTGATCGCGTTGAACTGCTGAGGCGTCATGTTTGCCAGCGTGGGCGGCAAGTTTTGCTTGGTGCTGACGTAGGCTTTGCCGGCCATCTGTTTGGCGAGGTCTTGCAACGTTTTGAAGTCGAAATGTTCGATGTCGCCATCTGCTGCTGCCGCCAGGGCGCGTGCTGCATAAAGACCCGTGGCTGGCAGCGCACTATAGGCTGCCAGCGCCATGGAAGCTTTCAGTAGATTCCTGCGATTCATAAGGTGAAGCCTCTGAAGAAATGCCGTGCCTTCCTGCACATAAAAGTGCGCTTTCCCAATCCTTGCCGAACGCAAATTACCAACAAACAGATAACAATCTCGGCATCTTGTTCGCAAAAAAGAGAAAAAATCGTTTCAGAGGGCTACTTGTGAGCATTCAGAGTATTGCGAGTTGTGTTTCAGGGCAGGTGTTCACGCCTGCTGGATAAAAGCCAGGCGCACGGCGAAACCGATCAGCATCGTGCCGAACACCCATTGTTGAATGCGTTGCGCGGTCGCGCTGCGGGCCAGCCATCGACCGATCCAGCCGCCTGCCATTGCGTACACGCTGTCGAACGACAGGCCGACCAGCACCAGAATCACCCCCAGTTCAGCGAACTGTCCGGCCACCGAACCCGCGTGTGGGTCGATGAATTGCGGCAGCAGCACCGAGCAAAACAGCAGGGCTTTGGGGTTGAGCAGGTTGGTCAAAAGCCCGCGCCCGACGGCTGCGCGCCAAGAGAGCGCCGTCCCACCCTCGCCGCCTTGGGCCGTCATGCTCATCGCGCCCGGTTTGAACATCTTGAGCCCCAGCCACAGCAGGTATGCGGCGCCGATGATGCGCACGGCTTCGAATGTCCAGGGCGAGACTTTGAACAACGTTGCCAGCCCCAGCGCAGCCAACGCCACATGACCGCCACGAGCGATGGCCAATCCGAGCGCCGTCGCCAGTGCTTTGCCACGACCGTGACGGGCGCCGGTCTGGAGCAGCAGGATCATGTCTGGGCCCGGCACCAGCAGGATCATCGACAGGGCAGCGATAAACAGCGCGATGTGTTCCATGGTTCGGTTCTCGGATGAAGGGGTGATGGAGGAAAATTCTAAGGCGAGAGGGTGGGGCAGGTGCTTGCGTGTTTGACCCTTGAATGGCTTAGTATTGGCATCTTCTGCTCATAGCCCTGCTGAAACGGAGTCTTCCGTGCCAAATCCGTCAAATGTGAAGCTCGACGCCTACGACCGCCGCATTCTCAATGCTTTGCAACGGGACGGTCGATTGACCAACGTTCAACTGGCAGATGAGATCGGGTTGTCAGCTTCGCCATGCCTGCGACGGGTCAGGCAACTGGAAGAGGCGGGGGTGATCAGTGGCTACCAGGCAACGCTGGATGCCGATGCAGTGGGTCTGGGATTGACGGTGTTCATCGGGGTGAAAGTCGACCGCCATCACGAAGACGAGGCGCAGAAGTTTCAGCAGATGGTCTCAGTGTTGCCCGAGGTGATATCGGCGCACATCGTTTCCGGCGAATCGGATTTTCTGCTGCACGTGGTGGTGCCCGACTTACGCAGCTACGACCGGTTTCTCACAGACACGCTGCTGAAAATGCCCAGCGTTCGGGACATTCGCAGCAACTTCGCGATACGCACCCTCAAGCAGCAAGGGCCGTTGCCTTTGGGGCATTTGCCGGTGTGACAGAGCCATCCCGAATTTCTGTGGGAGCGAATTCATTCGCGAAAAATGGGCAGACGATAGAGATGTATCGGCTGCACCGGCCAATCGCGAATAAATTCGCTCCCACAGGATCATCAGCAGGCCGCGGTTCAATCGTCGACCTTGGGCTCATGCCTGCGTCGTATGCCCACCCACAGCCATCGCCGCCTGGCGCAAGGCCTCGGAGCGGGTAGGGTGCGGATGGCAGGTCAGCGCGATGTCTTCCGCCGACGCTGCAAACTCCATCGCCACGCAGTACTCGGCAATCATCTCGCTGACGCTTGGCCCAACCAGATGCACACCCAGAATCTCGTCGGTTTTTTCATCAGCCAGCACTTTGGCGAAGCCGTCTGCTTCGTGATTGACCTTGGCCCGGCTGTTGGCGCTGAACGGGAATTTTCCCACCTTGTAGGCGCGGCCTTCCTCCTTCAATTGCTCCTCGGTTTTACCGACGCTGGCCAGCTCCGGCCAGGTGTAAATCACGTTGGGGATCAGGTTGTAATTCAGCTCGCCCTTCTTGCCGACGATCCGCTCGACGCACACTGCCGCTTCGTCTTCGGCCTTGTGCGCAAGCATCGGGCCGGAGGTCACGTCGCCAATCACCCAGATGCCGTCCACTGACGTGCGATGGCCTTTGTTGGCCAGGACGCCGCGCTTGTCGACTTCAAGCCCCACTGTTTCCAGCCCCAGACCTTTCGTGACCGGACGTCGGCCGATGGACACCAGCACGTAGTCCGCTTCAATCACTTCGGCTTCGCCACCGGCGGCGGGCTCGACTGTCAGACTCACGCCTGTGTCACTGGCGACGGCCGACGTCACTTTGGAGCTGAGTTTGAAATTCATGCCCTGACGCGACAGCGAGCGATGCAGCGTCTTGCCAGTCTCCAGATCCGAGCCGTGGGCCACGTGATCGAGGAATTCCACGACCGTGACTTTGGCCCCCAGACGACGCCAAACGGACCCCAGCTCAAGGCCGATCACGCCTGCACCAATCACTACCAAGTGCTTGGGTACTTCGCTCAGGGACAGCGCGCCGGTCGAATCGAGAATGCGCTGGTTATCGATGGTCACCCCCGGCAGAGGGGTCGGTTCGGAGCCGGTGGCGATGATGATGTCCTTGGCCGTCAGCTCGGTTTCGGCGCCGCTGGCATCGGTGACGATGACCTTGCCCGGCCCGGCCAGACGACCCCAGCCCTTGATCCACTCGGCTTTGTACTTGCGAAACAGAAACTCGATGCCCTTGGTCAGGCCGGTCACACTCTCAACCTTCTGCGCCATCATCTGCGCCAGATTCAGGGTCGGCGTGACCTCAATGCCGAGCTTTTTGAATTCATCGCCTGTCGCCGCTTCGTACAGCTCAGAGGCGTGCAGCAGGGATTTGGACGGGATGCATCCCACATTCAGGCAGGTGCCGCCCAAGGTCTCGCGGCCCTCAATGCACGCAACCTTCAAACCTTTCTGACCGGCGTGAATGGCTGCGTTGTAGCCGCCTGGGCCGCCGCCAATGATGACAACGTCGTAGTGACTCATGAGCGTACTCCTGAATGAAGAAATGACAGTGGAGGAAGCGTAGTCCGCTCTCCGCGAATGTCTTGATGGACCCTATCAGAGAAAAATTATGTCCGTAATATCGACTCAGGAGTGAGGTGAGGTCAAGGCCAGGGTTTTACAAGGCTGAAACGGTTTAGGCCTGGATGATTGCTTTCGCTGCCGTCGAGAGCTCCGGCGTTTCCTAAAAGAATAGGTGCACGGAATGAGCCCTGTGGATAACGTGTTGGCAGTCTGTGTGTAAAGCTATTGAAACACTTTCTTCAATCTTGTGCATAAACCTTGGCGATAGGGGTGGTGGCAGGCTTTGTCACTTCAGCCACTGCGCCCCGAATGCGTCTGACGATGGTCACCAGCAGCAGAATGGCCATCACTGCCATGATGATGTTGATCGGCGCTGTGAGGACGCGCTCCGAGGCGATGCCTACGCCAAACAGACCAAAACACAGCATGCGCACGTGGCTTTTCAGGGGGCCATCCCGCCGACGAGACGCCTTGATCAACGGCCCGAGCAAACCGGCGAATTCACTGAAAATCGCCAGCAGTGTGACCGTCAGCACCAGCAACAGGCTGACCTTGGGAATCACTGCAAACGGCAGAAATAGAGCGGTTTCGGCGACAACTCGGCTTAATTCGTGGGCGCAGGTGCCGAATCTGGAGTGTTGTCCGAACTCTGTCACCAGCAACGTCTCCACCGCGTTGAACAGCATCCGAATCAGCATCCAGATCGGAATCAACAGGAAGATCGGCGGGTACGCGGCAAACGCGGCCACCAGCATCCCGACGGCCGCGGAAATGAGCCCCGCGCATGACGTCACGTGAATAGCGCGCACGCCGTCATCGAACAGAACCTTGGCCACCGGATGCAGGATTTTGAGCAGCCAGGTCTTGAGTGTGGTCAGCATGATCGCGGGCCGCTCCCCTGTGGATAACTTTCTGGGAGCATAGTGCAAGTTTGAGGTTGTGTTGGATGCCTGAGCCGAAACCTGTAGGAGCGAATTCACTCGCGAAACGATTCGTCAGGCGACGCTTCTTCATCGGATGTATCGCCGTTTCGCGAATGAATTCGCTCCCACACTACAACGAACAGTGCGGCACTGTGGGGGTATGACCTGCACTCATACCCCCATGAGTTTTTATGGTTACTGGCCCCGAAATCCCCGGTGATACAAATCGCATCACAGCTCACCCACAACAACAAAGAGCGCTTGCGATATGACTTCTCTGCACGCCCTGATTCCGTCCAGCCCCATGCGGCGCTCTCCGACTTCCTCCATTCGTCACGTGATGCCCGGCATCCGCGTGCGGTTCTGATCACCCGCATTTTTCCGTTCCGGAGAACACCCCATGAAAAAACTCGACCTGTACATCGGTGAAGGCTTCGAAGGCCCAGGCGTCAACGCCGCCCACATCAACATCATGATCGGCCCCCGCAACGGCCCTGCGGGTCAAGCCTTCGCCAACAGCCTTGCCTCGCCAAGCCAGGGTCACTGCCCGTTCATGGTCATCGCCCAGCCGAACATCCCGGTCAAACCGATGACGCTTTATGTGAACAAAGCCGCCATCGGCAGCGACCTGCACGGCAACGCCACGTGGGGCGCTTCTCAGGCTGGTATCGCCAAGGCCGTCACCGAAGCGCTGCTCGACGGCACCTTGCCTGCCGAAGCCGAAGACGAGTGGGCCATCGTCACTGCCAACTGGGTCAACCCGGCCTGCGACGATCTGGATGCCGTCTACCTGAACAACTATAACGCCTGCCGCAACGCGATTCGTGCCGCTGTGACCGGCAAGCCGGAACGCTCGCAACTGGCCGATGTGGTCAACCGCATCAGCAACCCGTTCTACACGCCTAAAGCCTGAGGTCCGCGCCATGCAATACATTCGTTTGGGAAATTCGGGCCTCGAGGTTTCGCGGCTGTGCCTGGGCACCATGAACATGGGCACGCCTGACTGGAAACCGTGGATCTTCGACGAGAAGAAAAGCGAGCCGATCGTGCGTCACGCGCTGGAAAACGGCGTCAACTTCATCGACCTGGCGGACTTTTATTCCGCAGGCGTCGGCGAAGAAGTAGTGGGCCGCATCGTCAAGCGCCTGGCCCGTCGCGAAGACCTGGTGATCACCACTAAGGTCGGCTACGGCACCCGCTCCGGCAAAAACGCCAGTGGTCATTCGCGCAAACACATCATGGACAGCATCGACGCCTCCCTGAGCCGTTTGGGCATGGATTACGTCGACGTCTTCATGCTGCATTACTTCGACGTGAACACCCCCGTCGAAGAAACCATGAGCGCGATGAACGACATCGTTCGCTCCGGCAAGGCACGCTACATCGGCGTTTCGACCATGCTCACCGGCCAGTTGGCGAAGATCCTCATGGCCTGCGAACGCAACGGCTGGGTCAAGCCGATCAACATGCAGCTGCAACTGAACTGCGCCTACCGCGAAGAAGAGCGCGAGATGATTCCGTTCTGCCGCGATCAGGGCCTGGGCGTTTCCGTGTTCAGCCCGCTGGCGCGCGGTTTGTTGACCGGCGACGTGCAATCGACCCGCAACCAGACCGACTTCTTCACGCAACAGATGTACAGCGACGAAGCCTCGTTCCAGATTGCGCACTCAGTGCAGCGCGTGGCCCAGCGTCGTGGCGTGTCCAACGCGCAGATCGCACAGGCGTGGGTTGCCAACCATCCGGGTGTCGATTGCATGCTGGTGGGCGCCGACACCACGCAACAGTTCGACAGCGCCCTTGCCGCGCTGGAAACCAGGCTCGACGCCGATGAGCTGTACGAGTTGGAGCGCAACTACACGCCGTGCGACGTGATCAACGATTACACCGCTGGCAAACGCATCCTGCGCAGTGCACGCCCTGCGACTGAAGTGTTCAGCCTGACCGAGGCCGTGGCATGAGCGCGCTTATCCGCAACGGGCATTACATCGACGGTCAATGGACGACGGGCGGCCCGACGTACCCCGTCTCCAACCCCGCCACCGGCGAGCTGATCGCCCAAGTGCAGAAGGGTGGGGCTGAAGAAACCAATCAGGCGATCGACGCGGCTGAACGTGCGTTGCCAGCCTGGCGCAAGCTCACTGCGAAGGAACGCAGCGTGAAGCTCAAGCGCTGGAGCGAGCTGATGCTGAGCAATCAACGTGAGCTGGCGACGCTGCTCAGCCGCGAGCAAGGCAAGCCGTTTGCTGAAGCGATGGGTGAGGTCGTCTACGCCGCAAGCTTTCTGGAGTGGTTTGGCGAGGAAGCCAAGCGCGCCTACGGCGACGTGATTCCGAGCCACAAGGCCGATGCGCGCATCGTCGTCACCAAGGAAGCCATCGGCGTGGTCGCGGCGATCACTCCGTGGAACTTCCCGCTGGCGATGGTCACCCGCAAAGTCGGCCCGGCGCTGGCGGCGGGCTGCACGATGATTCTCAAGCCGTCCGAGGAAACCCCGCTGTGTGCATTCGCGCTGGCCGTGCTGGCCGAACAGGCAGGCATTCCAGCGGGCGTGTTCAACGTCGTGTCGGGCGATGCGGTGGCCATTGGCGGCGCGCTGCAAGCCTCGTCTGTAGTGCGCAAATTGTCGTTCACCGGCTCGACCCGCGTCGGCAAATTGCTGATGCGTCAGGCCGCCGACACGCTGAAAAAAGTCTCGCTGGAACTGGGCGGCAACGCGCCGTTCATTGTGTTCGACGACGCCGACCTGGACGCCGCCGTCAAAGGCGCCATGGCCTCGAAATTCCGCAACACCGGGCAGACCTGCGTCTGCGTGAACCGCTTCTTCATTCAAGACGCCGTGTACGACGCCTTCACCCGCAAGCTGGCGGACGCTGTGGCGACGATGCGCGTCGGCAACGCCCTGGAAGGCGAAACCGAGCAAGGTCCGCTGATCAACAACGCCGCACTGGGCAAGGTCGAGCAACACGTCGGCGATGCGCTGGAGAAGGGCGGCAAGCTGTTGTGTGGCGGTCAGCGTCACGCGCTGGGCGGCACGTTCTTCGAGCCGACCGTGATTACTGAAGTGAACGATCAGATGCTGATCGCTCAGGAAGAGACCTTCGGCCCGGTCGCCGCGTGTTTTCGCTTCAAGGACGAAGCCGAAGTGCTGCGCCGCGCCAACGACACGCCGTTTGGCCTGTCGGCGTACTTCTACAGCCGCGACATTGGCCGTGTGTGGCGAGTGGCCGAAGGGCTGGAAGCAGGGATGGTAGGCATCAACGAAGGGATCATCTCCACGGAAGTCGCGCCGTTCGGCGGCATCAAGGAGTCGGGCCTGGGGCGCGAAGGATCGCGTTACGGTCTGGAAGACTATCTGGAAATCAAATACCTGCTGATGGGTGGGCTCTAAACGGCTGATCGTTCCCACGTCTCGCGTGGGAACGCACCCTGCGACGCTCCGCTTCGCGTCGGTGACAGGGCGCGGAGCGCCCGATTTGGCATTCCCACGCGGAGCGTGGGAACGATCACAACGATCAACTTCATATGGAAATTCTGGTTTCGCTTCTCCGTCAATAACAATAACTGGAGGCAAACATGTCTGTTCAACCGGTACAAATCGATGATCTGCCCATCGGTAAATTTCACATCAAGATTGCAGGCCTGACGTTCGGTGCGCACTTCACCGATGGCTACATTCTTGGCCTGATCGGCATCGCGTTTACCCTGCTCAGCCCGCAGCTGCACCTGGATGCGTTCTGGCAGGGTCTGATCGGGGCGTCGGCGCTGATCGGCCTGTTTCTCGGCAGTCTGTTCTTCGGCTGGATTTCCGATCGGCTGGGCCGCCAGAAAATCTTCCTCGTCAGCTTCGTGCTGATCACGGCGGCGTCGGTGTTGCAGTTTTACGCCGAAACCGCGATGCAGCTGTTCCTGTGTCGGGTGCTGATCGGCATCGGTCTGGGCGGCGACTTCAGCGTTGGCCACGCCATGCTCGCCGAGTTCTCGCCGAAGAAACATCGCGGCGTGCTGCTGGGTTCATTCAGCGTGATCTGGACCTTCGGCTACGTGGCGGCAACCTTCGTGGGCACGGCCATGCTTTCGCTGGGTGACGATGCCTGGCGCTGGATGCTGTCGTCCTCGGCCATTCCGGCGGCGTTGATCCTGATCGCGCGCATCGGCACCCCCGAATCGCCTCGCTGGCTGATCAATCAGGGCCGCGTCGCCGAAGCGCGTGCCATCGTCAAAAAGCACTTGGGCGACCACGTAGTCATGGACGAAGAGCGCTCCAGCGACCGTCGTTCGGGTTACGCGATTCTGTTCAGCCCCGAGTACCGCACGCGCACGCTGTTCAACTGCCTGTTCTTCGTGTGCATCGTGATGCCGTATTTCACGATCTACACCTTCCTGCCGTCGATTCTGCAGAAGATGGGTCTGGCCGAGGGCTTCGGCACCGAACTGATGCTCAACATGCTGCTGATCATCGGCGCTCTGATCGGCATCTGGTGCACCGTGAAATTCACCCGCCGAGGATTCCTGATCAACTCGTTCATCATTCTGGCGATCGCGTTGTTTGTGTTGGCGGTGCTGCCAAGCGCCTCGACGCTGCTGATGGTGCTGGCGTTTGCGTTGTTCACGGTGGTGCTGTCGGCGGTGAGCAACCTGGTGGGCGTGTTCCCGGCAGAAAGCTTCCCGACCGAAGTGCGCGCCAGCGGGATTGGTTTGGCCACGGCGGTCAGTCGGCTGGGGTCGGCGATCAGTACGTTCCTGTTGCCGGTGAGCGTGGCGGGTATTGGCTTGAGCCCGACCATGGGCATTCTCGCGGCGATTCTGGCGCTGGGCGCAATCATCTCCTGGGCGTGGGCGCCGGAAACCAAGGCGTTGACGTTGAATCAGGCGTGTACGGTGAAGGAGGGTCCGAGTGTCGCCTCTGCCGAGGTTCCCCTGACGTCTCAGGCGTAACGCAATCGTTGTAGGAGCCGGCTTGCTGGCGAAAGCGGCGTGTCAGGTAACACTTCTCTGTCAGGTGTACCGCCTTCGCCACCAAGGCGGCTCCTACAGGACAGCGTTCGGCGCAGCGTTTTGGGTTGTCTGGATTTTTGTGGGAGATGCAGAGATCTGCTGGAATCACGGATTACTCACCAGACTCAACCACTCGGTAAACAGCTGCACCTTGGACAGCCCGAACTTGTCGTTCGGGATGTCGAGCCAATAGCCGTACGGGCCGATGACCTCCACCGGGGTGATCGGCAGCAGGCTGCCATTGGCCAGTTCACGCTCGATCATCTGTCGGTCGATCACCGCCAGTCCGCCCCCAGACAACGCGGTGTTGATCACCTGATCCAGCGTGCTGAATTCCAGCCCTTGCGTCGCATCGACATCGATTCTTCCCACCGCGCCCAGCCAGTTCTCCCACACCTTCAGGCGCTTGCCTTCGTGGAGAATGTGCAGCAGCGGAAAACGCCGCAGGTCCGGCGCTTCGCCGTTGTCGAATAACTCAGGACTTGCCACCGCGATGTGCCGCTCCATCACCAACAGTTGGCTATGACAGTGGGTGTCCGCCTCTAGTCCGAAGCGGATGTGACAGTCCACTTCCGCATATCCGTCGTGATTCGCCTGGTTGGTGATGCTCAGGCTGATGTCCGGATAACGCTGCACGAAGGTGCGCAGTTGCACCGACAGCCAACGCGTGGCCCACGTCGGCGGAGCGAGAATGCGCAGGCGTTGGCGCAGGTTCGGTACGCGCACGGCTTGCAGCGAACGTTCGATGTGATCGAACGCTTGGGCCAGATTCGGCGACAGCGCGGCACCCGACTCGGTGAGCAACAGGCCTCGCGGCGTGCGAATAAACAGCGTGATGCCCAGATAATCTTCGAGCTGCTTGATCTGCCGGCTGATGGCGCCTTGGGTCACGTTCAGCGATTCCGCCGCCTTGTTAAAACTTCGGTGCCGAGCGACCTCTTCGAAGATGCGCAAGGTATTCAGCGAAGGCAATTGACGCATCGAACGGGCTCCAGCGCTGACCTTTCAAGCGGCCACTCGTCTCGTGTCGAGCGGATCGAAGAAGGCGGGTCAACGGTGTGTATTTTTAGAGGATTTTTGTAGGACGTATCTGACGCTGTGGCGCACGCCGATGCAAGGCCCGCGCGCAGAAAATGACGTCGTGAGGGCGCCCTTTGCGGGCTAACCTGTCTGCTGGCTGTCTGAGTGAATAATTCGTCATCTTCCGACGAGTTGATCAGACGAAAATTTCACGACTTCTGTTATATCGTAACGCCCCGTTAAACTGTGTTTCGGGATGCGTATCCCACGACGTGGACAGGCAGGGTAATGACTACAGCGTTCAGCAAGGTGTGGAGTGTCGATGCGGGTTGATCTGGATGTTGAAGGTGCAACGCCTGCAAGTCTGCCGAGGTTTCAGCGCGCGAGCTTTCATGCTCGGCGCCTGTCGCGATTGACCTACGTGCTGGGCGCCATGGGCGTGATCGGCCTGGTGCTTTCGCTGTTTGTTGACCTGTTTTCCCCCAATTCCCTATGGACCGCCGTGCTGACCAACAGCGCCGCGAGCCTGCTGGTGCTGGCGTCGGCGATGCAATCGACGCAGGTGGTGGCCTTGTGGCGCGCCCGTGTCATCGCGCCTGACGACGTGGCGGTGGTGCCGGACGAAGACGTCGTTGCCAACGAGCAGGGCTGGTACGACCGCATGCTCGGTCGCATCGGCGGGGCCGGAACCTCGATGGTCGGTCAGATCGGGGCGTCGGTGTTCTGGCTCGCGGGCTGGTCACTGCTGGCGCTGATCAGCATTTCGTTGGTCTGGAACCTCACACTCATCGGTACCAACGTCGGCCTGACCGGCAGTGTGGTCGGTGGTCTGTTGCTGCTAATCGGCTTTGGCCTGTTGGTGCTGGAACGCCAGTTCAGCAACGAATCCGAAGCGTCGTGGCTTGAAGCCGAACAACTGGCGCAGATCACGCGCATGGCCATTGGCACGCTGTTGATCGCGGCGCTTTGTCTGTTCTTTTCGTCGGTTGAGCGGGTCTGGCCTGCGCGTCTGGCGGTGTTGATCGGCCTGCTGCCGGGACTGGTGGCGGTCGAATTGCTGATCCGCGCACTGCTTTCAGTCTTCAGCCCGCGCAACGACCGGCTTGAGCCGCGTCTGGTCGCCAGCAGTTTCGCTGCTGGTCTCCTGCGCTGGCCGCCGCGTCCGCTGACTGCGCTGCAGAACGAATTGCACAACCGCTTCGGCATCGACCTGCGGCAGATCTGGGCGTTTACCTACATGCGTCGCGCCTTCTTGCCCGTCATGGCCGTGATCGTCGCGTTGGGTTGGGCCCTGAGCGGCGTGCACGAAATTCCGATGCAGGGGCGCGGCATTTACGAGCGTTTCGGCAAGCCCGTCGAAGTCATGGGACCGGGCCTGCACGCCGGGCTGCCATGGCCATTCGGGACGGTGTTGCCGGTGGAAAATGGCGTCGTGCACGAGCTGGCGACCAGCGTTTCCGAGGGCGCCAACGCCAAAAACAACGACGCGGAACAGGTCCGTGATCCGGCAGAAGGGCCGCCGCCTGCCGTGGCCAATCGGCTGTGGGACGCGACCCATATCAACGACAAATCCCAAGTGATCGCCAGCGGCTCGGGCGACAAGCAGAGCTTCCAGATCGTCAACATGGACGTGCGCTTCGTCTACCGTATCGGTCTAGACGATCAGGCCGCTATGGCCGCGACCTACAACAGCGCCGACATTCCGAGCCTGATTCGCAGCACCGCCAGCCGCGTGCTGGTCCACGATTTCGCCTCGCGGACCCTCGATGAATTACTCGGCGAACAGCGCACTGATCTGGCCGCCGACATTGGCACTGCCGTGGCGCGGGACCTGAAAAAACTCGACAGCGGCGTGGAAATCCTCGCGACGGTCGTCGAATCGATTCACCCGCCGGCCGGTGCCGCCAACGCGTATCACGCCGTTCAAGCGGCGCAGATCAGCGCTCAAGCGCTCATTTCCCGCGAACGAGGCGCCGCTGCCGATCAAGCCAACCTGGCGCAGTTGCACGCCAGCGTGGCGCACGATCAAGCCGCCGCCACATCCCGCGAAGTCATGGCCACGGCGCAAAGCGCGGACCTGCGTTTCAGCGCCGAACAACAAGGCTACGCCAAGGCCGGTCAGGCGTTTCTGCTGGAGCAGTATCTGAGTCAACTGACCCTGGGCATGACCCACGCCAAATTGCTCGTTCTGGATCATCGACTGGGCGGCACCAGCGCGCCCACCATCGATCTGCGTTCTTTCACCCTCCCGGTCGACCCTGCGGCGTCGCCAAAGTCGGCTGAACAGCCAATGGCTGAATAAGGAGTCGTCCCTTGAGTCTGTTTCATTCCCACGACCATCACCACCATTCGGGTCACGACCACGGCGGTCACGGCCATCACCATGGTCATCACCACCACGGCGAAGCGTCGAGGCCAGTGGGTTTTCCGTGGCGTCGCGCCGGGCTGGCAGCGGTGTTGATCGCATTTGCCGTGGCAGCCGCGAGCCTGGTGCAGGTGCGTTCTGGCGAAGCCACCGTCATCACCCGGTTCGGTAACCCGTCCCGCGTGCTGCTCGACCCCGGTTTGAGCTGGCGCTGGCCCGCGCCGTTCGAGGCAGCGATTCCAGTGGACCTGCGGCTGCGCACCACCTCCAGCGGCTTGCAGGACGTCGGCACCCGCGACGGCCTGCGGATCATCGTGCAGGCCTACGTCGCCTGGCAGGTGCAGGGCGACCCCGACAACGTGAAGCGCTTCATGCGTGCGGTGCAGAACGAACCGGACGAAGCGGCGCGGCAGATCCGCACCTTCGTCGGTTCGGCGCTGGAAACCACGGCGGCGAGCTTCGACCTGTCGAGCCTGATCAACACCGACGCCAATCAAGTGCGGATCGGCGACTTCGAAAACCAACTGCGCCAACAGATCGACAAGCAATTGCTGACGACCTATGGCGTGCGCGTCCTGCAAGTGGGCGTCGAGCGTCTGACACTGCCGTCGGTGACCCTCAACGCGACGGTCGACCGCATGCGCGCCGAACGTGAAACCATCGCCACCGAACGCACAGCCATCGGCAAGCGTGAAGCCGCGCAGATTCGCTCCGCAGCGGAACGCGATGCGCGGATCGTCGAAGCAGACGCTACCGTCAAAGCCGCTGACATCGAAGCGCAATCCCGTGTCGAAGCCGCGCTGATCTATGGCCGCGCCTACGCCAGCTCGCCGCAGCTGTACAACCTGCTGCGTTCGCTGGACACCCTTGGCACGGTCGTTGGCCCTACCACCAAGCTAATTCTGCGCACAGACGCCGCGCCGTTCCGCGTATTGGTGGACGGTCCGCCGAGCCTTGATGGCAAGCCGGATGGCAAAGCTGGAACGCAGCCATGAGTGAGCAGAACTCGACCCCGATCGAGCGCCCGGCAGTGAACAGCCCGTGGCTGCAAGCGAGTCGGTTGGCGTTTATGGGCTTGTACGTCGTGACGTTGCTGGCAGCACTGGGCTGGGCGGTGTCCAACGTGCGCCAGATCGATCCGCAAAACCGCGCCGTGGTCTTCCGCTTTGGCGAGCTGGATCGCGTGCAGAACGCCGGTCTGTTGCTGGCCTGGCCGCAGCCTTTCGAGCAAGTGGTGCTGCTGCCGTCAGCGGACCGCGTGATCGAACGCCACGTGGAAACGCTGCTGCGCTCGCCCACGGCCCAGGCCGCTGACAAGGTCACCA
Source organism: Pseudomonas sp. NPDC088368 (assembly GCF_044753445.1). NCBI lineage: Bacteria > Pseudomonadati > Pseudomonadota > Gammaproteobacteria > Pseudomonadales > Pseudomonadaceae > Pseudomonas > Pseudomonas sp. NPDC088368. The sequence continues at coordinate 42,110 of NZ_JBIVNG010000005.1, forward strand.
GCTTCGCGACGCCAATGAGTGACGCGCTGGCTGGTTCGGGCTACCTGCTGACGGGTGACGCTGGTGTCGTACAGCTGGATGTGACGGCGTACTACAAGGTCACCGACCCCCGCGAGTTCGTGTTGCAGGGCGAACACGTGTTGCCTGCGCTGGATCGTCTGGTCAATCGCAGCGCGGTCAGCCTGACGGCGGCGCGGGATCTGGACACGATTCTGGTGGCGCGCCCCGAGTTGATCGGCTCAGATAGCCAGGCCGCCGAGCGTCGTGAGCGTCTGCGGGGCGACCTGGTGCAAGGGATAAACACCCGCCTCGAAGACCTGACCGCCACCGGCATTGGCCTGGGGGTGGAAGTGGTGCGGGTGGACGTGCAGTCCAGCTTGCCGCCCGCTGCCGTCAACGCCTTCAACGCTGTGCTGACCGCCAGCCAGCAAGCTGATCAGGCCGTCGCCAATGCGCGCACGGACGCTGAGAAGCAAAACCAGACCGCCAATCAGCAGGCCGACCGCACCTTGCAGGTCGCCCATGCCCAGGCGTCCGAGCGACTGGCCAAGGCGCAGACCGACACCGCCGCCGTCACTGGTCTGGCGCAATCGATCCAGAACAAGAGCGACCCCGGTCTGCTGCTGCGGATCTACCGCGAGCGCGTGCCGGGCATTCTCAAGCAGGCCGGTTCCGTGACGACGGTCGATCCCCATGACGATTCACGCCTGATCATTCAGGGAGCCGACAAATGAGTGCCGACGCCGCACACACCCACGACCACGACCACGATCATGGCCACGCCGACGCTCCCGCGCCCGGCAGCATGCTGACCAGCAACGAACAGCGCAGCGCTGCGCGGCAACTGACCTTGGCCATGCTCGCCCTGGGCTTGCTGGCGCTGGGGCTGGTCTGGCGATTCTTCGCACCCGAGCAGGTCGGCGTCAGCCAGTTGCTGCTGGGCGTCGCCTCGCTGCTGGTGGCGATCCCCGTGGTCAGCGCCGGTTGGTACAGCCTGCGTTACCCGAGCCTGCACGGCATCACCGATCAGCTCATCGCGCTGGCCATGCTCGGTGCTTGGGCCACGGGCGACCTGATGACTGCCGCGCTGCTGCCGATCATCATGATCTTCGGCCACGTGCTGGAAGAGCGCAGCGTCATCGGCTCGCAAGAGGCGATTCATGCCCTCGGCAAACTCACCCGCAGCCATGCGCGTTTGATCGGGGCAGATGGCACGATTCGGGAAGTGGACAACGGCTCTCTCGTCGCGGGTGATCGCGTCGAAGTGCGCGCCGGTGATCGGGTGCCCGCTGACGGGTTGGTGATGTCGGGTCAGGCCAGTCTCGACACCGCGCCGATCACGGGAGAATCGGTGCCTCTCGAAGCGCGTGCGGGCATGGAGGTGTTCGGCGGTGCGATCAACCTCGACGGTCTGCTGCGCATCGAAGTGACGCGCATCGGCAACGAATCGACGCTCGGCAAAGTCATCGCGCTGATGCAGAACGCCGAACGGTCGAAGCCGCCGATCACGCGACTGCTGGAACGCTACGCGGGCAGCTACATGGTGCTGGTGTTGCTGATTGCGGCCGTCACCTGGTTCATCACTAACAACGCACAGGCGATGCTCGCCGTGCTGGTGGCGGCGTGTCCTTGTGCGCTGGTGTTGTCTGCACCTGCCACGGCCATCGCGGGGATCGCAGTCGCGGCCCGCCACGGCATTCTGATTCGCAGTTCGGCGTTTCTCGAAGAACTCGCGGACCTGACCTCCCTGGTGGTGGATAAGACCGGCACCCTGACCTACGGCAGCCTGCGGCTGCAATCGGTGCAGGCCGAGGAGGGCGCGGGCGATGACGTGATTAAGCTCGCGGCCAGTCTCGGGTCGGCCAGCAGCCACCCGGTCAGTCGCGCGCTGGCAGGGCTGGTGGAAAAGGATCATTTGCTGGCGCTGGAGGACATTCGCGAACGTCAGGGGCTGGGCGTCATCGCGCAAACAGGTCGTGGCGAAGCGGCGATGGGCCGTCCCGAGCTGTTCGCGCAACTGGGAATCGAGACCTCGCCCGTGCCCAACCATGACGGCCCGATTGCGGGGCTGGCGGTCGATGGGGTTTTCCTGGCCTGGCTGCTGCTGGCCGACAGCCTCAAACCTGAGGCGCGTCAGGCGTTGAGCGAACTGCGCGAGCTGGGTATGGGGCGTCAGTTGCTGCTGACCGGCGACCGTCAGAGCGTCGCGGACAGCCTCGGCGCGGAGGTTGGCATCAGCGACATCCACGCGCAGGCATTGCCGGAAGACAAACTCAACCGTGTCATGGGCGAGATCAAGAGCGGCTTCCGGCCCATGGTCGTGGGCGACGGCATCAACGACTCCCTCGCACTGAAGGCCGGCGTCGTCGGCGTGGCGATGGGGGCGGGCGGTGCGGACATTGCGCTGGCCTCTGCCGACATCGTGCTGATCGGCAGTGACTTGCGTCGTCTGGGCACATGCGTGCGTCTGAGCCGCCAATGTCGCTCCACGCTGCAGGTGAACGTGATTATCGGGCTGGGATGGACGCTGGCGATTGTCGCGCTGGCAGCCTTTGGCGTCCTCGGTGCGGCGGGGGCGATGATCGCCGCTGTGCTGCACAACCTCAGCACGCTGCTGGTTTTGGGCAATGCGGGGCGCCTGTTGCGCTTTCACGAACCCATCGCGAAATTTCACATGCAGTCGTAAGTCTTTGATTCGGCGCCCTCTCTGAGAGCGCCGGATTAGACGCCTGCACTAAGTATAAAAATTCGCTTGAGCTTTGAAGAACTCTGTTACAAATTACCTATCAGTCATGCAGAGGGTGCTCCATTGCAGGCTTCAAATTGGCTCGAAACCTGGGGGCATGGAAGTACCCGGCAGTAGGTTCCACGTTGTCATTCATAAAAGCCGATAGCCTGACGGTTCCTGCTCTGGAACCGGTTTTGGACTACCCTTTTCCGTGTTTCTGGATCAGGGGGTTTTCTCAATGCTCGCGCAACTTCCACCGGCGTTACAGAAGCTTCACTTACCACTGCGACTCAAGCTCTGGGATGGCAATGAAGTCGAGTTGGGGGCAGACCCCAGCGTCACGATTGTCGTCAAGGACCCTTCGCTGGTGTCCGATTTCACTCACCCAAGTCTCGACCTGCTGGGCAGCGCCTTCGTTGAAGGGCGGCTGGAACTGGAAGGCTCGATCAGCGAAGTCATGCGCGTCTGCGATGAGTTGACGGCCGCGCTGGTCGACGAGGATGACGACGTCGTCCCGGTGCGCACCGAGCATGACAAGGAAACCGACGCCAAGTCGATCTCCTACCACTACGACCTTTCCAATGACTTCTACCGGCTGTGGCTGGACAAGGAGATGGTCTATTCCTGCGCCTACTTCAAAACCGGCACCGAAACGCTGGAGCAAGCGCAGCAGGACAAATTCTATCATCTGTGTCGGAAACTGCGCCTGAAGCCTGGGGAATACTTGCTCGACGTGGGCTGTGGCTGGGGCGGATTGGCCCGCTTCGCTGCGCGTGAGTACGGTGTGAAAGTGTTCGGCATCACCCTTAGCCGCGAGCAACTGGCGCTGGCGCGGGAGCGCGTGAAAGCCGAAGGGCTGGAAGACCGGGTTGAGCTGCAACTGCTGGATTATCGCGACCTGCCGCAAGATGGCCGTTTCGACAAGATCGTCAGCGTAGGTATGTTCGAACATGTGGGCCACGCCAACCTTGAGCTGTACGCCAAGTGCCTGTTCGGCGCAGTGAAGGAGGGCGGTTTGGTAATGAACCACGGCATCACCGCCAAGCACACCGATGGCCGTCCTGTCGGGCGCGGCGCCGGAGATTTCATTGACCGTTATGTGTTCCCGAACGGCGAGCTGCCGCACCTGGCGATGATTAGCGGGTTCATCAGCGAAGCAGGGCTGGAAGTGGTGGACGTGGAAAGCCTGCGTTTGCATTACGCCAAAACCCTCGACCACTGGAGCGCCCGTCTGGAAGAGAAGCTCGAGGTGGCGGCGGCGATGGTGCCGGAACAGGCCTTGCGGATTTTCAGGCTGTATCTGGCGGGTTGCGCGTATGCGTTCTCGAAGGGGTGGATCAACCTGCATCAGATTCTGGCAGTGAAGCCCCGAGCTGATGGCAGCCATGACCTGCCGCTGACGCGGGATGATCTTTACGCTTAACAGCGCAGCGATCCCTGGTAGAAGCGAATTCATTCGCGAAGCGGTTTTACAGTCGATGGATAGGCGTCGGATGTAAGGGCCAATCGCGAATGAATTCGCTCCCACAGGGGGCGTGAACCTCCGCGAATAAATCACAAAATCGGCGAGATCAACCGCGCCACGCGCATCCCCAGCTGCTGTAAGTGGTGGGTCTCTTTGCTTTCCTCAATGGAAATCTCATGGGCCTGGGCGAAGTCGTCGCTGAGCATGGCTTCCACCTCCCGCGCAAACTCCTCGTCCACGGTCAGCAGCATCAGCTCGAAATTCAGGCGGAACGAGCGGTTGTCGAGGTTCGCGCTGCCAATGGCCGAGATCTCGTTGTCCACCAGCACAACCTTCTGGTGCAGGAAGCCCGGCTTGTAGCGGAACATCCGCACGCCCGCGCGCACCGCTTCGAACGCGAACAGGCTGGACGCGGCGTAGACCGTGTAATGGTCAGGTCGCGACGGCAGCAGCAAACGCACATCCACCCCGCGTAGTACCGCCAGCCGCAAGGCCGCCGATACCGCTTCGTCCGGGATGAAATACGGCGTGGTGATCCACACGCGCTCGGTTGCGGCATGAATGGCTTCCACGAAGAACAGCGAGCAGGTCTCTTGCGAGTCAGCCGGGCCGGTGGCGAGGAACTGGCACAGCACGCCGTCTTCGGGGTAGCTCTCCGGCAGGATCAGCGGCGGCAGTTCGCGGGTTGCCCAGAACCAGTCCTCGGCAAACGATTCCTGCAAACACGCCACCACCGGGCCGACGATGGACACGTGCGTGTCTCGCCACGGCGCCAGCGGTGGCTTGAGGCCCATGTATTCGTCGCCGACGTTATGGCCGCCGACAAACCCCTTCACGCCATCCACCACGACGATCTTGCGGTGGTTGCGGAAGTTGACTTGAAAGCGATTGAGCCATCCGCCGCGTGTGGCAAAGGCTTTGATTTGTACGCCGCCTGCCCGAAGTTTTTCGACGTAGCTGGCGGGCAGCGAGTGGCTGCCAATACGGTCGTACAACACGAAAATCTCGACGCCCTCGGCGGCCTTCTCTAACAGCAGCGACTGCAATCGGCGCCCGAGCCCGTCGTCATGAATGATGAAAAACTGCACGAACACCACGCGCTTCGCCGCCCGTATCGCATCGAAAATGGCCGTGAACGTGGCGTCCCCGTTGATCAGCAGTTTCACTTCGTTGTTGGCGAGGCACGGCATCCGTCCGAGCTTGGGCATGGCGCGTAGCGACTCATAGGCATCCGAGCGCCGTGCCGCGACGGCTTCTTCGATCCAGGGTTTCCAGTTGAAATCGACGATGGCATTGCGCATCTCGTTGTTGGCCTGACGACGCGCCTTGATGTAGGCGTCGAAGGTGCTGCGGCCAAAGACCAGATAAGGAATGAGTGTGATGTAGGGGATGAAAATCAGCGGCATCGCCCAGGCAATCGAGCCTTGTGCGGTGCGCACGGTCAGCAGAGCGTGAATCGCTGCTACGATGCCGAGCAGGTGAGTAAAACCAAGCAGATAGCCAAAGAAATACGGGCTGTGGTAATCCATGCGCAACCTTGTGTTCGAGGCGTATAGGTGTCTAACAGACCACAGCGGGCGGGGATTGTCGCTATTTTATTCCGGCTGCAACTGGTTATCGGATTCGCCGTCTAAGCGTCATCGTCTAGCGACCTCGCTCGGTCTCGCTGGCATGCCGCAATCACACTGTTTCAGGCAAAAAAGGAAAACAGATTCATGAAAAAGCGCGTATTGGCGTTGATGGTTTGTCTGGCTGCGCCCTTCGCTCAAGCGCAAGTGCTTCAGCCCGGCTTGTGGGAGCTGACGTCGAGCAACATGCAGGTCGATGGCCAGCAGATGCCGGACATGCAAATCATGCTCGCCCAACTGCAAATGATGGCCCCTGAACAGCGTGCGGCTATGGAACAAATGCTGGCAAAACAAGGGATTACCTTGGGCGGTCAAGGCGTTCGGGTGTGTCTGACGCCTGAACAGGTGAAGAACGAGCAGATTCCGCTGACCGATCCCAAGACCGGCTGCACTCAGCAAATCACTGACCGCAACGGGCCGACCTGGAAATTCAAGTTCAGTTGCCCACGTGCCCAAGGCACCGGCACTGCGCAGTTCTTGAGTGATCGCCAGTTCACCACCCACGTCATTGGCTCGTTCAATGCCACCGGCCAGCAGCAGAATGGCAGCATGGACACTAAAGCCGTGTGGTTGGGCCAGAACTGCGGAACGGTCAAACCGCGCACTTAACTCGCTGCAGTACGACCGTTCGTCCGAACGCCCCGTTTACCGGGGCGTTTTTATTTTCAGCGCCAGATTCGTGTCCATGTTCCACGTGGAACATCTTGTTGTTTCACATGAGTTTTTGCCTGTTACCCCTTGTTTTAAAGCGGAAAACTCAGCGCATTTCTGTAAAAAGCTTCATCTTCACCAAATGACCTGCATGTTATATTGTTACGAAGAATGTCGTTTCTATCCGGGCTGGGATGCTCATCTTTTTTCGGAACGTGTCATGCATCGACGTCAAATGCTGCTCAATATGCTTTTGGCCAGCGCCGCCTTCGCGCTCCCTTTCTCTGTCAATGCTGCCAATGCCGCGCAAATTCGCAACGCCCGTCTCTGGCGTTCCGATAACAAGCTGCGACTGGTCTTCGACCTCAGTGGTCCGGTGCAGTACAAAACCTTCACCCTCAGCGCCCCTGAACGCATCATCATTGATGTGAGCGGCGCGCGTCTGGAAGGCAACTTCCCTGAGCTGGCGCTGGAAAACACGCCGATCAAAGCGATTCGTTCGGGCCATTTCGGACAGGGCGACACGCGCATCGTGCTAGACCTCGCATCGCCCGTGCAGCTCAACAGCTTCCTGCTCGGTCCAGAAGGTGCGCAAGGCAACCGGTTGGTGGTCGATCTCGGTAACGATTTGAAGCCACATGTGCCGGTGCAACTGGCAGCTGCGCCCGCCGCGCTGGCCAAGGAACCGCCTCCACCGGTGCTGGACAAAGCGCATCCGAAGCGCGACATCATGGTCGTGGTCGATGCCGGTCATGGCGGTAAAGACCCTGGCGCCGTCGGCTCGAAAGGTGAGCGCGAGAAAGACGTGGTGCTCTCCATCGCGCAATTGCTCGCCAAGCGTTTGAAGCGTGAGAAAGGCTTCGACGTGCGTCTGGTGCGCAACGACGACTTCTTCGTGCCCCTGCGCAAACGCGTAGACATCGCTCGCAAATATAACGCTGACATGTTCATCTCGGTGCATGCTGACGCGGCGCCAAGGCTTACAGCTTCGGGTGCGTCGGTGTTCGCGTTGTCTGAAAACGGCGCGACCTCGGCAACGGCGCGTTTCATGGCCCAGCGCGAGAATGGCGCGGACTTGATCGGCGCGACCAGCCTCTTGAACCTGAAAGACAAGGACCCGATGCTCGCGGGCGTGATTCTCGACATGTCGATGAACGCGACCATCGCGGCGAGCCTGCAACTGGGCCATACCGTACTCGGCAGTCTGGAAGGCGTCACCACGCTGCATCAGAAACGCGTCGAGCAGGCCGGGTTTGCGGTGCTGAAATCGCCGGACGTGCCGTCGATTCTGGTCGAGACCGGCTTTATCTCCAACAGCCGCGACAGCCAGCGTCTGGTGACGGCGCGCCATCAACAGGCTGTGGCCGACGGGCTGTTCACCGGGATGAAGCAATACTTCGAGGCCAACCCACCTGCAGGCTCGTTCATCGCCTGGCGGCAGGAACAGAAGGCGGCGGAACAGGCGGTCGTTTAACGACAGCCCATCACGCGATCACAGGTGATCTTGCTCCGGCTGCCGCTGGAGCTAGACACCCGGCTGATCGTCGTCCAGCCGACTTTCTGGATGTACCCCACCCAGGCCTCGCCATCCGAGGCCAACCCCGTGAAAAACGTCATCGAGCCATAACGGCTGTTGGTTTGCGCCCACGTGCGATTGCCCACGCTTTCGTACCCGCGCAAATACATCGTCGTCGCGCCCGACATCGCCACGCTGTACTGGTTGTTATAGGCGTCGATGCACGCCAGCAACGTTGCGCTGCGCGTACATAACGCCCGATCCAGCCTCGGCGACGGAGGTGCAGCCCACACCTGTGTGCCTAGCAGCAGAGCGACAAACCCGGCGAAAACGTTGGAAACCCTGACCATCGAGCGGACCTTGTAAAAAGTGTTAGCAGGTTTGTATTGTTATACTATAACGTAAAAAGCACCTGAACCTGCTACCTGATGAGACCTCCATGAACCGCCTCCCCGTAACCGTCCTGTCCGGCTTTCTCGGTGCCGGTAAAAGCACGCTGCTCAATCATGTCCTGCGTAACCGCGAGAACCTGCGGGTCGCCGTGATCGTCAACGACATGAGCGAAATCAACATCGACGGTAGCGAAGTCCAGCGCGACGTCAGCCTCAATCGCGCCGAAGAAAAACTCGTCGAGATGAGCAACGGCTGCATCTGCTGCACCCTGCGCGAAGACCTGCTGGAAGAAGTCAGCCGACTCGCCAAGGATGGGCGCTTCGATTACCTGTTGATCGAGTCGACGGGCATCTCCGAGCCGCTGCCGGTGGCCGAGACGTTCACCTTTCGCGACGAGTCAGGACAGAGTCTCGCCGATATTGCGCGGCTCGACACCATGGTAACGGTGGTTGATGGCCTTAATTTCTTGCAGGACTATCAGGCCGCCGAAAGTCTGGATACACGCGGCGAAACGATGGGTGAAGACGACGAGCGCTCGATCACCGATTTGCTGATCGAACAGGTCGAGTTCGCCGACGTGATTCTGATCAGCAAGATCGATCTCATCAGCACCAGCGACCGCCTTGAGCTAATGGCCATCCTCAAAAGCCTCAACAGCCAGGCCGAGATTTTGCCGATGGTGATGGGCGCGGTGCCCTTGGGCAAGATTCTCGATACGGGCCGTTTCGACTTTGAGCGGGCAGCTCAGGCGCCGGGCTGGCTGAAGGAATTGCGTGGCGAGCACACGCCGGAAACCGATGAGTACGGTATTGCTTCAACCGCCTACCGTGCGCGTCGCCCGTTTCATCCGCAGCGCTTCTTCGACTTCATCAACCAGCCGTGGACCAACGGCAAGCTGCTGCGCTCTAAAGGCTTCTTCTGGCTGGCGAACAAGCACCAGGAGGCGGGGAGCTGGTCCCAGGCGGGAGGGCTGATGCGCCATGGGTTCGCCGGTCGCTGGTGGCGTTTCGTGCCCAAGGACCACTGGCCGCAGGATGCGGAAAGCACAGAGGTCATCATGCGCAGCTGGTTGGCGCAGACCGGGGATTGCCGTCAGGAGTTGGTGTTCATTGGCCAAAACCTCGACTTCGCGCAGCTTACCGCTGATCTGGATGCCTGCCTGCTGACCGACATTGAAATGGCCGCGGGGGTTGAAGCCTGGGCTCAGTTGGATGATCCGTTTGGTGATTGGCATGGTGAGGCCGCATAACGCCCCCGAACACCTGAAACATCTGTAGGAGCGAATTCATTCGCGATTGGCCAGTACATCCGATGCATATCTATCGAATGTACAACCGCCTCGCGAATGAATTCGCTCCCACAGGGTGATCCGCTATCCGTCAGCTCACTGCGCCTTCCACACCCCTTTGCTCTGCTCCTCGCAGAACGGTTTGAGGAACGCGGCGTCGCTGGCCACGCCGTAATAGTGAATGTTCTGCCGATAAGGCATATTGGCGACTTGCGCGTTGCTGCACTGGCCGAATGACCCGCTCGGGCACTGTTCGGCGTAGGTCACTTCGATCTTCTGATCCTTCAACTGCGGCTTGCAGAAGCCGTTATGGAACAGATCGGGCGGAATGGTGAGATTTTCCTGACAGACTTTCACGTCAAGCCGCTCGGCCTGGCTGTGGACCACACAGGATTCGGCCCACGCCTGACCCGACGTGATCGCCAACAGCACCAACGCCAGCCGCGTGGGCAGCCAGATTGCTCGCATTCATTACCTCCGTCTGCGCTCGTTCTCGGGAGCGACGTTCAAGAATGGCCGGACATGCTGCAGAACATCCCCACCCATGTCATTGCTGGCCCTTTGGGCGCAGGCAAGACCAGCCTGATCAAGCACCTGCTGTCGCAGAAACCGCCGAATGAACGCTGGGCGATTCTGATCAACGAGTTCGGCCAGATCGGTCTGGACGCGGCACTGCTCAGCACGGCGCAAGATGGTATCGCACTTGGTGAAGTCGCTGGCGGTTGCCTGTGCTGCGTCAACGGTGCGCCGTTTCAGATCGGACTGGGTCGATTGCTGCGCAAGGCTCGGCCGGACCGACTGTTCATCGAGCCGTCCGGTCTTGGGCATCCCGTCCAGCTGTTGAAGCAATTGCGAGAGGCGCCCTGGAGTGGCGTGCTGGCCGTTCAGCCCAGCGTCATCGTTCTGGACGCTCAGGCCCTGGCTACCGGGAAACCCCTGCCAATGACCCAACAAGAGGCTGTGGGAACCGCCGGTCTTTTGGTGCTTAACAAATCGGAGGGGCTGAACGCTGCGGCCCGAAACACCCTCGTCACAATGCTGCCCGAACGCGCTGTGTGCTGGACTGAGTCTGGCGCGCTGTCGCTGCAGCGCTTGCCCGGCATCGACGCACAGGCCAACGAGGGTGTGGATAACTTCGTTGCGCCTCGATCCTTGGCCCAGATGCTAGCGGTCTGGGTCGACCCGATGACGCCGATTTGTCTGAGTCAGGCCCAAGCCGAAGGTTGGAGCATTGGCTGGCGTTGGCACCCTGAGCGTATCTTCGATGCGACCAAAGTCCGGGCGTGGCTGCGAAGCCTTGAATGGCACCGTGCCAAGCTGGTTATCCACATCGGATCGGGGTGGGTTTCGGGCAATGCGCTGGAGAGCGGCGAGTTTGAATGGGCGCCGAGTGAATGGCGCAAGGATTCGAGGCTTGAATTGATTTTCAACGAACCTCAAGCCGAGGCTCAACTGACCGCACAGCTCGCGAACTGTCTGGCCTAGCGCTGCTTAATCACAGTGGCTCACTGCTTCCACTTATTGTGCTCTTGCCGCCATTCGGCGAGCTGGATGATTTCGGCCGTCGGCTTCGGGTCTTTGATTTCGAACGGGTAGGGCGCCAGTTCGATCTGCGCAGTGTGTGCGCCAAACATCGTTATCGTGCCGGGGTGGCGTTGCTCGCCCGTCACCGTGAATTCGAAGTTGTACACCCGGGCCAGACGCTTGCGGCCTTCGTTGTCGCGCTTGAACGCGATACGGCGCAGTGCCACGTTGCCGTCGAGCAATTCGATGTCGAGCTTGGCGCAGTGCTGTTTGACACGCTCCAGCGCCCGTTCACGTAGACCATGGGAGTGCCACAGCCAAGCGCCAGCAGTCGCCAGCAGCATCAGGACGAAAATATTGCCCAGGGTCAGCATGAAAAGAGAGCTCCAACAGAAGGTGTCCAGCTTAACTGCGTCAGGTCACTGACAGCCATAGTACGTCCGTTTAATTTCGCTTCACTTCGTCCGGCTTCGCTACTACTGTGCTTTCCCGGCTTCAGGAACCTGTCATGAAACGTTCGCCCCATTTGCTCGCCATTCAGTCCCACGTCGTCTTCGGGCACGCCGGCAACAGCGCTGCCGTGTTCCCTATGCAGCGTATCGGCATCAATGTCTGGCCGCTGAATACCGTTCAGTTCTCGAATCACACTCAGTACGGCCACTGGACCGGCGAAGTGCTGCCGCCGCAGCAGATTCCGGCACTGGTCGAGGGCATTGCGGCGATCGGTGAACTGGGCCATTGCGACGCGGTGTTGTCCGGCTATCTGGGCAGCGCGGCGCAAGGGCGGGCGATTTTGCAGGCGGTCGCGCAGATCAAACGGGCCAACCCGCGTGCGTTGTATCTGTGTGACCCGGTGATGGGGCATCCGGAAAAAGGCTGCATCGTGCCGCAAGAAGTCAGCGACTTTCTGTTGGAAGACGCCGCTGCCGTGGCCGATTTTCTCTGCCCGAATCAGCTGGAGCTGGACAGTTTTTCAGGGCGCAAGCCGACATCGTTGCTCGACTGCCTGGCAACAGCCCGTGCGCTGCTGGCCAGAGGACCGAAGGCGATTGTCGTCAAACACCTGAGCTACCCCGGCAAACCCGCCGAGAGCTTTGAAATGCTGTTGGTTACCGAGCACGAAAGCTGGCACCTGCGCCGTCCGTTGCTCGCGTTTCCGCGTCAGCCGGTGGGCGTGGGTGATCTGACGTCCGGACTGTTTCTGGCGAAGGTCTTGCTCGGGGAGGATCTGCGCAGCGCCTTCGAATACGCGGCTTCGGCAGTGCATGAGGTGCTGTTGGAGACCCAGGCGTGTGGGAGTTACGAGCTTGAGCTGGTCCGGGCGCAGGACCGCATTGCGCACCCAAGGGTGAAATTTGAAGCGGTCCCGCTGGCGCTTTGACGGGATAATGTGCCCTGTAGCGTCACGTATTGCCGGCGGTGACGATTTTGACACCGCTGCCGCCAGCAAGTCGGACTGCTACAGGCGGTGAGCCATCAGACTCAAACGCCGTCTTCGCGAATTTCGCGATACCGTTTTTCCAGCTCCTGACGCAGCTGACGACGCTGCTGGGCCTGTACGTAGCGGCGCTTGTCTTCGCTGGTCTGCGGATCCAACGGCGGAACGCTGGCCGGTTTGCGTTGGTCGTCCACCGCCACCATGGTGAAAAAGCAGCTGTTGGTGTGACGCACCGAGCGCTCGCGGATGTTTTCCGTCACCACCTTGATCCCGACTTCCATGGACGTGTTACCGGTGTAGTTCACCGAAGCCAAGAAGGTCACCAATTCACCGACGTGAATCGGCTCGCGGAAAATCACCTGATCCACCGACAGCGTCACGACATAACGACCGGCGTAACGGCTCGCGCACGCGTAGGCGACTTCATCGAGGTATTTGAGAAGGGTGCCGCCGTGCACGTTGCCAGAAAAGTTGGCCATGTCCGGGGTCATCAATACAGTCATCGACAGCTGGGCGTTTCCGGGTTCCATAGCGTGCTCACGGTCTGGTTGAGTCAATTGGCACCTCGGATGGGTGCTCGAAATAAGATCGGCTATCAAAACCAACACTATCGGGACGCTGGCAGCCGGGCTGCCGTCACGCCTGAGGTCGATCTGTTTCCATATATTGCACCGGCTTCATCGGCTTTTGTGCGGTGTTAACCTGCGAAAACCCTTGGATGGGGTATTTCCTGCGTTCCGTTCAGAAATTTCTGACTCTGCTGGCGATCTTTCGCACCGCAGCCGTCTCCTTTTCGGCATGAACGCGCATCTTTAGTCGTCACAAGGAGCCGCGCCATGCATGCCATCAGTTTCATTCAGGACCTGGCAGTCATCATGCTGGTGGCTGGCGTAGTGACCGTACTCTTTCACCGACTCAAACAACCGGTCGTTCTCGGCTATATCGTCGCGGGCTTCATCATCGGGCCGCACACTCCGCCGTTCGGCCTGATCCACGACGAAGACACTATCAAGACCCTTGCTGAACTGGGCGTGATCTTCCTCATGTTCTGCCTGGGGCTGGAATTCAGTCTGCGCAAACTGTTCAAGGTCGGCGCTACGGCGTTCGTCGCCGCCTTCCTCGAAATCATGCTGATGATCTGGATCGGCTATGAAATCGGACAGTATTTTGGCTGGAGCACCATGGATTCGCTGTTCTTGGGAGCGATTTTGGCCATCTCCTCCACAACGATCATCGTCAAGGCGCTCAACGACCTGAAGATGAAGAATCAGCGCTTTGCCCAACTGATCTTTGGCGTGCTGATCGTGGAAGACATCCTTGGCATCGGCATTATCGCGCTGTTGTCGGGCATTGCAGTCAGCGGCTCGGTGAGTTCCGGTGAAGTGTTCTCCACCGTCGGCAAGCTTTCGTTGTTCATGATCGTCGCGCTGGTGATCGGGATTCTGCTGGTGCCGCGTTTGCTGGCCTACGTCGCGAAATTCGAAAGCAACGAGATGTTGTTGGTTACGGTCCTGGGCCTGTGTTTCGGTTTCTGTCTTCTGGTGGTCAAACTCGAGTACAGCATGGTGCTGGGGGCATTCCTGATTGGCGCGATCATGGCCGAATCGAAGCAACTGGCGAAGATCGAGCACCTGATCGAGCCCATTCGCGACATGTTCAGCGCGATCTTCTTTGTCGCCATCGGCTTGCTTATCGACCCGCAGATCCTGCTTGCCTACGCATGGCCCATCGCGGTGATCACCGTCGCGGTGGTGCTGGGCAAGATGCTGTCCTGCGGCTTGGGCGCGTTTATCGCGGGGAATGACGGCAAGACTTCGCTTCGCGTCGGGATGGGGCTGTCACAGATTGGCGAGTTTTCCTTCATCATCGCGGCGCTCGGGATGACCTTGCAGGTCACCAGCGATTTTCTCTATCCCGTTGCTGTGGCGGTGTCGGCGATCACTACATTGCTCACGCCGTATCTGATTCGGGCTGCCGATCCACTGTCCCACACGTTGGCGAGGATCATGCCTACGCGAGTGGCCCGGGTTTTCGGTCTGTACGGAGAGTGGCTGCGCAGCATTCAGCCACAGGGGCAGGGGGCGTTACTGGCTTCGATGATTCGCAAGATCCTGCTGCAAGTGGGGGTGAACCTGGCGCTGGTGGTGGCGATCTTCTTCTGCGGTGCTTATTTCGCCGAGCGCATTGGAGATTACTTCAGCGAATGGGTCAGCGAAGTCGGTCAGCAGAAGGCCTGGATATGGGGCGCTTCTTTACTGTTGTCGCTACCGTTTCTGATCGCGGCCTATCGCAAGCTGAAAGCGCTGTCGATGCTGTTGGCCGAGATGAGTGTGAAGCCAGAGATGGCGGGCAGGCATACCGCACGCGTACGCCGAGTGATTGCGGAAGTGATCCCGTTGCTGTCGCTGGTGGTGATTTTCCTGCTGATCGCCCTGCTATCGGCGAGCATGTTGCCGACTCACGAATGGTTGCTGCTGATCGTGATCGTGGCAGCGGTGGTGGCGGCGGTGCTGTGGCGCTGGTTCATCCGCGTGCACACCCGCATGCAGATCGCCCTGCTGGAAACACTGGGGAATCATCAGGAGCCTTCAGAGCATTGAGCCGCTGAAGGCTTCCCTGCGTGCGTGGGAAATGTCTCAGCTTTCCAGCCAGACGTCCCGCGCCCAGTGCCAGACCGATTCCCAGCTTTCTTCGGTGACGAGCTCTTCATCGCCAGACCACAGCACCACAGTGCCGTCTTCTTCAACGCAGTAATAATCTTCGCCGTCCTGGCAGATCGGGATGAGCTCGCGCGGAACACCGATGTCCCAGGCATTTGCCGCCACGTCAGGCAGGTAGGTATGAGATTGCGGATCGGTGACAGTCACCGGCTCCAGGCTGCCGTACACCACGTCGCTGACGGTCAGCAAAAATTCCTTGAAGACGAAAGGAATGTTGATGAACAGCTGCTCTTCGATTTCGACAAGCTGATCTTCGTCCGGCAGCTCAAGCGGGACAGGAACCGGCTCATTGGCTTCACGGAGTTGTTCGATGACTTCTTCCACGACGTGGATCCTCTAACGGTTTTCGCGGTTTATACAGTAGCTCAAAGACATCACCAAATTAACTGCGGCCCACAGAAAACAAAACCCCGAACGCAGTCGGGGTTTTGGATTAGCGAAGCGGCAAAGAGTTTCAGCCGTTCTGGCGAATACCTGCCACCAGCCAAGGCTGGTTCTCGCCTGGGGCGCGCTCCATGTTCCAGCTTTCGCTGAACACTTCGCCCTGGTCAAAACGCGAGGTTTTCGACAAGCCGCTGAAGGTCAAGGTAGCCATGGTCTTGTCGGCGCGGTCGTCGACACCTTCGAGTTGCACGTTCAGGTTGTCGATGTAGGTGGACTGGAAGCCATCACCCAGGTCTGCGCGTTCTTTCTTCAGGAACTGCAGCATTTGCGGGGTCACGAACTCGGAAATCTTGTCCATCTCGTTCGCGTCCCAGTGCTGTTGCAGCGACTGGAAGTGGTTGCGTGCGGCCTCGATAAAGCGCTCTTCGTTGAACCATGCCGGTGCGTTGATCACCGGGCGAGCCGACGCGGCAGGCGAACCGCCAAACATCGAATTGGCGTTTTGCGCAGGCTGCTGTTCGAAGGTTTCACGCTGGAACGGCGCGCCAGCCGGAGCCATGTTTGGCTGCTGCTTGCGTCGACGGGCGGCGATGAAACGGAAGATCACGAAAGCGATGACCGCCATGATCAGGATGTCGAAGAACTGCATGCCCTGGAAGCCGCCGCCCATGAACATGGAAGCGAGCAGGCCACCGGCAGCGATACCGGCCAGAGGGCCCAGCCATTTGGAAGCACCGCCCGCAGCAGGCGCAGGACGACCGGCAGCGTTAGGTGCAGCGGCAGGAGCAGAAGGAGCTGTCTGACGCGCTTGGTGACTTGGCGCCGAGCCCATGCTCTTGCCGCCACCGAAACGCGCGGCGTTGGCATCCAGACTCATGGTGAGTCCGATGACCAGCGCCAAAGCGATGCTTAGAAAACGTTGCATATTGGGAATTCCCGTTTGTGGATTGCACGCGCGCCATATTGAACAGGACAAATGTGTCTGACCAGCGACCATATGTTTCTGGCTTTTGCGTGGATCTCAATCACCCGCGTACTACTTGGGCTGCAGGGCGATTGAGAAAGTTCTGTAGGAAAGATGGGGGGCCAGATGTAGGAATGCAATACCGGAGGTCAACCATCACGCAAATCCTTTGTGGGAGCGCGACATCATCGAACGCATGTTTGGCTGGTTGAAGGAAAACTGCCGTGTCGTCGCGCGGTTCGACCACCGGGTGATGAGCTACGCGGCCATGGTTACTTCAACCCGCATGCACGCTGGTTTCGAACTGTTGACGCAGGGTCTGCGTGTCGCCGTTGAGCGGCGCTCCTTGCGCCCAGTTGAAGCTGGGCTAGACCTAATTACATCGCTGTGGCTGCGGGATTGGCCGCAGCGCTTCATCTGACATGGATGCCCATATGGATGCTTTTCTGCATGCGCGTACCGCCAGCATCACTGCGCGCGACTCTCGGCAATTGGTTGTTTTGACGATTCGTGGTGCCCGCCGCGAGCGCGACGTATTTGATAACGCCGCGCGAGTGATCGAGCGTTTCGACGCCCGTCGTCTTTTTAGCCGTCGATCTCTCTACGCACTCTCTGGAACGGAGCTGTCGGCCGAATGTGCCGACGCTGGCTGGCAGCTTTCGCTGCTTGGTGAGGCCGGACAGACAGTCGAGCAGCGCGACGGCCGGGGGCTTGTCCGGCGTGTCGAACATGACGCGCTTTTGCGGCCCATTGCAGTGCTTGAAAGCGGTATCCGTGTTGAGTGTTATGCCTATGGCGCCGCCGATGAGGCTGCTGGCAACCGTTGCGGGCGCCTGACCGAGCAGCGGGATCAGGCAGGTAGGCTGGTAAATGAACACTATGCGCTGGGGGGGCAGGTGTTGGTTCAAGGGCGAGAGGTTGTTGCAACTGAAATCGCTCCCACAGCGATGCTGCGCACGCATTGGGCGTATGGTCCACTTGGGGATGTTCAGCAGCAGACTGATGCCGGCGGCCATGTACGCCGATTCACGGCATCCGTGAGCGGCGAGGCGGATACTGCGCAGGCCATGGGTCGGTTGATGATCAGCAGCACGTGTTATGACGCCGAAGGCCGCCTTCAGGCGCAAACCTTAGGCAATGGTGTAGGCACCGAGCGTGAGTATGATCCTCCCGATGGTCGCTTGGCCCGACTGCGCAGCCGTTGCGCAGACGGCACGGTGCTGCAGGACCTGACCTACCGCTACGACCCCGTAGGCAACCCACTGCGCATCGAAGACGCTGCGCAGCCCGTTCGGCACTTCAACAACCAGCGCGTCGAGCCGGTGCGCACCTTCGCCTACGATATCCACTACCAACTGATCGAAGCCACCGGCTATGAAGCGGCGGACAATCAAGGCATCGCTATCTACAGTGAAACCTACGACTACGACCTGGGCGGAAACATGCTGCAGTTGGTGCATGTTGGCGCAAAGAATTTCACACGCACCTGGCAGGTGTGTGGCAGTAGCAACCGCGCCCATCTCAAGGACAACCCACCGGACTTCGATGCGAACGGCAACCTGCAGCAACTGCAGCCTGGCCAGTCGTTGCAGTGGGACAGCCACAACCGGCTAAGCGGAGTGAGTCCGGTGCAGCGTGATGACGGCAATGACGACTACGAGCGTTATCTTTATGGCGCTGATAACCTGCGTGCATGCAAGACGCGTCATGCCAAGGCGGGAAGCCATTCGCTGGTTGAAGACGTGCTGTACCTGCCTGACCTCCAGATTCGCAATAACAGCGCCACGGGCGAGACATGGCATGTGCTCGACGTCTGCGGCGTGCGCGTGCTGCATTGGGTGCAAGGCAGGCCTGCCGAACTGACAAACAATCAGCCGCGCTATTTACTGACCGACCACTTGGGCTCGACCACGCTGGAACTCGATTCCGAGACGAGACTGATCAGCCAAGAGATCTATTACCCCTACGGCAGCACCGCTTGGAGTGCTGCCAGAAGCGCCATTGAGGTGAAGTACCGTTTCGTGCGCTATTCAGGCAGGGAGCGCGATGCCACTGGCTTGTATGACTACGGGCTTCGGTATTATGCACCGTGGCTATGCCGCTGGATTAATCCAGACCCGGCGGGGGAGATGGATGGGTTGAATCGGTATCGGTTCGCGAGCAATTCGCCGGTGCGCTATGGCGACGTGCTCGGCGCTGCGCCTTACGACGTTTTGCATGAAGGCGAAATGCATGGGGCCAATGGGGTGCCTTTCAAGTTTGTTGCCCGAGGGAGAGGTGAGTTCAGTGCGGCTCAGAACGTGGCGTTCGAGGAGGCGCTGGTCCTGGCGACAACGTTGCTAGACGATGCAATCGCTGGATTATCTTCTTCGTCGCTGGACAAAGGCACGGAAGCCTCGCTTGAAGCAGCATTTGGCACATTATCAAACCAGCAAAGAAAATCAGTCATCAAGAAACTGCGCGGTAATTACAAACAACAACGTGATTACCTGCAAAGTCTTAATGGTGAGAATGGCTGGAAGGTGAGCTTATATAGCGGTGCTTCAGCAGCGGGCGTTACATTCGGCGTCAGGCCATATGCACCACAGAAAACGATGGCACTGCGTGAAGATCACGTCATGGATGCTCATCCTCTTGAAGTCGCTGACACGCTGATACATGAAGCAAGTCATGCTTCTCATAACACCAGGGATGTTTTTTATAATAAAAATATACCGTTTTCCGGGCGTAACGTGAGCGATGAGGAGCTGTCTGAAAACGCCAGGCTCGTGGCCGGTAATCTAGTCAAGATTGCCGCCAGCGGCCCCATCTTGGTAAACGCCCACAGCTTGAATCGAGAAGCCTTCGACGACCTTGCCAAACGATCGAAGATAGTTTCGGTATTTTCCAAAAGAACGCCGCTTGAACGCTTCATCGGGGACGAAAAAATCAGGAGTAAAGTGCTGCTCTCAAACGCCGACACTTACGGTCGCTTTGTCAGGTCGAACCCCGCGGCATACGCTACTTTCAAGTCTCTCAGGGCGAATCGCGCTATTTAGTGTGATGTTTTCCAGTAATAAGCCATGTAGAAATTAGGCTCTATATGAAAAGTATTGAGACGAAGGTCCGGCACGGCAAAAACGGCCGAGAAAGCGGACCGGGGCGCGATCGGCTCCCGGGCCCGCTTTGAGTGTCCGTGTTGTACATGAACGTTCCGACCTGGCTCTCGATCAAGGCGGTTTTCAACGCAGCGTCACCTGGTATCAACGGATGCCAGACAGGGCCTGATCAAACCGGCTCCAGCTTGGCATACCCCAGCATCAGCCACTTGCTGCCTTCGGAGAAGTTCACCTGCACCCGAGCCTGGGCGCCGGAGCCTTCGAAGTTCAAGATCACGCCTTCGCCGAACACCGCGTGCTGCACGCGTTGGCCGAGCGAGAACTGGCTTTGTGGAATGCCTTCGCCGTCGAACAGCCGGCTCGGCGCCATGGTCTTGGAGCCCCCGAAAGGGCGCGTGACGCTGTTGGACAGGCGCACTTCCTGAATCAGATTCGGTGGCACCTCACGTACGAAGCGCGACACCTTGTTGTAGGTCTCGCTACCGTACAGACGTCGGGTTTCAGCGTACGTCAGCACCAGATGTTGCATTGCGCGGGTAATACCGACGTAAGCCAGGCGACGTTCCTCCTCCAGACGGCCCGGTTCTTCCAGGCTCATCTTGTGTGGGAACAGGCCCTCTTCCATGCCAACGAGGAACACGTAAGGAAATTCCAGACCCTTCGCGCTGTGCAGCGTCATCAGCTGAATGCTGTCTTCGTGCTCATCGGCCTGAGTGTCGCCTGCCTCCAGTGAAGCATGGCCGAGGAACGCGGCCAGTGGCGTCAAGTCTTCCTCGTCTTCGCTGTTTTCGAAGGCGCGGGCGGCACTGACCAGCTCCTCAAGGTTTTCTACCCGAGCCTGGCCTTTCTCGCCTTTTTCTTCCTGGTGATAGGTGATCAGCCCGGACTGCTCGATGACGGTCTGGGTCATCAGGTGCAGCGGCATCTCCATGACCTTGGCCGAGAGGTTCTCGATCAGTTCGATAAACCCGCCCAAGGCGCTGGCCGCACGACCGGTCACGCCTTTATTAGCCACCAGCAGGCGCATGGATTCCCACATCGACACATCGGCGTGGCGCGCATGCTCGCGAATGGCTTCGACGGTTTTCTCGCCAATGCCACGGGGCGGCACGTTGATCACACGTTCGAGGGCCGAGTCGTTGCCACGGCCTTCCAGAACGCGCAGATAGGCCATGGCGTTCTTGATTTCGGCCCGTTCGAAGAAGCGCTGACCGCCATAAATGCGGTACGGGATGCGCTCGCGCAACAGGGCCTCTTCCAGCACCCGGGATTGGGCGTTGGAGCGGTAAAGAATCGCGATGTCGCTGCGGGACATGCCGGTCTTGATCGCGCTCTCGATGGTCTCGACCACGTAGCGCGCTTCATCGTGTTCGTTGAAGGCGGCGTACAGGCTGATCAGTTCGCCGTCGCCGACATCGGTCCACAACTCTTTGCCCAGACGGCCACTGTTGTTGACGATCAGGCCGTTGGCAGCCTTCAGGATGCTCGCGGTGGAGCGGTAGTTCTGCTCCAGTCGGATCGTCTCGGTGTCCGGGAAGTCATCGGAATACTGATGAATGTTTTCGATTTTCGCGCCGCGCCAGCCGTAAATCGACTGATCGTCGTCGCCGACCACCATCAGACTGTCGCCACCCTTGGCCAGCAACCGCAGCCAGGCGTATTGCACGGCGTTGGTGTCCTGGAATTCGTCTACGAGGACGTGGCGGAAGCGGCGCTGGTAATGCTCCAGCAGGCCAGGGTTGTCGCGCCAGAGGTCCAGTGCGCGCAGCAGCAATTCGGAGAAGTCGATGACGCTGGCCCGTTGGCACGCCGCTTCGTAATTCTCGTAGATGCCTTTCATGGTGCTAAGGAACAGATCGCCGGACGCCTGAATGTGCTTGGGACGCAGCCCTTCATCCTTCTGGCAGTTGATGAACCATTGCGCCTGACGCGCAGGCCATTTCTGCTCGTCCAGACCCATCTCGCGGATGACGCGCTTGACCAGACGCTGCTGGTCGTCGCTGTCGAGAATCTGGAAATTCTGGTTCAGCCCGGCTTCCTGCCAGTGCGCGCGCAATAGACGGTGCGCCAGCCCGTGG
The DNA here is from genome assembly GCF_044753445.1 of Pseudomonas sp. NPDC088368. Classification (NCBI taxonomy): domain Bacteria; kingdom Pseudomonadati; phylum Pseudomonadota; class Gammaproteobacteria; order Pseudomonadales; family Pseudomonadaceae; genus Pseudomonas; species Pseudomonas sp. NPDC088368. The sequence goes on from NZ_JBIVNG010000005.1 coordinate 63,985, forward strand.
AAGGTGCCGACCCACATGCCTGCCGGGTTGATTCCCATCAGCTGCTCGATGCGATGACGCATCTCGGCGGCTGCCTTGTTGGTGAACGTCACCGACAGGATCGAGTGGGGCGACGCGTTCTCGACCTGGATCAACCAGGCGATACGGTGCACCAGCACGCGGGTTTTGCCGGAGCCTGCGCCAGCGAGAACCAACTGACGACCCACGGAGGCGGCGACCGCCTGGCGTTGGGCATCGTTGAGGGAGTTGAGCAGAAGGGAGAGGTCATCAGTATGCATCGGCGCATTCTAGGGTGCCGACGGATGCCGGGCAAACTCTAACGCTGGTCGGTCGTGAAAAGCTGTTCCCCCCTGCCTGTAGGAGCGGAAAACCGTCACGTATGCCGACCATTCATGCAATTTATTTCCCTGACTGTTTGGTCTGTTCGGTGGCTTGTGTATGCTCCGTGCACGTTCAAGGCTCACTAATTATAAGAATCGCCATGACCACCAGCTCCAAAGCCCCGGCCGATGCTGTGGCGACACGACGTGTCATCCGCAGACAGTTCGCCACCCAGCTTGCCGTCGAGCGCACACGCCTTCTTTATCAGGGGTCGCTGCTGCCGACCCTGTTCATGTTCATCAATGGTTTGCTCTGCGCCTGGCTGCTCTGGAGTCCAGAACGGTACGTGCTCGTCAGTATCTGGGTAGGGTGGCTGTCAGCGCTGGTGTGCCTGCGAGTGCTGCAGGTGGCGGCGTTTCGCGCGGCGCCACCGGAGCGCCAGGCGCAGCCGGTCTGGACGCGGATGTTTCTGGCGGGCGCCTGTGTCAGCGGGTTCACGCTCTCCAGCGCGGCGCTGGTGCTGGTTCCCGTGGAAAGCTTCGTGCAACAGGCGTGGGTCTTCGGCCTGATCGGCGCGGCCACGCTCTCGGCCAGCGTGGCCTACGCCGCAAGCATCCCGGCCTTTCTGACGTTCACCGTGCCGTGTCTGCTGCCGCCCATCCTCTATCTGTTCTGGGGTGGCGACGTGCCGTTGCGCGGCTGGGGCTGGCTGGGGTTGATCCTGCTGCTGGCGCTGATCGTCGTGGCGGCGCAGGTCAACCGGTTGATTGAGCGAGGTCTGACCCGGCGCTTTCAGAATCAGGCCTTGATTGAGCACCTGCAGCAGGCTCAAGCCCAAAGCGAAGCGCTGAATCGAGAGCTGACGCGGCATTATGAAGAGCGTGCCCGATTCCTCTCGCACTATGACGAGCTGACAGGTCTGGCCAACCGCGCGCTGTTCAACGAGCGGCTGCGCGAAGCCAATCAGCGCGTACGCCACGGCAGGCAAACCCTGGCGCTGCTGCACATCAATCTGGACCGTTTCAAGCTGCTCAACGACAGCCTCGGGCATGAGGTTGCCGATCAATTGCTGCGTCAGATAGGCCGTCGCATCAGCGCCGAGCTGGCAGACGCCGATACTGTGGCGCGCTTGTCCGCCGATGAATTCGCGGTGCTGTTCGACACCTTCGGCAACCTGACGACGCTGACGCGAATGACCACCCGGTTGCTGAACAAACTGCGTTCACCGGTTCTGGTGGCTGGGCACGAACTGGTGGTCAGCGCGTCCATCGGCATCGCCTTGCTGCCGGATTCGGCCAGAGACATTTCTGCGTTAGTCACCCAAGCCAACATGGCGATGCAGCACGCCAAACACTTGGGCGGTAACAGTTTTCAGTTCTACACCGACAGCCTGCAAGCCCGGACCCTTGAGCGTTTGCAGCTGGAGATTCAACTGCGCCGAGCGATTGAAGACGGTCAGTTGGAGGTCTTCTATCAGCCCAAGCTCGAACTGGCGACCGGTCAGCTCAGTTCTGCCGAGGCCCTTGTGCGTTGGCGGCATCCGGTGCTCGGCATGGTACCGCCCAGCGAATTCATCGGCCTGGCCGAAGAGTCCGGGCTGATCGCCGACATCGGCGAGTTCGTGCTGCGCCGCGCCTGCCGACAGGCCTGCGAATGGCAAGCCAGCGGGCTGCGGCCCATTCGGGTGTCAGTCAATCTGTCTGTGCATCAATTACGGCAGGGCAAGCTCGTCAGTCTGGTGCGCCAAGTGCTCGATGAAAGCGGGCTGCTGCCTGAATACCTGGAGCTTGAACTGACCGAAAGTCAGTTGCTGGACAGCGTCGAGCACATCATCAGCACCTTCCAGCAGTTGCGTGAGTTGGGCGTGAAGTTGGCTATCGATGATTTCGGCACAGGCTATTCATCACTGAGTTACTTGAAGCGCTTCCCCGTGGACTACGTGAAAATCGACCAAGCGTTCATCCGGGGGCTCAACGAAGGGACAGAAGACGCTGCCATCACGCGGGCGATCATCGCCATGGCTCACAGCCTTGAATTGAAGGTGGTCGCCGAAGGGGTAGAGAACGAACAACAGCTGGAATTTCTCCGAGCCCATGCATGTGACGAGGTGCAAGGCTACCTGGTCAGTCGGCCTGTGGAGGCCAACGCGATGGGCACTGTCCTACGTGATTGTGAAGCGGTTGCCTGGAGTCCCGTGTGAAAAGTCCTACACTGCATGGCGACCCGTCGCTCCGGGCTTTTCGTTTGGAATCATCAAACTCGTTTAGCTGTGCGGTTTGCAGGTCATGTAGTATAACTACAAGAAAGCTACAGCCCGACCCATCCTCCTATTGAGTCCTGTCCTTTGAATCTGTTGCAGCACATCGCCCAGTCTCGCCATCTCTTGCGTAAGTCGGAGCTCAAGGTAGCCGACCATGTGCTGCTTGATCCTGCGGCCGTGATGCACAGTTCCATGGCCGATCTGGCCCACAGCGTCGGGATCAGTGAGCCGACCATCGTGCGATTCTGTCGTGCGATTGGCTGCACCGGTTTCCAGGACCTCAAACTCAAACTCGCACAAAGCCTTGCGGCGGGCGCGAGCTTTGGGCAGTTCGCGATTCATGAAGACGACTCGGTTGCGGACTACAGCCTTAAAATCTTCGACACCACGCTCCATACGCTGATGGAAGTTCGGGAAAAGCTCGACCCTCACGCGTTGCAGGCGGCGGTGACCGTTATGGCTGCGGCCCATCGTGTGGAGTTCTACGGGTTTGGCGCGTCGGGCGCGGTCGCGGCTGACGCCCAGCACAAGTTCTTCCGACTGCTGCTCACGGCGGCGTCCTACTCCGACCCGCACATGCAGGCCATGTCGGCGGTAACGCTCAAGCCTACAGACGTTGCGGTGTGCATCTCACAGTCAGGCCGGTCGAAGGACCTGCTGATCACGGCCAACCTCGTACGCGAGAGCGGCGCAAATCTGATCACTCTGTGCCCAAGTCAGACCCCATTGGCCGAACTTTCGACCGTCAACCTGGCGATCGACGTGCACGAAGACACCGAAATCTACACGCCGCTGACCTCGCGTATCGCCCATTTGGTCGTGATCGATGTGCTGGCAATGGGCGTGGCAATGGCCCGTGGCCCTAGCCTGGTCAATCACCTCAAGAGCGTGAAGCGCAGCTTGCGCAGCCTGCGTCTGTCGCCGAAGTCGATCAAGTCGTCTGAGGATTGATATCAGGCCCGCCTACGCTCTTCTGTAGGAGCGAATTCATTCGCGAGAGGGCCTTACATCCGGCACATCTCCATCGGCCAAACCGCCGCCTCGCGAATGAATTCGCTCCTACAGGGGTGACCACAGCGTCTGGGCTTGCGACTCAACCTTCACCAACTTGTAACGCTTCCGACGCCTGATCGTCACCGCGTACCGCCACTCTGTACTCCCGCACACGCAATGGGAGACAGGATATGCCTCGGCACTACGATGACTCGCAGCAGCAAAACAACAGCGCCAAAACCCGCCGTCAGCAGGAAGACCAGCGCCGCATGGCGTTTCGGCGTGCGATTGAAACGCGGTCCGAAGACCGTCGCCTGACCCTCGAATTCGATGACTACCTGGACGCTGACTCCGCCAGCTTTTGGCAGAGCGCTAGCGTTTCGGAAGGTGCCCGTCAAAGCGCGCGACCAGCTCGCTGATCTGCGCACGCTCGGTGCGAATGAACGCCAGGAAGGCATGCGCCACTGGTGACAGACGTTTCTCCCGAGCCTGTACGACGCACCAACTGCGATAAAGCGGCAGTTCGGCCACTGGCAGCTCCTTGAGCGTGCCAGTGGCCAGTTCCAGACTCAGCGCATGCCGCGTCAGCAGCGCCACCCCCAGCCCTGCCACGACACACTCCCGTTGAGCTTCCGCCGAAGACACCTCCAGCGAGTGCTCGAAGTGAATGCGCTTCTCCTTGAAATATTCCTCGCACGCCTTGCGCGTTCCCGACCCCTGCTCGCGTACCACCAGCGTGTAGGCTTCCAGATTTTTCAGCGACAGATTTGGCTGTTGTGAAAGCGGATGGTCCGGTCGCGCCACTGCCACGATGGGATTGTTGAGGAAGGGTAGAAACTCCAGCCCCATGTCCTGCGGGACCATCGACATCACCACCAGATCATCGCGGTTGTCGGAGAGGCGTCTAATCACCTGTGCCCGATTAACCACGGTGAGGTTGAGCATGACTTCGGGGTATTGGCGCTTAAAAGCCGCAAACAGGTGTGGAACGAAGTATTTTGCGCTTGATTCAATGGCGAGCTTCAACTGCCCTTGAAGCGAGCCCTGCATGTCCGACAGCTGCATGTCGAGGTTTTCAAGGCGCCCGAAGATGTCGCGACTGGCCAATTGAAGCGCTTCGGCGGCTTCGGTCAGGTAGAGTTTTTTGCCCACGTACTCGAAAAGCGGCTGGCCGATGAGCTCTTCGAGCTGACGAATCTGCAAGCTGACAGCGGGTTGCGTGAGGGACATTTCTTCAGCCGCACGGCTGTAGGACCGAAGATCACAGACTTCATTGAAGATTCGCAATTGACGCAATGTCATACGCATCAATGACTTACGCATCTGTCAATTCCTCTGCTCATGGCTGAAAGCGCAACTATAAGGTTTTACTTATGTTTAACCCAATTTTTACTCATTTTTGTTAATTGCTGATTCGTCATAGGGTGAGCCATCGCTGCGACGCAACATGTTGTAACGCTATGTCGCTCCGTACTGACCGGGTTTCCGGTCCGTCTGCTCATCGGTCGAGGAAATGCCAGTGATAACAAAAATCCTGATCGCCAACCGTGGGGAAATTGCTGTCCGGATCGTGCGCGCTTGCGCAGAAATGGGCATCCGTTCCGTGGCGATCTACTCCGACGCGGACCGCCATGCGCTCCACGTGAAGCGTGCGGATGAGGCCTATGGCATTGGTTCCGAACCGCTGGAGGGTTACCTGAACCCGCGCAAGTTGGTGAACCTGGCTGTGGAAACCGGTTGCGACGCGTTGCACCCCGGTTATGGCTTCCTCTCGGAAAACGCCGACTTGGCTGAGATTTGCGCCGAACGCGGAATCAAATTCATCGGCCCTTCCGCCGAAGTGATTCGCCGCATGGGCGACAAAACCGAAGCTCGCCGCAGCATGATCAAGGCCGGCGTGCCGGTCACCCCTGGCACCGAAAGCAACGTTGCCGACATCGCCGAAGCGTTGACCGAAGGCGATCGCATCGGCTACCCGGTGATGCTCAAGGCCACCTCTGGTGGTGGCGGTCGCGGCATTCGTCGCTGCAACAGCCGTGAAGAACTGGAGCAGGCATTCCCTCGGGTGATTTCCGAGGCGACCAAGGCGTTCGGCAAAGCTGAAGTCTTTCTGGAAAAGTGCATCGTCAATCCCAAGCACATCGAGGCGCAAATCCTCGGTGACAGCTTCGGCAATGTCGTGCACCTGTTCGAGCGTGATTGCTCGATTCAGCGTCGTAACCAGAAGCTCATTGAAATTGCCCCAAGCCCTCAATTGACCCCTGAACAGCGCGCCTACATTGGCGACCTGTCGGTGCGCGCCGCCAAGGCCGTGGGTTACGAGAACGCGGGCACCGTGGAGTTCCTGCTCGCCGAGGGCGAGGTGTACTTCATGGAAATGAACACTCGGGTGCAGGTGGAACACACCATCACCGAGGAAATCACCGGCATCGACATCGTGCGCGAGCAGATTCGCATCGCGTCCGGCCTGCCGCTCTCCGTGAAGCAGGAAGACATCATTCACCGGGGGTTCGCGTTGCAGTTCCGCATCAACGCCGAAGACCCGAAAAACAACTTTCTCCCAAGCTTCGGCAAGATCACCCGTTACTACGCGCCGGGTGGCCCTGGCGTGCGGACCGACACGGCGATCTACACCGGCTACACCATTCCGCCGTACTACGACTCGATGTGCCTGAAGCTGATCGTCTGGGCGCTGACCTGGGAAGAGGCGATGGACCGGGGCCTGCGCGCGCTGGACGACATGCGCCTGCAAGGCGTGAAAACCACTGCAGCGTATTACCAGGAAATCCTGCGCAACCCGGAATTCCGTAGCGGCCAGTTCAACACCAGCTTCGTCGAGAGCCACCCTGAACTGACCAACTACTCGATCAAGCGCAAACCCGAAGAGTTGGCCCTGGCCATCGCCGCCGCCATCGCCGCCCACGCAGGCATTTAAAAGCAGCGTCGAGCTGCGAGCGTCAAGCCTCAAGTAAAAGCCGTACGCGGTGACTTGTAGCTTGTGGCTCGGAGCTTGAAGCTTGTGAGGAGATAAGAATGACGAAGAAGATCTTTGTAACCGACACCATCCTGCGTGACGCTCATCAGTCGCTGCTGGCAACCCGCATGCGCACCGAAGACATGCTGCCGATCTGCGAGAAGCTCGACAAAGTCGGCTACTGGTCGCTGGAAGTCTGGGGCGGCGCGACGTTTGACGCGTGCGTGCGTTTCCTCAAAGAAGACCCATGGGAGCGCCTGCGCCAATTGCGCGCCGCGCTGCCGAACACCCGCCTGCAAATGCTGCTGCGCGGCCAGAATCTGCTGGGCTATCGCCATTACAGCGACGACGTGGTCAAAGCCTTCGTCGCCAAGGCTGCCGTAAACGGGATCGACGTGTTCCGCATCTTCGACGCCATGAACGACGTGCGTAACCTGCGCGTGGCCATCGAAGCGGTGAAGGCTGCGGGCAAACATGCGCAAGGCACCATTGCGTACACCGTCAGCCCGGTACACACCGTCGAGGCCTTTGTTGCTCAGGCCAAGCAGATGGAAGCGATGGGCTGCGACTCCGTGGCGATCAAGGACATGGCCGGTCTGCTGACACCGTTCGCGGCGGGCGAACTGGTCAGGGCACTGAAAGCCGAGCAGTCGCTGCCGGTGTTCATCCACTCCCACGACACTGCGGGTCTGGCCGCGATGTGCCAATTGAAGGCGGTCGAAAACGGCGCCGATCACATCGACACCGCGATCTCCAGCTTCGCGTGGGGCACCAGCCATCCGGGCACCGAGTCGATGGTTGCCGCGCTCAAGGGCAGCGAATTCGACACCGGTCTGGACCTGGAGCTGCTGCAGGAAATCGGCCTGTATTTCTACGCCGTGCGTAAGAAGTATCACCAGTTCGAGAGCGAATTCACCGCCGTTGACACCCGCGTGCAGGTCAACCAAGTGCCCGGCGGCATGATTTCCAACCTCGCCAACCAGCTGAAAGAGCAGGGCGCGCTGAACCGCATGGGCGAAGTGCTGGCCGAGATTCCACGTGTTCGCAAGGACCTGGGCTATCCGCCGCTGGTGACCCCGACCTCGCAGATCGTCGGCACTCAGGCGTTCTTCAACGTCCTGGCCGGCGAGCGCTACAAGACCATCACCAACGAAGTGAAGCTCTACCTCACGGGCGGCTACGGCAAGGCGCCGGGTCAGGTCGACGAGAAGCTGCGTCGTCAGGCCATTGGCAACGAAGAGGTTATCGACGGGCGTCCGGCGGACCTGCTGAAACCGGAAATGACCAAGCTGCGTGGCGAAATCGGCGCGTTGGCTAAATCGGAAGAAGACGTGCTGACGTACGCGATGTTCCCGGACATTGGCCGCAAGTTCCTCGAAGAACGCGCTGCGGGCACCCTGGCGCCAGAGCCACTGCTGCCGATTCCGGAGCCGGGCGCTGTGGCGCGGGCGGGCGGTGAAGGCGTGCCGACCGAGTTCGTTATCGACGTTCACGGCGAAAGCTACCGCGTCGACATCACGGGTGTAGGCGTCAAGGCCGAGGGCAAGCGCCACTTCTACCTGTCCATCGACGGCATGCCGGAAGAAGTCGTGTTCGAGCCGCTGAATGAGTTCGTCGGCGGTGGCATTGGCAAGCGCGCCCAAGCTAGCAAACCGGGTCACGTCAGCACCACCATGCCGGGCAACATCGTCGATGTGCTGGTCAAGGAAGGCGACACGGTCAAGGCCGGTCAGGCAGTGCTGATCACCGAAGCGATGAAGATGGAGACCGAGGTTCAGGCAGCCGTCGCGGGCAAGGTCGTGGCGATCCACGTGGCCAAAGGCGACCGCGTGAATCCGGGTGAGATTCTGGTCGAGATCGAATGATCGCGATTCATCAAAGCTGAAACAGCCTGACGCGCACCGACGCGGCAGGCTGGACGATTACCTCTGGGGGAGCTCTCGTGGCTCCTCTTTTTTTGTCCTGCAGAAGCTGTTTCTGCAGCAGTTCTGTTGCTGATGTCGTGCAGCGTGGCTGAATGAACCCAATCCCTGTAGGAGCGAATTTACTCGCGAAAAAAAAGGCTCAGGCGATAGAGATGTGTCGGCTGCACCGGCCAATCGCGAATGAATTCGCTCCCACAGGGGTGGGTCTGCGCCGCGTAGATTGGGCATGGCGCGGGTTCAACTGTGGGAGCGAATTTATTCGCGAAAAAAAGGGTCAGGCGATGGAGATGTGTCGGCTGCACTGGCCAATCGCGAATGAATTCGCTACGACAGGTTTTGCGCTCTCCAGCCGAATTAACGAGTGAATTCGCTCATGCGTTGCGCAAATCCGCCAACGTCTTGATTTGCTCGCCCTCCTTGAAGTTATCCACAGCCAGCCACGCTACGAAGGCTTTCTCCAACTCGGGCCATTCGCTGTCGATGATCGAGAACCACGCGGTGTTGCGGTTCTGGCCTTTGACGATCATGTGCTGGCGGAACGTGCCTTCGAAGCTAAAGCCAAAGCGCTCTGCCGCGCGCTTGGAGCGGGCGTTGTCGCCGTTGCATTTCCACTCCAGACGACGGTTGCCCAGTGCGAACGATTCTTTCGCCAGCAGGTAAACGGCTTCAGTGCTTTTCGGCGTGCGCTGCATCGACGCGCCGAACGTCACGTGGCCGATTTCGATCCGACCCGCACTCGGCACGATCGACATCAAGCTGAGAAACCCGTCGATGGCGCCCGTTTGCTGATCGATCACGGTGTAAAACCAGGGATCGGTCGAGTTTTGCAGCCCGGCCAGGTAGTCATTGAAAACAGCGCGTTCGGTAAACGGACCGACGGCCAGGTAATCCCATAGTTTCGGGTCCGCACCGGGGCCTTCCAGTGCTGTCCACAGGCCACCCGCGTGACGTGCGGCATCGAGTTTTTCCAGACGGATAAAGCGACCATTCAGGGTGCGCGTGTCCGGCAGTTTGGCCGGTTGCCAGTGTTCGAGGTTCGACATGTTCAGAATTCCAGAGCTCAAAGCGGTTTGCGGAATTGAATGAAGCCAGGGCGTTCGGCGATGCGGTCGTACAGCTGGATCGCGGTCGTGTTGGTCTCGTGGGTCAGCCAGTGAACCTTGTCAGCGCCGTCCTTCTTCGCGGTCGCGTAGACGTGCTCGATCAGCTTGCGCCCGACGCCGGTGCCGCGTTGGTCCGGGGTGACGAGCAAGTCTTGCAGGTAGCACGACCAATTGATGCTCCAGTTGGAGCGATGGTAGATGAAGTGCACCATGCCCACCGCTTTACCGTCCTGCCAGGCGAGGGCGGCATTGGTCGGCTCATTGCTGTCGAGAAAGCGTTTCCAAGTGCTTTCAGTGACCGCGTCCGGCAATTCCGTCTTGTAGAAGGTCAGGTAGGCTTTCCACAGCGGCAGCCAGGCAGCGTGATCGTCGGCGGTTACGGCGCGGATCTGTACGTCAGACACGGGGTTCTCCTTGGCTCATCAAACGAGCGATTTCCTGATCGGTTTGATCCTGGCTGGCGGCCAGGCCTTGGCTGACGCCGGCAATGTCTTCGGCGCTGCGGTTTTGGTTGAGCTTGCGTTTGCCTTCCAGGCGCTCAATGGGGATGGCGAACCCGACGATGGCGTTGAGCATTTTCTCGACGTAATCGGCAGGTGCATCGCTGACCGCCCAAGGCTCGACGCGTTTGCCTTCGTGCTTGTCGGTCAGGTCGCTGACGAGCTGCAACAGGCGCGCGGGGTCGGTGAAGATCTCGGCGCGACCGTAAGCGTGCACGGCGAGGTAATTCCAGGTCGGTACAACTTTGCCGTGTTCGGCCTTGGCGGCATAGAAAGACGGGCTGATGTAGGCGTCCGGACCTTGGAAAATCACCAGCGCTTCGCCAGATGTCAACGCCTTCCACTGCGGGTTGGCCTTGGCCAGATGGCCGAACAGCGTGCCATGCGGCCCTTGGTTCGGGTCGAGCAATAACGGCACATGGCTCGCGTGCAGGCCTGTTTCGTCGACGCTGATCAGGGTCGCCAGGCGCGTACCTTCGATCTGTCGATGCAGGCTGGCGAGGTCCTCATCTTTGAAATAGCTGGGTGTGTACATGAGATTTTCCTTGGCGATTGGCCCCATCCTAGGCAGCCTATTGGTCTGTTGTAAGAACCATTAATGGTCAATTTTGTAGAGCCAATCCATGCCAATCACGCCATCGCTGACTTTCGATTTCGCCGGGATAGAGCTGGACCGCCAACAGGGCCTCAGTCGCCAGCTGTATCAGGCGTTGCGCCAGCGAATCCTTGACGGGCGTTTGGGCAGCGGCACGCGCTTGCCCGCCAGCCGTGATTTGGCCCTGGCGCTTTCTATTTCCCGCAACAGCGTGATGCGCGCCTACGACCAGTTGTACGCCGAAGGTTTCATCGAAGGGCGAATTGGTGACGGTACTTACGTCGCTCAACTGCCGGACAAACCCATGTCCGCCAAAAAACTATCCACAAAAATGTCCACAGGGTTATCGACAGGCTTATCAACAGGGTTATCCACATTTTCGCCAAATGAGCTTGGTAATTTATCCAGTAAAGTTGTCCACAGTGCGTCTATGGAGCGTTTGGAACAGCATCATTTGAAGCCCCATTTGAAGGGTTTGCCGAGGGCGTTTCGTGTTGGCATTCCTGCATTCGATCTGTTCCCGTTCGACGTGTGGGGCAAGCTGCACGCGGCTTTCTGGCGCAAACCTGGGTTGCATCAGCTGGGCTACGGCGATCCGGCAGGGGAGTGGCGGCTGCGGGAGCTGATCGCGGTGTATTTAAGAACATCTCGTGACTTGCAGTGCGATCCTGAGCAAATTGTGATCACCAGTGGCGCACAGCAGGCGATTGCCCTTTGTGCACAGTTGCTGTTGAACGATGGCGACGGCGTGGCGATTGAAAACCCCGGCTACCGCGCCGCTGGGCATGCGTTCGCCGTGGCGGGCGCGACTTTGCGCGGCATGCCGGTGGACGAGGAGGGGATGCGCAGTCCGGATTTGAAGGACAGGAATTGCAAACTGGCCTACGTGACGCCGTCTCACCAATACCCGTTGGGCGTGACCATGAGCCTGGCGCGGCGCCTGGATTTGCTCGCCTGGGCCGAGCGCACCCAGGGGTGGATCGTCGAGGACGATTACGATGGCGAGTACCGCTACAGCGGCGCACCGCTCGCGCCCTTGGCTGCCCTGGACCGGCATGGGCGGGTGCTTTACGTCGGCACCTTCGGCAAGGTCGCGTTCCCGGCGCTGCGCCTCGGCTATCTGGTGTTGCCGCGCGATCTGGTCAAGCCGTTCAGCCAGCGGCGTGCGGTGGACATGCGGCATTCGGAGGTTGGCACGCAGGCGGTCATGGCCGAATTCATCGCGGCGGGGCATTTCCAGCGGCACATTCGGCGCATGCGCCGAGCGGCGTTGAGTCGGCGGGATGCGTTGCTGGCGGGATGGCCCGAAGATGTACGGGGCTGCAGTCCCATGCCCAAGCCGGTGGCGGGGTTGCACGTGTCGGTGGCGGTCGAGAGCCTGGCGCGAGAAAGAGAACTGGTGGCCAAGGCCGACAGCGTGGGGGTTGAGATCGGGGCGTTGAGTGATTATTGGCTGCCGAATTCCGATACGCCTGTGGATAACCGGGCGGGGTTGGTGTTGGGGTTTGCGGCGGTGCCCGAGGCAGACATTGCGTCGGCACTTGAGCGGTTGCGGGGTGTTTGGAGAGAGTAGTTTCCCAACAGACGGATTTTGCTACGAAGCAGCAGTAAAACCAGACGACCTAGTCGTGTCAGGGCAGTCACGGTGGCAGGGTTTACTGCCGCTTCGCGCCAGATCGCAGGCAAGCCAGCTCCTACGGCCTGCGGCCAGAATCAAAAGCCTTGACCACGCCACCCCGGCAGTCCTACGGCGCTGCGGCCAGAATCAAAAACAACTGGGCGGGGTTATACTCGCGCCCATCGCAAACATACCCTGAGACACATCCATGAGCCTCCCTCTTTCCGCCGCCCCTGAGCGCAAGCTCGGTGCGCCGCTGATCGCTTTCATCCTGTTGGTTATCGGCGCGCTGTTTCTTCAGTCCGCCGTCGGCGGTAAGCAGGTCTTGTTGCTGATCGTCGGCGCCGCGTTGGGCCTGACTCTTTATCACGCAGCCTTCGGTTTCACCTCGGCCTGGCGCGTGTTCATCAACGAGCGACGCGGTGCGGGTCTGCGGGCGCAGATGGTCATGCTGGCGATTGCGGTCGTGCTGTTCTTTCCGGCCTTGGGCGCGGGCACGCTGTTCGGTACGCCGGTCACCGGACTGGTCGCGCCGGCGGGCGTTTCCGTCGTGTTCGGAGCGTTCATTTTCGGTATTGGCATGCAGATGGGCGGTGGTTGCGCGTCAGGCACGCTGTTCACCGTCGGGGGCGGCAATGCGCGGATGCTGGTCACGCTGCTGTTCTTCATCATCGGTTCGGTGATTGCCACCCATCACGCCGACTGGTGGTTCTCCCTGCCGTCGTTCCCGGCGATCTCGATCGTCAAAACCTTCGGCGTGATGCCCGCGCTAATCATGAGTCTTGCGCTGTTCGCTGTGATCGCCATAATCACAGTCAAACTGGAAAAACGCCGTCATGGCGAACTCGAAGCCGCTGTCGCGAGTGAGCACGTGGGCCTGCGTCGTTTCCTGCGCGGGCCGTGGCCGCTAGTGTGGGGTGCGATTGCCCTGGCGTTGCTCAACTACGCGACGTTGGCGTTGGCGGGTCGTCCCTGGGGCATCACCTCGGCGTTCGCCTTGTGGGGCGCGAAAGTCGCCAGCGCGCTGGGTGTAGATGTCGGCAGCTGGGTGTTCTGGCAGATGCCAGCCAATGCCAAGGCTTTGGCGGCGCCGGTGTGGGAAGACATCACCACCGTCATGGACATCGGCATTATGTTGGGAGCGGCGGTGGCGGCGGGGCTTGCAGGACGTTTCTCGCCAAGCCTGAAGATCCCGACCCGTTCGCTCATTGCGGCCGTGTTGGGCGGTTTGTTGTTGGGGTACGGCTCGCGTTTGGCCTATGGCTGCAACATCGGCGCGTATTTCAGCGGCATCGCTTCGGGCAGCCTGCACGGCTGGCTGTGGCTGATCGCAGCGTTTGCGGGGAATGCGGTGGGCGTAAGGATTCGGCCGTTCTTCTTTGAAGGCGAGCGGCGTCCGGTGGTGTTGAGCGGGTGTTGATTACTGCCTGACAGCACTGCCGCAGTTTTGCGGCACTCATAAAACCCCCTGTGGGAGCGAATTCATTCGCGATGCGGTAGTACATCCGAAAAATTTTCGTCGGATGTACCGGCCTCTCGCGAATGAATTCGCTCCCACAGGTGATCATCGTGTGCCAAGCCGATGTCTTGTCAGATAACGAAAGTCAGCTTCATTTCCCCAGTTGGGATTTGGCAACCTTAGCGATGTTCTCAGCCGTAAACCCGAACTTCGCCTGCAGCTTGTCAATCGGCGCCGAGGCCCCGAACGTGTTCATCACGATCTTCGCGCCGGTCTGGCCGACGTACCGATCCCAACCCACAGGCCCGGCCTGCTCCACCACGACGCGAGCTTTCACGTTTGGCGGCAGCACTTCGTCGCGATACGCCTTATCTTGATCCTCGAACAACTCCCAGCTCGGCATCGACACTACGCGGGCCGCGATACCTGCTGCCTTGAGTGTTTCGAACGCCTCGACGGTCATGCCGACTTCGCTGCCGGTGGCGATCAGAATCACCTCGACTTTGCCCTCGACTGCGTCGGCCAACACGTACGCACCACGAGCGACGTGCTCGGCACTCGCATATTTAGCGCGATCCAGTGTCGGCATCGGCTGGCGTGAAAGCACCAGACACGTGGGTCGGTGGGTTTGGGCCAAGGCGACTTTCCAGGCCTCGGCCGTTTCATTGGCATCGCCCGGACGCAGGGTCAGCAGACCGGGGGTGGCGCGCAACTGGGTCAGGTGCTCAATGGGTTGGTGAGTCGGGCCGTCTTCGCCCACACCGATGGAGTCGTGGGTGAAGACGAAAATCACCGGCAGCTCCATGATCGACGCCAGGCGAATCGGCGGCTTCATGTAGTCGCTGAACACCAGGAATGTCGAGGTGTAGGGACGGATATAGGACAGCGCCAGTCCGTTGGCAATCGAGCCCATTGCGTGTTCGCGAATCCCGAAATGCAGGTTGCGACCGCTGTAGCTGCCGGCTTCGAAGCTGCCGGCGCCTTCAAAGGTGAGGTTGGTTTTGGTCGAAGGCGAAAGGTCCGCCGACCCGCCGATCAGCCAGGGAATCTGTTGAGCGAAACCGTTGAGCACCTTGCCACCCGCCGCACGGGTCGCGATGCCCTTGGCGTCGGCGTCGAAACTGACCGCCGTGTTGCGCCAGCCTTCGGGCATCTCGCCTTGACGCATGCGTTGGAGCTCGTCGGCCAGTGCAGGCTGCTCTTTCTCGAAGCGCGCGAAGGTTTCCTTCCACGCGTCATAGCCGCCGCCGTTGCGTTTCAGCAGGGCGTCGCGCAGGTAATGGCGCGCTTCTTCAGGCACCAGGAAGCTGCTGTTTTCGTCCCAGCCGTAAGCTTTTTTGGTCAGCTTGATTTCATCTTCGCCCAGCGGTTCGCCGTGGGCGGCAGCGGTGTTGTGTTTGTTCGGCGAGCCGTAGCCGATCACGCTGTCGACCACGATCAGCGTCGGAGCGTCATCGGTCTGCTGGAAGGTCTGGATTGCCTGAGCCAGCGCGGCCGCATCGTTGGCGTCCTTCACGTGCAGGGTCTTCCAGCCGTAGCCCTCGAAGCGTTTCAGCGGATCGTCGCTGTAGGCCAGTTCGGTATGGCCTTCGATGCTGATGGTGTTGTTGTCGTAGATCCAGCACAGGTTCGACAGCTTCAAATGACCGGCCAGCGACGCAGCTTCTGCGGTCACGCCTTCCATCATGTCGCCGTCGCCGCACAGCACGTAGATGTTGTAATCGAACAGCGTCGCGCCGGGTTTGTTGAAATGCTCACCCAGCCAGCGAGAACCCATCGCCATGCCCACGCTGTTGGCGCAGCCCTGACCCAGCGGGCCGGTAGTGGTCTCAACGCCAGTGGTCATGCGGTATTCAGGGTGGCCAGGGGTTTTCGAATCCATTTGGCGAAACTGCTTGATGTCTTCCAGGCTGATCGCCGGTTTGCCGGACGGTTTGCCGTGTTCGTCGATCTCAACCACGCCCGCCAGGTGCAGCAGCGAATAGAGCAGCATCGAGGCGTGACCGACTGACAGGACGAAACGGTCGCGGTTGGGCCAGTCAGGATGTTCCGGGTGATAGCGCAGGAAATCTTTCCACACCGTGTAGCCGACCGGAGCCAGTGCCATCGGCGTGCCGGGGTGGCCAGAGTTGGCCTTTTGCACGGCGTCCATGGCCAGAGTGCGGATGGTGTTGATGGTCAGTTGGTCGCGATCGGTGTGGGGTGCAGGTCGTTCGGTGGAGGTGGCAGACGCGCTCATTAACATTCTCCTCGTGACGTGTGGCTGAAGCTTCCAGATAGGTGTTGAGCGCGGGGGAGGCGGGTTCGTTCCATGAATAATCCGTCACCTGACTGGCTGTTGGCGCACGAAGGCGGGCTGCGCTTTTAAGGCATTTGGTTACATTTCCACTGGTGAGCAGCCCGAACGATCTGTAACAACTGTATTCGAACCCCTTTGCGACTCCAGCTTGTTGCGGGGTCCACGGTTGCAAACAGGGGGTGACCATTGCAGGAAACGATCATCAAGAAATACCGCGCCATGATCAGGACGTTTACCTACATCGGTTGGTCGCTGTTCTGGCTGCTTATTTGGGACATCGTTGTCACGGTCGACTTCATGCTGTACTTGGAACGCAAGATCACACTGCCGTCGATGCCTCTCACGTTGCTGGGCTCGGCGCTGGTGGTGCTGACCAGCTTTCGTAACTCCAGCGCTTACAACCGGTGGTGGGAAGCCCGCACGTTATGGGGCGCGCTGGTCAACAATTCCCGCAGCTTCGCGCGGCAAGTGCTGACCCTGATCGACGACGGCACCGAGCTGAATCCGGTCAAAGCCGTACTGCTGCGTCGGCACGTGGCCTACGTGGAATGCCTCTCGGCGCACCTCAAGGGCGAGCAATGCGGTGAGGACGTCACGGCCATGATTTCCCGAGAGGAATACGACCGGCGCACGCGCACCAACAACTTTCCCAATGACATCCTCAACGAGTCCGCCGCGATCATCGCGGGCGAATACCAAGCCGGTCGGCTGGACAGCATTCGTCTGGCGCGGCTCGAATCAACGATGGTGGAGATTTCCAACTGCCAGGGCGGCATGGAGCGCATCGCCAACACGCCGCTGCCTTATCCCTACGTGACCTTCCCGCGACTGTTCATCACGCTGTTCTGCATCATCGTGCCGATAGGGTTGGTGGAAACGTTGGGCTGGTTCACGCCACTTGCATCGACGGTGGTAGGTTTCATGCTGCTGGCGATCGAACGCATTGGCACCGACCTGCAAAGCCCGTTCAAGGCGTCCGAGCATGAGATTCAAATGAAGGCGCTGTGCGCGAATATCTCGGGGAACTTGAACTCGATGCTTCGTGATGCCACAGAGAAGCAGCGATGAGAGACGAGCTGCAAGCTTCAAGCGGGTGTAGGCCCCTTGGAGCTTGCGGCTCGAAGCTTGCCGCTGTTTCTAGGTGCCGGACTTGATCTTGGTCCATACCCGCGTCCGCGCGCGTTCGGCTTCGCGTGGCAACGGCGTCAGCGTGTAGAGGGTTTTCATCGCTTCGGCGGTCGGGTAGAGGTTCGGGTTGTTACGAATCGCTGGATCGACCTTGTCCGTGGCGTCTTTGTTCGGATTTGGATAGCCGACAAAATCGCTGATCGGCGCGATCACTTCAGGCTGCAGGAGGTAGTTGATGAAGGTATGCGCATCCTCCACGTCCTTGGCGCCTTTCGGGATGGCCAGCATGTCGAACCAGATCGGTGCGCCTTCTTTCGGTAGGCGCATGTCCACGACCACGCCATTTTTCGCTTCCTTCGCCCGATTGGCCGCTTGCGAGAAGCTGCCCGAATAACCCACGGCCACGCAGATGTCGCCGTTGGCGATGTCAGCCATGTACTTGGACGAGTGAAAATAGGTGATGTATGGGCGGATCTTCATCAGCAAGGCTTCCGCCTTGTCGTAGTCCTTTGGATTCTTGCTGTTCGGATCAAGCCCCAGGTGTTGCAGGGCGAGTGGCAGAATCTCTGAAGGCGAATCGAGCAGCGTCACACCGCACTGTTTAAGTTTGCTGATGTTCTCTTCTTTGAAGATCAAATCCCAGCTGTCTACCGGGGCCTTGTCGCCCAGCACGGCCTTGACCTTGTCCGGGTTGAAGCCGATCAGGATCGTGCCGTACATGTAAGGCACAGCGAATTTGTTGCCCGGGTCGTTGGCTTCCAGCAGCTTCATCAGGCTCGGGTCGAGGTGCGAATAGTTCGTTAGCTTGCTCTTGTCCAAGGGCTGAAACACGCCGGCCTGAATCTGCTTGGCCAGAAACACGTTGGAGGGCACCACCACGTCATAACCGGAGTTGCCGGTCAGCAGCTTGGCTTCGAGGGCTTCGTTGGTGTCGAAGATGTCGTAGATCAGCGGGACCTTGGTGTCCTTCTTGAAGTTCTCCAGGGTCTGCGGGGTGATGTAGTCGAACCAGTTGTAAACGCGCAGGGTTTTCTGTTCATCGGCGTGGGCCATGCCGCCGAGCATGGCGGCGCACAGGGCGGGGGCGATCAAGCGCTTGAGTCTGTTCATCGTTGTCTCTCTTCTTTTAAGTCGGAGGGGTCAGACGCTTTCGAAACCTTCCAGCACGTTCACGGCGTTGATGCCGATTTCTTCGACGGCGTAGCCGCCTTCCATCACGAACAGCGTGGGTTTGCCCAGGCGTGCAATGCGTTCGCCCATGCGCAGGTAATCCGGGCTGTCGAGCTTGAATTGAGAGATCGGATCGTCCTTGAAGGTGTCTACGCCCAGCGACACCACGACGATGTCTGCGCCGAAGCGGTCGATCTCGTCACAGGCTTTTTCCAGCGCGGCGCTCCAGGCCGCCCAATCGCTGCCTGCGGCCAGTGGGTAGTTGAAATTGAAACCTTCCCCCGCGCCTTCGCCCAACTCGTCTTCATAGCCGAGGAAGAACGGGAACTCCGCCTCCGGATGGCCGTGAATCGAGGTGAAAAGCACGTCGCTGCGTTCGTAGAAAATCGACTGCGTGCCGTTGCCGTGGTGGTAATCGACGTCGAGGATGGCGACCTTTTTGTGGCCTTGGTCGATAAAGGCCTGCGCAGCGATGGCAGCGTTGTTCAGGTAGCAGTACCCGCCCATCACGTCGCTGGCGGCGTGGTGTCCCGGCGGGCGGCACAGGGCGAAGGCGCTACGCGCTCCGTTTTGAATCGCGGCCTGCGCAGTGAGAGCGACTTGCGCAGCGCTGTATGCGGCTTGCCAGGTGCCCGCGGTGATCGGCGCTCCGGCATCGAAAGTGTAATAGCCCAGTTGGCCGTGCAGGCTGGTGGGAATGACCGAACGCAATGTGCGTGCTGGCCAGGTGAACGGCAGCAGGTCGCCTTGGGGGTTGGTCGCGGCCCAGCGAGCCCATGCGCCTTTGAAGAATTCCAGAAACGCTTCGGTGTGAATGCGCTTGATCGGCTCGATGCCGAAATCCCGCGGGCCTTCGACGGCGCCGATTTCGCGGTCCTTGACCCTTTGCAGCACGTGGTCGGCACGGGAGGGCATTTCGAAGCAGGGCATCAATTGCCCGTCGATCAACTCGCAACGGCCATGGTGCAGATGGTGATCGTCTGAATAGATCGTCAGCATTTTTTGTTCTCCTGTGGGCATCGGTGTCCGACATTCTTGAGGCGGACGGCTTTTCGGAGAACGACGGAAACGGCCAAAAGGGGACGTATTCGGCCATAAAAGCTGTCCGAAAATCGCCCCTGAATAGGGCGCCGCGCCCTGTTTGGAGGCGTTGCAAATTGACGGTGCCCATCCCTGTAGGAGCGAATTCATTCGCGAGGGGCTGGTGCACGCGACCTATCTCTATCGACTGTGCGGATGTCTCGTCGGAATGCCGCCCAGAATGAATACGCTCCTACAGAGGGCTAGCGTTGGCCTCTACAAACGATTCACACTCGAAACTGACTCGGCGCCACGCCACTCCAACGAATGAACGCGTGCCGAAAACTCGCCGTTTCACTGAATCCCAACACCTCGGCGATGTGATGAATCGGCAACTGGTCGTCCTGCAACAGTTGCTTAGCTCGCTCGAAGCGTAGCTCGTCGAGCAGCTGTTGGTAGCTGCTGCCGGTGGCCTGCAAATGACGGCGTAGCGTGCGCTCGGAACAGTTCATCTTCTGCGCCAGCTGCCGCAGGCTTGGGGAGTTGTCGAGTTGATCCGCGAGCAAATGACGAATGCGCCCCAGCCATGCCTGCCGCCCGGTGAACTCGATGTTCTGCCGACGGCAACGCTCGCGCATGTCGCGATGGGTGACGGGATCGGCGAGGGTCAGCGGCTGATCGAGCCAACGTCTGTCGAAGGCAAAGGCGTTGTCTTCTGCGTTGAAATGCACGTCGCAGGCGAAGCTTTCGCGGTAGCTCCCCTGATAATCCGGTGCGCCGTGAGCGAACCGTGCGGCCATAAGAGGGAGCGGTTTGCCAAGCAAGTCATCGCAGATCACCTTGAGCGACGCCATGCACAGCTCGGCGTTGAAGACCCGCAAGCCCTCGTCGTCCCGATAATCGCTGGCGCTGAACCAGACGCGGTCGCCTTCTTCGATCAACTGCAATTCGAACAGCGTCCCGAGCAGCGCCGGGTACTCCAGCGCCAGGCGCAGGGCGTCACCGAAAGTGGCACTGGTGAGCAGGGCGTAACCGAGAATCCCGTAAGACGACACATGCATGCGCCGGCCCAGCGGCAACCCGATCTCCCGCCGCAACGCCACCGCGTTGGAACAGACCTGCATTTCCTGAAAGGTGGTAATGCGAATGTCCGGTCGGCTCAGGTCCGCCTCGGTGATCCCACTCCCGGCCAGCAACGCCTCGCTGCCCCACCCCTCGGCCGAAAACGTCTCCAGCACCAGCGAGACGGCGTTGAGGGTAGTGAGGTGCGAATGGAGCATGAGGGCATTCCGATTGTTTTTTTGATCGGAAAGGGGGAGCAAGAGATGTGCCGTGTACAACCCGAAGAACGAGTCGTTTGAATGTGTGACCGCTGCGCGGTCAATCGCGAGCAAGCAACGCTCCCACGGCCTTCGGCCAGAATCAAAAGCCTTCACCGCGCCACGATCTGCTTCTGCCGCAGGCGTGGGAGCGTAGCTTGCTCGCGATCGGCTGCGAAGCAGTCGCAGACAGAAGCGATGCAATCGCCTTTAACGCAACTCCCCACACACATCCAGCTCCACCAACCGCCGAACTTCCTCCACCGCCAAGTTCGCGCCGAGCAGGGCGTGGAGTTTGCCGAAGGCGGCTTCGCGGGTCATGCCGCCGCCGGACAGGACGCCAACGCTGCGCAGGCGGCTGCCGGCTTCGTATACATCCAGCTCGACGCCGCCTTCGTGACATTGGGTGATGGCGATCACGCAGATGTCGCGTTGGTGGGCGCGTTGCAGGCTGTCGAGGAAGGCCGGGTTGTCGCTGGGGCCGGTGCCGCTGCCGAAGCACTCCAGGATCAGACCTTGAATGCCGCTGTCGATCAGGCCGTCGAGTTGTGCCGCGCCAATGCCGGGGAACAGCGGCAGCACGGCGACGTTGGCGAGTTTCTTGGGCTGGTGGTAGGCCAGTGCCGGGGGCAAGGTGCCAACGGTCTGTCCGCCGCGAGAACGGTTCAGCGCGGCAAAAGGGTTGCGACCGAAGCTGCGGATTTTCGCGCAGCGGGTCGGTTGCATCAGTTCACCATGGAAGTAGAGGTGCACGCCGGACGGCAATCCTTTGCCCAGCGCCTGCAATGCGCCGTTGACGTTTTCCCAGGCATCGCTGTCCGGCACGCCTGCGGGCAGCATGGAGCCGGTGAACACGACAGGCGCGTCCAGCCCCAACAGTTGAAAGCTCATGGCCGCTGCGCTGTAGGCCAAGGTGTCGGTACCGTGCAGGATCAGCACGGCATCGCAGCCTTGAGCCTCAACCGCCTCGACGACCGCCTCACGCAGACGCTGCCAATAGGCGGGCGTCATGTTGGCGCTGTCGATCAAGGGAGACATTTCGCGAAACTGCCACTGCGGCACCACCAGCGCGGGCTGGCTCGCCAGTTGTTCGGCCATGCGCGCCTCGAAACCGGACGCTGGCGCGAGACCGTTTTCGCTGGCCTGCATGCCGATGGTGCCGCCGGTGTACAGCACCATGATGTTGCTGGCCGGTGCGTGGTTGTCGCGATTCATGCGTGTCTCCCTGGACAGACTTTCAGAGGGTCAAGGTGTGTCGATGGCCGGTTTGCCGGTGGCCGTCGCAGGCTTAGCGGCAGGCTGCCCATCGACCGGCTTTGGCCAGGCCTTCAGGTCCAGGTCCAGATCGGGGAACTGGCTGGAGTCGAACACCGGCGTCTTGATGCCTG
The DNA here is from genome assembly GCF_044753445.1 of Pseudomonas sp. NPDC088368. Lineage (NCBI taxonomy): Bacteria > Pseudomonadati > Pseudomonadota > Gammaproteobacteria > Pseudomonadales > Pseudomonadaceae > Pseudomonas > Pseudomonas sp. NPDC088368. The sequence goes on from NZ_JBIVNG010000005.1 coordinate 86,057, forward strand.
CCTTACGCTGGGCATCGTAGTCGTTCAGGATACGCAAACCGATCTTGAACAGCATGGCCAATGCAATCAGGTTCACGAACGCCAGCAAGGTCATGGTGATGTCGGCAAAAGCGAACACGGTGCCGAGGTCTTCCACAGCGCCCCACAGGATCAACGCCAGCACGAGTGCGCGGTAGCCCATCAGCGCTTTGCGGCTCTCGCCGAGCAGGTAGCGCAGGCTGTTCTCGCCCAGGTAGTAGTTGTAGAGAATCGAGGTGAAGACGAACAGCGACAGTGCCACGCTGATGAACAGCTTGCCCCAGTCGCCCACGACCGCCGCCAGCGAGTTCTGCGTCAGCGCGATGCCGTCGCCTTCGAAGCCAGGGGTGTAGAAGCCCGAGAGCAGAATCAACAAAGCGGTACAGGTGCAGATGACGAAGGTGTCGAGGAACACACTGAACGCCTGAACCACACCTTGCGCCACGGGGTGTGGAACCTCGGCCACCGCCGCAACGTTCGGCGCACTGCCCAGACCCGCTTCGTTGGCGAACACGCCGCGTTTCACACCCATGACGATGGCACTGCCGACGAGGCCGCCAAACACTTCGTCCACGCCGAATGCGCTTTTGACGATGGTCGCCAGCATATGTGGGACGTGTTCGAACTGCACGCCGATCACGTACAAGGTGACCGCGATGTAGACCAGCGTCTTGACCGGCACCAACAGGTCAGCGACCGCTGCGATACGTTTGATACCGCCGATGAACACCAGACCCAGCAGCACGGCCAGACCGATACCGGCATAGCCTGGCGAGACGCCGAACGCGTCATTGAGCGAGTGGGTGACGGCGTGGGATTGCAGGCCGTTGAACGCGAAACCGAACGTCACCAGCAACAGCACCGCCATGACCATGCCCAGCCAGCGCTTGCCCAAGCCGTGCTGAATATAGAAGGAAGGACCGCCACGGTATTGGCCATCGGAATCGCAACGCTTGTAGAGCTGGCCGAGGGAGCATTCGAAGAAGCTGCTGGCCATGCCGACCAGTGCCGTGACCCACATCCAGAACACCGCACCCGGTCCGCCAAGCGTTACCGCGATACCGACACCGGCGATGTTACCGGCGCCAACGCGGCCGGCGAGGCTCAGCATCAGGGCCTGGAACGAACTCAGTTGCCCGGAGCTGCTGCGCAGGCTTTCGCGGAACACCGCGAACATGTGGAAAAAATGACGCATTTGGACGAAGCGCGAGCGAATCGTGAAATATCCACCGAGCCCGACAATGAGCACGATCAGCAGTTTTCCCGAGAGGAAGTCGTTGATGACTTCAAGCATTGATGTTTCCTCGCTTTTTTAGAGGGGGCGCACTATACCGGTGCGCGTTATTGGAGTCTGTAAACCGTTTCTGCTTTTTAATCCCGTTTCGTCGGTTTCCGATGGGCGTCCCAGGAGAACCGCTCTGTAGCAGTGGTGTTCTTTGGGTAGTCAGTTCCTTGAGCACTAGGGTCTGAGATCAGCCCGTTCCGCAAAGATTCCGGGCAAAAAAAAGGGCCGGGAAGCGTCTACTTCCGGCCCTCAAAAGGGTGAGGGGTGTCTAGGCCCTCAGCCTGGTGAGCGTGTTGCAGATAACGCGAGAGCGGTTTGATCAGGCCTTCAATGGCACCAAACGTGGAGCGATCATGTTCTCGGGGCGCAAAATGTCGGCGAGCATCGTGTCGTCGAGCAGGCCTTCTTCGCGCACCAGTTCCAGTACGCCTCGGCCTGTTTCCAGCGCAACGCGGGCGATACGGGTGGCATTTTCGTAACCGATGTACGGGTTCAGCGCGGTGACCAGGCCAATCGAGTGCTCGACCAGCTCGCGGCAGCGCTGTTCGTTGGCGGTGATGCCGACGATGCAATGCTCGCGCAGCATGTCCATGGCGCGCTGCAGCAGGCGGATCGAGTCGAAGATCTTGTAGGCGATCAGCGGCTCCATCACGTTCAGTTGCAGTTGGCCGCCTTCGGCCGCGACGGTCAGCGCCAGGTCGTTGCCCATGATTTCGAAGGCGCACATGTTCACGGCCTCCGGAATCACCGGGTTGACCTTGCCAGGCATGATCGAGCTGCCGGGCTGACGCGCTGGCAGGTTGATTTCGTTGATCCCGGTGCGCGGTCCGCTGGACAGCAGGCGCAGGTCGTTGCAGATTTTCGACAGTTTGACGGCGGTGCGCTTGAGCATGCCGGAGAACAGCACGAAGGCGCCCATGTCGGAGGTGGCTTCGATCAGGTCAGCGGCTGGCACCAATGGCTGGCCGCTGATGATCGCCAGACGCTCGACCGCCAGATGCTGGTAGCCAGGGTCGGCGTTGATGCCGGTGCCGATGGCGGTGCCGCCCAGGTTCACTTCGGTCAGCAACTCAGGCGCCAGGCTGCGCAGACGGTGGAGGTCTTCGGTCAGCGTGGTGGCGAAGGCGCGGAATTCCTGGCCAAGGGTCATCGGAACGGCGTCTTGCAGCTGGGTCCGGCCCATTTTCAGCACGTGGCTGAATTCCTGACCCTTGGCCGCGAAGGCTTGAATCAGGCTGTCGAGGCTGGCGAGCAGGGCGTCGTGGCCCAACAGCAGACCCAGGCGAATCGCCGTCGGGTAAGCGTCGTTGGTCGACTGCGCCATGTTCACGTCGTTGTTCGGGTGCAGGTGTTTGTATTCGCCTTTGGCATGGCCCATCGCTTCAAGGGCGATGTTGGCGATGACTTCGTTGGCGTTCATGTTGGTGGACGTACCGGCGCCACCCTGAATCATGTCGACCACGAACTGTTCGTGGAAATCGCCACGGATCAAGCGGGCACAGGCCTCGCTGATCGCTGCGTGCTTCTCGCTGCTCAAGTGGCCCAACTGATGGTTCGCATCGGCAGCCGCTTGCTTGACCATGGCCAGACCGACCACCAGTTTCGGGTAGTGCGAAAGGGGAACGCCGGAGAGGTGAAAGTTGTTCACTGCGCGCAGGGTCTGGATGCCGTAATACGCTTCAGCGGGTACTTCGAGAACGCCAAGCAGGTCTTTTTCGATGCGAAATGATGCAGCGGAGGACATGATAGAGAAAGTCTCAAGAGAGGCACGGACTAAGCCGGAACGCCTTTAATACTAGGCTTGCGGGTGATTGCGAACCAATGCTGTTAAGCGCTAGCCTATGCACAAACGGCATAATGTCGATGTGACGTTCGGATTGTGATGAGCGTGTGAACCGTGTAGGCGCCGACTGCTACAGGAGGTGGCGCGCAACCCATCTAACTGGGGGGACTCGATGAATCTGGAAAGCAAATGGCTGGAAGACTTCAGCGCGCTGGCGGCCACCCGGAGTTTTTCCCAAGCGGCGGAGCGTCGGTTCGTGACGCAGCCGGCGTTCAGTCGGCGGATTCGCAGTCTGGAAGCTGCCTTGGGACTGACACTGGTCAATCGCTCACGCACGCCCATCGAACTGACAGCGGCGGGGCAATTATTTCTGGTGACCGCGCGAACCGTAGTCGATCAATTGGGCGAAGTGCTGCGTCATCTTCACCATCTGGAAAGCGGGCAGGGCGAAGTCATGCAAATCGCCGCCGCTCACTCGCTGGCGCTGAGCTTCTTCCCGCGCTGGATCGCGCAGTTGCGTAATGAAGGCCTGAACATTGCGACCCGCCTGGTCGCCACCAACGTCGGCGACGCGGTGCATGCCCTGCGTGAAGGCGGTTGCGACTTGATGCTCGCGTTTTACGACCCCGACGCTGCGTTGCAGATGGACGCCGAGATCTTTCCGTCCCTGCACTTGGGCGTGACGGAAATGCTGCCCGTCTGCTCGGCGGACGCGGACGGTAAACCGCTGTTCGATCTGGAAGGCGAACAGAGCGTGCCGTTGCTGGCCTACAGCGCGGGGGCCTTTCTGGGACGCTCGGTGAACCTGTTGCTGCGCCAGCGCACCGTGCGCTTTACCACGGTGTACGAGACGGCGATGGCCGACAGCCTCAAAGGCATGGCGTTGCAGGGATTGGGGATCGCCTGGGTGCCTCGTCTTTCTATCGCGCCGGAACTGGAGCGCGGCGAACTGGTGATTTGTGGCGGCCCGCAATGGCATGTCCCACTGGAGATTCGGCTCTACCGTTGCGCCTTGGTGCGCAAGGCCAATGTGCGGCTCTTGTGGCGCAAGCTGGAGGGCGGCGTGGCACAGCCATCGGCTTGACCGTGAAGTCAGTAAATACAAGGTTTCGCAGCCCGTTTCGACGGGTTGACCGAAGGTCGTCGGCGTTCTGTTAAACGCCACTCTTTGCGGTATACTGCGCGGCCTTTGGCCGGTTGCACTGGTCATAATTCGTACGACAAGCCACGCCGGTCTTCCCGCGTGGCTTGTTGTTTTTAGACGCGCCTGCGGGCGCCCGATGAAGAGGCACGACGATGAGCGCACTGGTTGGCGTGATCATGGGCTCCAAGTCCGATTGGTCCACCCTTAGCCACACCGCCGACATGCTGGAAAAGCTCGGCATTCCGTACGAAGTCAAAGTGGTGTCGGCCCACCGCACCCCGGATTTGCTGTTCCAGTACGCTGAAGAGGCCGAAGGCCGTGGCATCGAGGTGATCATCGCCGGTGCCGGTGGTGCTGCTCACTTGCCGGGCATGTGCGCCGCCAAGACCCACCTTCCTGTGTTGGGCGTGCCGGTGCAATCGTCGATGCTGTCGGGTGTCGATTCGCTGCTCTCCATCGTGCAGATGCCTGCGGGCATTCCGGTCGCGACGCTGGCCATTGGCAAGGCGGGCGCGATCAACGCCGCGCTGTTGTCCGCCAGCATCCTGGGCGCCAAACACCCGCAATTCCACGCAGTGCTGAAAAAATTCCGCACTGAGCAGACAGACAGCGTTCTGGACAATCCAGACCCACGCGAGGCCTGAGGTTTTCATGAAGATCGGCGTAATCGGTGGCGGCCAGCTGGGTCGCATGTTGGCACTGGCGGGCACCCCGCTGGGTATGAACTTCGCCTTTCTGGACCCTGCGCCAGACGCATGCGCTGCTGCACTGGGCGAGCACCTGCGTGCCGATTACGGCGATCAGGACCACCTGCGTCAGTTGGCTGACGAAGTGGACCTGGTGACCTTCGAATTCGAAAGCGTACCTGCTGAAACCGTGGCGTTCCTGTCGCAGTTCGTGCCGGTGTACCCGAGCGCCGAAGCCTTGCGTATCGCCCGCGATCGCTGGTTCGAAAAAAGCATGTTCAAGGACCTGGGCATCCCGACGCCTGCGTTCGCCGACATCCAGTCCCAGGCAGATCTCGACGCGGCTGTCGCCAGCATCGGCCTGCCAGCGGTTCTGAAAACCCGCACGTTGGGGTACGACGGCAAGGGCCAGAAAGTCCTGCGCAAACCCGAGGATGTGGTCGGGACGTTTGCCGACCTGGGCAGCGTACCGTGCCTGTTGGAAGGCTTCGTGCCGTTCACGGGTGAAGTGTCGCTGATTGCCGTGCGCGCCCGCGATGGCGAAACCCGCTTCTACCCGCTGGTGCACAACACCCACGATAGCGGCATTTTGCGCCTGTCCATCGCCAGCACCGATCACCCGTTGCAGGCGCTGGCCGAGGATTATGCCGGTCGCGTTCTCAAGCAGCTCGACTACGTTGGCGTGCTGGCGTTCGAGTTCTTCGAAGTCGATGGCGGTCTGAAGGCCAACGAAATTGCGCCACGCGTTCACAACTCCGGCCACTGGACCACCGAAGGCGCCGAGTGCAGCCAGTTCGAAAACCACCTACGTGCCGTCGCTGGCCTGCCGCTGGGTTCGACCGCCAAAGTGGGGGAGAGCGCGATGCTCAACTTCATTGGTGAAGTGCCTCCCGTGGACAAGGTCATCGCCATCGGCGACTGCCATTTGCACCACTATGGCAAGGCGTTCAAGACCGGCCGTAAGGTCGGGCATGCGACTGTTCGCAGCCATGACCGCGCAACGCTGGATCGCCAAGTAAAGCTGGTCGAAGCGCTGATCAAAAACTGAGCGCCACAGGTTGCGTGATGTAAACGGTGACCTCTGTAGGAGCGAATTCATTCGCGATTGGCCGGTACATTCAATACAGCTCTATTGGGTGTACCGCCGCCTCGCGAATAAACTCGCTCATAGAGGTGTTTTGCCCACCGTGTGATTTGCGGTGGGGAAGCAAAGTTTGACGTCCATATCTTCCAGTTGAACCATTCATCCCCCACACCCCTCTCATAGCGTGTTGCCAATTGCCGACTAGGCTTTGGCATATTCATTCAAACAGAGGGAAATGGCATGGGAATCATCGGAACCATCTTCATCGGCCTGATCGTGGGTCTGTTGGCTCGCTTTCTGAAGCCAGGCGACGACAGCATGGGCTGGATCATGACCATTATTCTGGGTATCGCCGGCTCGCTGGTGGCGACCTACGGTGGTCAGGCGCTGGGCATCTATCAAGCAGGCCAAGGCGCAGGTTTCCTCGGTGCACTGGTAGGCGCGATTGTCCTGCTGGTGATCTACGGCTTGATCAAAAAGAAATGAATGTGACTCTGGCCCTCTGCGCTACTGCCGCGCAGAGGGCTAGAATGCGCGGCATACAATTCTTCCTGCCGAGCCCTTCAATGCGTCGTCTTCTCCTCGTTTCCCTGCTGCTGGTCTGCGGACTGGCACGCGCCGCCGACATTCCTGAAACCGACTGGCTTGAGCTCATGCCCAAGTCGGACCAGAAAGCCCTCGAAGCCATGCCCGAAATCGATCACAACTCCCCGGAAGCCCAGGGGACGTTCGACAGCAAGGGTGGTTTGAAGCAGAGCAAGGGCTTGCCCGCCGTGATGTATTCAACCAAGACCGTCGCGGCCATGGACGGCAAGCACATTCGTCTGGGCGGCTATCCGGTCCCACTGGAAACAGACGCCAAGGGTCACGCCACGCTGTTTTTCCTGGTGCCGTACCCAGGCGCGTGCATTCACGTGCCGCCACCGCCGCCTAATCAATTGGTGCTCGTGCGTTATCCCAAAGGCCTGAAGATCGATGACATCTACACACCGCTGTGGGTCATTGGCACGTTGAAGGTCGAGAAGGTCAGCAATGACTTGGCCGACGCGGCTTATGCGCTGGATGCGGGAAAAGTTCGGGTGGTGACTGAAGCGGATTTGTAAGCTGATCCGCCCGCTGCATCGATCACGCTGCGAATATTGCGTAATGCCTGAAATCACCTGTGGGAGCGAATTCATTCGCGATAGGCCGGCACATTCACAAGAATGTGTCGACTGTAAGATCCCATCGCGAATGAATTCGCTCCCACAGGGCAAGATCAGTGTTTGGTTATTCTTCGCCCAAAGGCTCAGCCCAGATGCTGACGCCCATGACATGCATCTCACTCGGCGCGAGCGTCACGATGTCGGTCATGACGTTCGCGGTCTCGACACACACCATGCTCTTCCAGCCGTCGGCCTGCATATCACTGAACGTCTTGGTCTTCTCGATCCACGGGTTCCAGACCACGGAGGATTTTGAGCCCTGCGTCTGGATTTGAATCCGACGCTTCCAGCCAGGGTCGACGATGGAAACCAAGTCCGGTGTGTCCTGATAGATACGGTCCGTCTCGCCGCTGAACGTAATGTCACCCGCTTGCACATTCAGCGTTTCCCAACTTTCCAGCGTGTTCAGGTACTTCACGCCGTCCAGACCTTCAATGCTCACTTGGTGCACGTCGCTCACCGCGAAATAGCTGTGCAGCGCCTGGCTCAACGTGACGGTTTCAGGGCCTGCGTTGAAGCTGGCAAGGCTGACGTTTAGCGCAGCGTCCATGCGGATCTGCAGCTTCACGCCTACCGTGTGCGGCCAGCCCGGTAAATGCCCTTCGGCCTTGGGTTGAATGAACTCGACGATCAGCGCGTCGCCGTCTTCGCCCATCCCCATCAACTCCCAGTCGATGGCCCGGACTTCGCCGTGGGCGTTCGCCGGTTCGCTGCTCTGGCGCATGTCCTGCACGCTTTGCGGGTTGCGCTGGAAATTGCCGAACCATGGCCAGCACACAGGCATGCCGCCGCGAATCGCTTTTCCGTGTTTAAAGACCGCGCCGGGGTTGGACCAGATCAGAGGCTCATCGCCGTCGATCTGATAGCTGACGACATGCGCGCCCTGCTGGGCGACCACCAGTTCGGCTTGACCGTGGCGAATGCGCCAGCAGTTCAGCTCACCGAGCTGGATGGATTCGACTTCTGGCGTAGGCATAAGGGTACTCACTCAAAGGACAGTGACTGAATCAGACTGTGCCAAGCTTGATGAGTTTACTGCGCGCTGCCAAGTGCGATGAGGCGCTGACCCGATGTTCAGCGCCTGGCTGGAACCGACCGGGTGCGCCCGCTGCCGTCGATGGCAACGAACACAAAGACAGCCTCAGTCACCTTGCGCCATTCGCTGGACAGCGGATCGTCGCTCCAGACTTCGACCATCATCTGAATCGAGCTGCGGCCGATTTCCAGCGTCTGGGTATAAAAGGACAGCTGCGCGCCTACGGCCACAGGGACCAAAAACGCCATACGGTCGATCGCGACGGTGGCGACGCGTCCGCCTGCGACTTTGCTGGCCATTGCTGTGCCGGCCAAGTCCATTTGTGCGACCAGCCACCCGCCATAGATATCGCCGAAACCGTTGGTTTCGCGCGGCAAGGCAGTGATTTGCAAGGCGAGATCGCCCTGCGGGATTGGATCTTCTTGCTCTAACTCATTCATCAAGGGGTCCCTCTGACCCATCACGCTCAGTCTTCACTACGTTTAAAGGGGGAAGTTCTGCGAAAACGACTTGGGTAAATGGTTTCGCACAAATTCCCCGAAAGACCGGTTGAGTCGCGGCCGGCCAGTATATCGGTCAAGGCCCGGCGAGACGACCGCCGGGTTTCCATTTTGCCCGGCGCTCGTTGCAATCCATGTGCAGCGACGCGCAATTTGCTATCGTGCCGAACCGATTTGGCCCACTCCGCCAAAATTGGCACGCAATTTTGATGCCCGATTAACGTGTCGAGTCGATAAATCGCGTGCACAGCCGCTACCCCTGGCTGCCTTGCTACCGATCACTCGTCCCAAAAGAGTCTCAAAAGAGAAGCCATTGTCATGTCCTCTGTGTCTTCAAGTGCCGCGCAATCTTCGCGTCCGCTGACCCGCAACGATTACAAAACCCTGTCGCTTTCTGCCTTGGGCGGCGCGCTGGAATTTTACGATTTCATCATCTTCGTGTTCTTCGCCGCTGTGGTGGGCAAGCTGTTTTTCCCCGTAGACATGCCGGAATGGCTGCGTTTGATGCAAACGTTTGGCATTTTTGCCGCGGGCTATCTGGCTCGTCCGCTGGGCGGAATCGTGATGGCGCATTTCGGCGACCTGCTCGGCCGCAAAAAAATGTTCACCCTGAGTATTTTCCTGATGGCAGTGCCGACCCTGATCATGGGCCTGCTGCCGACCTATGCGCAGATTGGCATCTGGGCGCCGCTTTTGTTGCTGCTGATGCGGGTCATTCAAGGCGCCGCCATTGGTGGCGAAGTGCCGGGTGCGTGGGTATTCGTTTCCGAGCACGTTCCCGCACGTAACGTCGGTTACGCCTGTGGCACGCTCACATCCGGTCTGACCGCAGGCATTTTGCTCGGCTCGCTGGTCGCCACCTGGATCAACAGCATTTACTCACCTGCTGAGGTTTCGGACTATGCCTGGCGTATTCCTTTCCTGCTCGGCGGGGTATTCGGTCTGATGTCGGTGTACCTGCGCCGTTGGCTGCACGAGACACCGGTGTTCGCCGAGCTGCAACTGCGCAAGCAACTCGCCGAGGAAGTGCCGCTCAAGGCCGTTCTGCGTGATCATCGCAGTGCCGTCGTGTTGTCGATGGCCCTGACTTGGCTGCTGTCAGCAGGTGTCGTGGTGGTCATCCTCATGACCCCGACCCTGTTGCAGACCAGTTATGGCTTTGCACCCGCGGTCACACTCAAGGCCAACAGCCTGGCGATTGTGATGTTGAGTCTGGGCTGCATTGGCGCAGGCGCGCTGGCCGACCGCTTTGGTGCAGGCTTAGTCTTCCTGCTCGGCTCATTGGGTTTGCTGGTCAGCTCGTGGACCTTCTATCACACCGTCGGCGCTTACCCGGATTGGCTCTATCCGCTGTACGCCATCACCGGTCTGTTCGTCGGCACCATCGGCGCTGTGCCGTTCGTGATGGTAAAAGCCTTCCCGCCTGTCGTCCGATTCTCCGGGCTGTCGTTCTCCTACAACCTGGCCTACGCGATCTTCGGCGGCCTGACCCCGATGGTCGTCACTCTGATGCTCAAGGCCAACCCGATGGGTCCTGCCTGGTATGTCGCGATTCTGTGCGCGCTGGGAATGGTGATTGGGGTGTATTTGCTGAAGAGTAAGCGCGCCTGATCTGTAAGAAATAACCTGTAGCAATTAATTGGCTCGACCCAAGGCCGCCACCTGAAAAGGTTGGCGGCCTTTCATTTAATTGTCACAACTTGGTCATACAGTAGTCACATGGCCATCATTCACCCGGCCAGACTTTTGACCTCGCCAGGAGCCAGGCATGACATTCAAGCGTTTGATGACTGCACTCACCTTTGTCGCAGCCAGCGTTGCCACCGCAAGCGCTGTTGCTGCGGTTGATCCGGCGATCAAACCTTACGTCAAAACCTCCGGCGTCTCGGGCAATCTGTCGAGCGTTGGCTCGGACACCTTGGCCAACCTGATGACCATGTGGGCCGAGGCTTACAAAAAAGAATACCCGACGGTGAACATCCAGATTCAGGCGGCGGGCTCGTCCACGGCACCTCCGGCACTGACCGAAGGCACTGCGACGATTGGCCCGATGAGCCGCAAGATGAAGGACGGCGAGATGTCGGCCTTCGAGCAGAAATACGGCTACAAGCCGACCGCGATTCCGGTGGCGGTGGATGCGTTGGCGGTGTTCGTGCACAAGGACAACCCGATCAAGGGCCTGACCTTGCAGCAAGTGGACGCTATCTTCTCGGCAACTCGCCTTTGCGGCGCCAAGACAGACGCAAAAACCTGGGGGGACGTGGGCGTGACCGGGGATCTGGCGGGGAAGTCGATCCAGCTGTTTGGCCGCAATTCGGTTTCGGGCACTTACGGCTACTTCAAGGAAGTCTCGCTGTGCAAAGGCGACTTCAAGCCCAACGTCAACGAGCAGCCCGGCTCCGCCTCGGTGGTCAGCTCCATCAGCAGCTCGCTTAACGGCATCGGCTATTCGGGCATTGGTTATAAAACGTCCAGCGTGCGCACCGTGCCGCTGGCCAGGAAAGAGGGCGATGCTTTCATCGAAGACAACGAAGCCAACGCGCTGAATGGCACGTATCCGCTGGCGCGCTTCCTTTACGTCTACGTGAACAAGGCGCCCAACAAGCCGCTCAACCCGCTGGAAGCCGAGTTCGTCAAACTGATCCTGTCAAAACAAGGTCAGGAAGTTGTCACGAAAGACGGGTACATTCCTCTACCAGCCAAGGTTGTCAGCAAAGCATTGGCTGATCTGGGGCTATAAGAACGCGGCAGTGCGAAGCGCTGCCAGACAACCCTGCGCGGGGTGACAGGTTCGTCCCGCCGCTGAACCCAAGGGCCTTATGGAACGAGGCTTGCGAAACATGAACAGTCCGTTGCCACGGTTCCGAGGCGACGGGCTTTTTTGCGTCACTATGCTGTCATGTATCTGTCATACATTGCCGCTAGGGTGTGCGCATGAATGATTTGGCCAATTCATCAATGACCGAGAAGTCCCCGCCTGAGCGCATAGATTTCAATGCGCCGGAGCTGCAACGCCAGCGTCGTATTCGTGCGCTCAAGGACCGACTGACGCGCTGGTACGTGTTGGTGGGTGGCCTCGCCGTTCTCGCGGCAATCACGCTGATCTTCTTTTACCTGGCCTACGTCGTCGCCCCTCTGTTTCAGGGCGCGAAGCTGACCGCCCAGACCGTACAGACTCCCACCTGGATGCAGGACGCTGGCAAACCGCTGGTGCTCGTCCTCGAAGAGCAGAATCAGGTCGGCCTGCGCGTCTCGGACAAGGGCGAAGCGCTGTTCTTCAATATGGCGGACGGAAGCGAGCTGACCCGTGTGGCGCTGCCGGTCCCTGCTGGCGCCCACGTGACTTCAGTGGCGCAGGATCAGCCTGGCAAGCCGCTGATGGCGGTAGGTTTGTCCAATGGCCAGGTGCTGGTGTTCAAGCACGCCTACCCGATCAGCTACCCCGGCAACAAAAAGACCATCACCCCGGCTATCACGTGGCCCTACGGCGAAACCCCCTTGGTGCTGGATGACGCAGGGCGCGCACTTGAGCATGTCAGCCTCAACGCCAATGACACCACGCTGATTCTCGCGGGCGCGACGGGTGCGGAACTGCACGTGCTGTCGCTGACCCAGTCCGAAAACCTGATGACCGGCGAAACCACCCGCGAACAGAACCGCATTGCGCTGCCACAGCTGTCGGCCATGGTGAAAGCGATTTACGTCGATCCGCGCCAGCAGTGGCTGTACGTCATCAATGGTCGCGCCCAGGCCGACGTGTTCAGTCTGCAAGACCGTACGCTCAACGGTCGCTACAAACTGCTGGAAGACGCCAACGCTGAAACCACCGCCAGCACGCAGCTGGTGGGCGGCATTTCGTTGATGATCGGCAGCTCTCGCGGCAACATCGCCCAGTGGTTCATGGCCCGCGACGTCGACGGCGAGATGCGTTTGCAGCATATCCGCGACTTCAAAATGAGCGGCGCGCCCATCTCGCAGATCACCGCCGAGCAACGTCGCAAAGGCTTCATTGCGATGGACACCTCCGGCAAGCTGGGGGTGTTCCACAGCACGGCCCATCGCACGTTGCTGGTCGATCCGGTCGCCAGCGGTCCGTCGGTCATCGCCCTGTCGCCGCGCGCTGATCGCATCGTCGTCGAAGACAACGGCAAGCTGCTGCCTTTGACCCTGAACAACCCGCACCCGGAAGTTTCATGGAGCGCGTTGTGGGACAAGGTCTGGTACGAGAACTACGACGAACCCAAATACATCTGGCAATCCACGGCCTCCAACAGCGACTTCGAACCCAAGCTGAGCCTGGCCCCGCTCACCTACGGCACGCTCAAGGCCGCGTTTTACGCGATGCTGCTGGCCGCGCCGCTGGCCATTGCCGCTGCGATTTATACGGCCTACTTCATGGCGCCTGGCATGCGCCGCAAGGTCAAGCCGGTCATCGAGCTGATGGAAGCCATGCCGACCGTCATCCTCGGCTTCTTCGCCGGGCTGTTTCTGGCGCCGTACCTGGAAGGGCATTTGCCGGGGATTTTCAGCCTGCTGCTTCTTACCCCCGTCGGCATCCTGCTGGCGGGTTATCTGTGGACGCGCTTGCCTGATTCGATTCGCCTGCGCGTGCCCGACGGCTGGGAAAGCGCGATCCTGATTCCGGTCATTCTGCTGGTGGGCTGGTTCTCGTTGGGCATGAGTTCGCACATGGAGAACTGGTTCTTCGAGGGCGACATGCGTTCGTGGATCACCAACGATCTGGGCATCACCTATGATCAGCGCAACGCGTTGGTCGTCGGTATCGCGATGGGTTTTGCCGTGATCCCCAACATTTATTCGATAGCCGAAGACGCCGTGTTCAGCGTGCCTCGCGGCCTGACCCTCGGCTCGCTGGCGCTGGGGGCCACGCCTTGGCAGACCTTGATGCGTGTGGTGTTGCTCACAGCCAGCCCCGGAATATTCTCGGCGCTGATGATCGGCATGGGCCGCGCGGTGGGCGAAACCATGATCGTGCTGATGGCCACGGGCAACACGCCAATCATGGACATGAACCTGTTCGAAGGCATGCGCACGCTCGCGGCCAACGTTGCGGTAGAGATGCCGGAATCCGAGGTGGGCGGCAGCCACTATCGCGTGTTGTTCCTCGCGGCGCTGGTGCTTCTGGTCTTCACCTTCATCATGAACACCTTGGCAGAGCTGATTCGTCAGCGCCTGCGCAAGCAGTATTCATCTCTCTAGGGCAGGTATGCAGATGAAAAAGACCTCCCTCAAGAGCTGGTTCAACAGCGGCGCCCCCGGCGTGTGGATCAGCGCGGGTGCCGTGTCGATTGCCGTGATCATGACCATCGGCTTGTTGGCGGTGATTGCCGTGCGCGGGCTGGGGCATTTCTGGCCAGCGGACGTGATTTCCGCCCAATACGACGTTCCCGGTCAGGAAAAACACGTGCTGGTCGGCGAGCTGGTGCAGTCCGAGCAAGTCCCACGTGCCCGCCTCAAGGCGACCGGATTGCCGGTGCCGGATCAAGGGCCGGAGTTCATGACCCGCGACCTGTTCAAGGTCGGAAACCGCGACCTCAGCCCCAGCGATTTCAGCTGGGTCATCGGTGAGTGGCTGAAGGACCAGAACAGGCCCGCCGAGTTGATGACGATCGAGCGCCGGGAGTGGGGCAATTTTTACGGCTATCTGGTCAACGTCAAAGAAAACGGCAAGGTCGTTGCCGAGGGCGAGGCCGCGTGGCCACAGTTGCGCGAACGCATCGAGCGGGCGCAGACAATCTCCGATGAATTGGACAGTCTGGAAAAGACCGACATCGGCGCGATCAACCACGGCATCGAACGCCTGCGCCTTCAGGCTCGCAAGCTGGAGCTTAACGGCCAACTGGACGCCGAGGCCCAGGCCGACATGGCGACCGAGCGCGCCGAGTACGACGCGCGTTACAAGGACATCGAGTCGCGCCTCTCTGCCTTGCATGCTGATTTTGCGCGCGACAGCCTGACCGCCCGAGACGCCAACGGCAAAGAAGTGGAAATCAGCCTCGGCAAAGTCGTTCACGCGTATCAGCCGAATGCCATGGGCGTCGCGACCAAGTTGGGTTTCTACTTCCAGAAGCTGTGGGAATTCCTCAGCGATGACCCGCGCGAAGCCAATACCGAGGGCGGGATCTTCCCGGCGATCTTCGGCACCGTAATGATGACGCTGATCATGGCGGTGATCGTGACCCCGTTCGGCGTGCTGGCGGCGGTCTATCTGCGTGAATACGCCCGTCAGGGGCTGGTGACGCGGCTGATCCGCATCGCCGTGAACAACCTGGCCGGGGTTCCGGCCATTGTGTATGGGGTGTTCGGTCTGGGGTTCTTCGTCTATGTGCTGGGCGGCTCGCTGGATCGGCTGTTCTTCCCCGAAGCGCTGCCTACGCCGACCTTTGGCACGCCGGGGCTGCTTTGGGCGTCGTTGACCCTCGCGCTGCTCGCGGTGCCGGTGGTGATCGTGGCGACCGAGGAAGGTCTGGCGCGCATCCCGCTGAGCCTGCGCGAAGGCTCGCTGGCACTCGGCGCGACCAAAGCTGAAACGCTGTGGAAGATCGTGCTGCCGATGGCCAGCCCGGCCATGATGACCGGCCTGATTCTGGCTGTGGCTCGTGCAGCGGGTGAAGTCGCGCCGCTGATGCTGGTGGGCGTGGTCAAGCTCGCACCGTCGCTACCGGTGGACGGCAACTACCCGTATTTGCACCTTGATCAGAAGATCATGCACCTGGGCTTTCATATTTATGACGTGGGCTTCCAGAGCCCCAACGTCGAAGCTGCACGGCCGCTGGTGTACGCCACGGCGCTGTTGCTGGTGCTGGTGATTGCGCTGTTGAACCTGTCGGCAGTGACTATTCGCAACCGGCTGCGCGAGAAGTACCGCGCCCTCGATGGATGACCGCAGCGACGAGCTTCAAGCGGCAAGCTACAAGCCGCTCCCCGTTTGCTCCACTTGTAGCTCACGGCTTAAAGCCTGCCGCTAAAGACGATGTGAGAGAGAGATGCAGAAAGACCCACATACACACGGCGTGAACATGTCGGCTCTGGGGCGCAAGCGCCAGGGACTGGACCTCGCCAGTGAAGAGGTTGCGCTGGAAGTGCCGGGCCTGAACCTGTTCTACGGGGACAAACAGGCGTTGTTCGACATTCAGATGAACATCCCCAAGCAACGGGTGACGTCGTTCATTGGTCCGTCGGGCTGTGGCAAATCGACCTTGTTGCGCACGTTCAACCGCATGAACGATCTGGTGGACGGCTGCCGGGTGCAAGGCGAGATCAAGCTGTACGGCCATGATATTTACACCAAGGGTGAGGATGTCGCCGAACTGCGTCGTCGCGTGGGCATGGTGTTCCAGAAGCCGAACCCGTTCCCCAAGACCGTGTATGAAAACGTGGTCTATGGCTTGCGGATTCAGGGCATCAACAAAAAGCGCACGCTCGACGAGGCGGTTGAGTGGGCACTGCGTGGCGCGGCGCTGTGGGACGAGGTCAAAGACCGCCTGCATGAGTCTGCGCTCGGGCTTTCCGGTGGTCAGCAGCAACGTCTGGTGATCGCCCGCACTATCGCCGTCGAACCTGAAGTGCTGCTGCTGGATGAGCCGTGCTCCGCGCTCGACCCGATTTCGACGTTAAAAGTCGAAGAGCTGATCTACGAACTGAAATCCAAATACACCATTGTGATCGTTACCCACAACATGCAGCAGGCGGCGCGTGTATCGGATTACACCGCTTTTATGCACATGGGCAAGGTGGTCGAGTTTGGGGACACCGATACGTTGTTCACCAATCCGACCAAAAAGCAGACTGAAGACTACATAACCGGTCGTTACGGCTAGCACGTGTTTCGTCAGCCCTGAACCACCGCGCAATCAATCGGACGGACACTCAGCATGATCAAAGACAGCCACACACATCACATCTCCCAGCAGTTCAACGCTGAACTGGAAGAGGTTCGCAGCCACCTGCTGGAAATGGGTGGCCTGGTCGAGGAACAGGTCCGTTTAGCGGTCCGATCGTTAGTCGAAGCGGATTCGGGTCTCGCCCAGCAAGTCCGGGCCGCCGATGACGATATCAACCAGCGTGAGCGGATCATCGACGAAGAGTGCCTGCGCATTCTGGCCCGTCGCCAGCCAGCCGCCTCCGACCTGCGTCTGATCATCAGCATCTCCAAATCGGTGATCGATCTGGAGCGCATCGGTGATGAGTCCACCAAGATTGCCCGACGCGCCATTCAGTTGTGCGAAGAAGGCGAGTCGCCGCGGGGCTACGTGGAAGTGCGCCACATCAGCGATCAGGTCAGCAAAATGGTCCGCGATGCGCTGGACTCCTTTGCACGCTTCGACGCCGATCTGGCGTTGTCGGTCGCGCAATACGACAAGATCATCGACCGCGAATACAAGACCGCGCTGCGTGAGCTGGTCACCTACATGATGGAAGACCCGCGTTCGATTTCCCGCGTGCTCAACGTCATCTGGGCCTTGCGCTCGCTGGAACGCATCGGCGATCACGCGCGCAATATTGCGGAACTGGTGATCTACCTGGTACGCGGGACTGACGTGCGTCACCTGGGCCTCAAGCGCATGCAGGAAGAAGTCAAAGGTCTGTCTGCCGAAATACCTAATGTTCCGGCCTCGCCTGACGATAAGTAAGATTGCCTGAGAAAAAACGCCTGGCGAACGCCGGGCGTTTTTTTTGGGGATTCAGTCCTTTCAGGCCGCCTATTTTTCTGTCACCCGCGAATAAATGTCCCGGTGTCGTCAAACAATTTTGGCAGTTGGCCACCAGCCAGCGATATGCTCGCCATTTGCGGTGAACACGCCATCAGGAGCGTCGATGAGTAAAGTCAGTGTATTGGTGGTGGATGACGCGCCGTTCATCCGCGACCTGGTTAAGAAAGGGCTGCGTAACGCCTTTCCCGGCGTCACGCTGGAAGACGCAGTCAATGGCCGAAAAGCTCAGGTCCTGCTGACCAAAGAGGTCTTCGACCTGGTGTTGTGCGATTGGGAAATGCCCGAAATGTCCGGGCTTGAATTGCTGACCTGGTGCCGTCAGCAAGAAAGCCTGAAAGGCATGCCGTTCATCATGGTGACCAGCCGTGGTGACAAGGAAAACGTCATTCAGGCGATTCAGGCCGGCGTTTCCGATTTCATCGGCAAGCCGTTCACCAATGAACAGTTGCTGACCAAAGTGAAAAAGGCGCTGCACAAGGTCGGCAAGCTGGAGGCCTTGATGTCGTCCGGCCCGGCTCGTGCTGCCGCCGCATTCGCCAACGACTCGCTGAGCGCGCTGACGGGCAATCGTCCGGAAGTCGTGTCCGCCACGCCAGCGGTGTCTGCTCCGACGCAACCGTTGATCAGGCCCGCCGCTCCGGCCGCAGCGCCGACCGAACCCACCGGCCGTGGTCAGGGCCAGTTACGTCTGTCCAGCGGCACTCAGCAATGCGTGATCAAGGCCCTGACGCTGAAAGAGGCCTCGCTGGTCGTACGCCGCAGCGAAATCCTGCCACAGATTCTGGACAGCGCTGTGCTCGATCTGGAGCAAGGCGAGAACGCCGAGGTTGCCCGTTTGAACGGTTATCTGCACGCCATCGCCGCGTTCGAACAGAAACCGGACAGTGACTGGCTGCAACTGACTTTCCGTTTCGTCGACCAAGACACCCAGAAGCTCGACTACCTGTCGCGCCTGATTGCTCGCGGCACAGCGCTCAAGCACTTCGTGCCTGGGGCGTAAGTAAATCCAATTGACCGCGGTTACAGAGCGGTCACAAAACCTGTGGGAGCGAATTTATTCGCGAAAGGCCGGAACGGTCGTAACAGATGTGTCGGCTGTACGATTGCATCGCGAATGAATTCGCTCCCACAGAGTCGTTGCAGCCCCGACAGGCCGACCAAACGCACCCTCACACAGCATAGAAATTGCAAAATCCTTCGCGCCTGACCCTGACGCGATTTCCTTGACGCTTCGTCTATTGCCGATTGATACGGATAAGTCCCGTTCTATCGACTTCGCTGCTAGGCTGGGCGCCAATCGTCCCTTACGCCAGGCCTATCCCGATGTTAGAGCGCTTGCTGGTCGTGTGTGCATTGCTCTTGGCTGCGCAGTCGGCCTCGGCCATTACCATTTACCGATTCACCGATGCCAACGGCGTGGTCTCGTTCACCGACCAACCCGTCAAAGGCGCCCAGGTGATGAAGCTGCGCGAGCGCATGGTCGAGCGCATCGACAGCCAAGTGCGCCTGAACGTCAAAAAAGCCAAAGGTACCGACAGTCTTTACGTGCGCAACGACCTGTATGCGCCGGTGGAGATCGAGCTGAAGCTGTCAGGCGTGAGGAACGTCGTTGGCGTCGCCGATCAGGTCATTCGCCGCACGATTCCCGCCCGCAGCAACGAACGGCTGATCGCCCTCAGCCCGCAAATCCCGAGCAAGGCGATGGCCTACAAGCCGAGCTTGCGCTCGATTGTCGGCGACCCGCAGCGGGGCCTTGTGAGCAACGTGGGCGGGTATCGCTATCCGCTGCCTTGGGTCGGCGGGCCATTCCGCATCAGCCAAGGCCCCAACGGCGCCTACAGTCATGTGGGTGCGAGAAGCCGCTACGCCATCGACATTGCCATGCCGGAAGGCACACAGATCATTGCCGCGCGCAGCGGGACCGTGATCAAGACCGAGAACAGCCAGACAGGCCGAGGCGCGAACCCCTCAGGCAACTTCGTGCGCATCTTGCACGACGACGGAACGATGGGCGTTTACCTGCATTTGAAGCAAGGGTCGGTCAGCGTGAAGGAAGGGCAGCGCATTGTGGTGGGCACGCCACTGGGGCTTTCCGGCAACACCGGCAACAGCACTGGGCCGCATTTGCACTTCGTGGTGCAGCGCAACGTCGGGCTGGCGCTGGAGTCGATCCCCTACGAATTCGCACAGCCAGTGCAGAGCCTGCCGAATTTTGCGATTGGCGGGAATTGATATCGGTGCGGCGGAGTGTGTCTCTGTAGGAGCGAATTCATTCGCGAGAGGCCGGTGAATCCAACACATCTCCGTCGGATGTGCCGCCGCTTCGCGAATGAATTCGCTCCCACAGGTTTTCCATATCGTTCGGGCTTACATCAATCCAGCTTCAACACCTTCGCCAGCACAATCTTCGGGCCTTTCATCTTTTTGATGATGATGCGCAGCCCTTCGACTTCCATGACTTCCTCTTCCTCAGGCACGCGCTTTAGGCTGTCGTAAATCAGGCCGGCAAGGGTTTCGGCCTCGACGTGGTCCAGATCGATGCTCAGCAGCCGCTCGACCTTGAACAGCGGCGTGTCGCCCCGCACCAGCAGTTTGCCCGGTTGGTACGCGAGGATGCCGCGCTCGGCCTTGCGGTGTTCGTCCTGAATGTCGCCGACCAGCACTTCCAGCACGTCTTCCATGGTCAGGTAGCCGATCACCTTGCCATCGGCTTCCTCGACCAGAGCGAAGTGCGCGCCGCCCTGACGGAACTGCTCCAGCAGGCGCGACAGCGGCATGTGTTTGGACACGCGCTCAAGCGGACGGGTCAGCTCAGCGAGGTCGAACGCTTCCGGGAGATGATCCAGCGCCGCCAGTTCTAGCAACAGGTCCTTGATGTGCAGCAGGCCGACGAATTCGCCACGCTCGGCGTCGTACACCGGGTAGCGGCTGAACTTGTGGCGGCGGAACAGCGCGAGGATTTCCTTGAGCGGTGCGTTGAAATCCAGCGTGACGAGGTCTTCGCGGGAGTTTGCCCAGTCCACCACTTCCAGCTCACCCATTTCCACGGCTGACGCCAGCACACGCATGCCTTGATCGCTCGGGTCCTGGCCCCGGCTGGAGTGCAGGATCAGCTTGAGCTCTTCGCGGCTGTAATGGTGCTCGTGATGCGGGCCGGGCTCGCCTTGGCCTGCAATGCGCAGAATGCCGTTGGCGCTGGCGTTGAGCAGGTAAATCGCCGGGTACATGGCCCAGTAGAACAGGTACAGCGGCACCGCCGTCCACAGCGAAAGCAGCTCTGGTTTGCGAATGGCCCAGGATTTGGGTGCCAGCTCGCCGACCACGATGTGCAGGTAAGAAATGAGGAAGAAGGCCGTGAAGAACGACACGCCTTTGACGACTTCCGGCGAGTTCACACCGAGCATTTCCAGCAGCGGCGCCAGCAAATGCGCGAACGCAGGTTCACCGACCCAACCCAGGCCAAGTGAGGCGAGGGTGATGCCCAGCTGACAGGCCGAGAGGTAGGCGTCGAGTTGACTGTGAACCGTGCGCAGGATGCGGCCGCGCCAGCCGTTTTTCTCGGCAATGGCTTCCACGCGTGTAGAGCGCAGTTTGACCATGGCGAACTCTGCCGCAACGAAGAAGCCGTTGAGCAGGACCAGAATCATTGCGAAGAGAATCATGCCGAAGTCGGCGAAAATCGAAGCGAGGCTAATACCAGGGGAAGGGTCCATGATGGAGTTTTGCAGGTTCCGTTTTGATAAGGGACGTCATAAACCCCCACGAATCGGGGGCATAAGCGCAGCAATTTAGCGGCTATCCACGTGCTTTGCTAGGGCTTGGTCATTTGCGCGGGAGCGAAGTTGCAGATAAATACGCTGCCTTTGCCCAACACACTGTTGATCTCCATTGCGCCCCGATGGCGCAACAGCACGTGCTTGACGATGGCCAACCCCAATCCGGTGCCGCCCGTATTTGACGCACGGCTGGAGTCGACGCGGTAGAAGCGCTCGGTCAGGCGTGGGATGTGCTTGGGATCGATGCCGATGCCCGAGTCCTGCACGCTCAAATGCGCGCCACGCCCGTCAGCCCACCAGCGAACGCGGATCCTGCCGTCGGCGGGGGTGTATTTCACGGCGTTGAAGATCAAGTTGGAGAACGCGCTTCGCAACTCCGCTTCGCTGCCTTTGAGGTTCACGTGGTCTTCGATGTCCAGCGTGATCTGCTGATTCTTGCTGCCGGACAACGCCTGCGCGTCACTGGTAATGGATTGCAGGAGGGCGGGGACCGACACGGGCTGGTTGTCCGACGGGTAATCGGTGGCTTCGAGCTTCGCCAGCAACAGCAGGTCGTTGAGCAGGGTCTGCATGCGGCCACCTTGCTGGCTCATCTGCTGCAAAGCACGCAGCCAGCGAGGGTTCACGTCTTCGGCGTTATCGAGCAGGGTTTCCAGATAACCACAGATGACCGTCAGTGGCGTGCGCAGCTCATGGGAAACGTTGGCGACGAAGTCCTTGCGCATCTGTTCCAGCTGGTGAAGACGAGTGACATCGCGCACCAGCATCAGGTGCTCGTTGTTGCCGTAGCGGGTGATCAGCATCTGGATGCGCAGACGGTCGTTGACCGGCGACGGGATCTCCAGCGGCTCGGCGTAGTTGGCCTGCGCGAAATATTCTTTGAAGCGCGGGTGGCGCACCAGGTTGGTGACCGGCTGGCCGCTGTCCTGAGGCGTTTTGAGGCCCAGCAGCGTTTCGGAGGCGCGGTTCCACCACTCAAGGTTGCCGTCGCTGTCGAGCATGATCACCGCGTCTTTCAGTGCCGCCGTGGACTCCTGCACGCGATCAATGACTGCTTGCAAACGCCCCCGCACGCGCTGGTCGCGGCGTTGCAGGTGATAAATGCTGTCGAAGACGTCGCCCCACAGGCCGTAGCCGTCAGGCGGTGGCTCGTCGGGTTTGTGATGGCGCAACCAATCGTGCAGACGCAGCAATTGTTTGAGGGTCCAGGCCAGGTACAGACCCAGAGCGACAGCCAGGCACGCGCCGTAATGCCCACTGATCAGCCCGGCCAGCAGCGCGGCCGTGACCAATAGCAGCAGATGGCGGATCAGGGTGCCATGCCAGTTGTGATTCAATTAACGCGTCCTTGTCTTCAGCGAATGGCGAATCCGCTCCCAAAAGCGTGCTCAGCTTTTGGTGGAGAAACGGTAGCCAGTACCGCGGACGGTTTGTACCAGATTTTCATAGGCATCGCCGAGGGCCTTGCGTAGACGACGGATGTGAACGTCCACAGTGCGCTCTTCGACATACACATTGCCGCCCCAGACCTGATCAAGCAACTGACCACGGGTGTAGGCGCGTTCCTGGTGCGTCATGAAGAACTGCAGCAGGCGGTATTCGGTCGGGCCCATCTCGGCAGGCTTGCCGTCGATGGTGACACGGTGGCTGATTGGATCGAGCAACAGGCCGCCGACTTCGATAGGCGACTCGCCGTCGTTCGGACCCGCACGACGCAGCACGGCCTTGAGGCGCGCGACCAGTTCGCGGGGGGAGAAAGGCTTGGTGATGTAATCATCGGCGCCGACTTCAAGACCCTGGATCTTGTTGTCCTCTTCGCCTTTGGCGGTGAGCATGATGATCGGGATGTCGCCGGTCAGCTCGTCGCGCTTCAAACGGCGGGCCAGCTCGATGCCGGAAGTGCCGGGCAGCATCCAGTCGAGCAGAATCAAATCGGGTTTGCGGTCGACGATGACGGCGTGAGCCTGTTGAGAGTTCTCTGCCTCCATGCAGTCATAGCCGGCCATTTCCAGTGCGACGGCGATCATCTCGCGAATCGGCGCTTCGTCGTCGACGATCAGAATGCTCCTGCCAACCATGCCTCGAACCTCATGTCATTTAACTGTCTTGGGGCGCATTAGATAACGGAATTATTGCAGTCGTGTGACAGGTTAGTTCGAATGAGGCGCGAAGTCTGGCCTCGCGCTAGACTGTCGGTCCTGTCCTACAACAAATGTCTAAATAACGACGAACAAAAAGAGGATGTACCGATGGCTAAAATATCTTCCGCCTTCATGAGCCTTCTGGCCGCTGCCGCCCTGGCCTCGTCCGGCCTGGCGTTCGCTGCCGCGCCGGCAATGACCACTGGGGGCGTCCTGACAGACCACAAAGGCATGACCCTCTACACCTTCGACAAAGACACCTCAGCCGGTAAGTCGGTGTGCAACGATCAATGTGCAACCAACTGGCCACCGTTGACCGCCAGCGCCAGTGATAAAGCCGAGGGCGACTGGACGATCATCAAGCGTGACGACGGCGCTTCGCAGTGGGTCTATAAAGGCAAACCGCTCTACACCTTCAAAGCCGACAAAGCCGAGGGTGACAAAACCGGCGACGGCAAAGGTGACGTCTGGCACGTGGCCAAGCCTTGATCTGACGCCTCAATCTGCGCTGTCCCGCAATGGGTCAGCGCAGCGCGTAGTCCACGACAATTCCGACGAAGATCGCCAATCCCGCCCAGTGGTTATGCAGAAAGGCTTTGAAACAGGCCTGCGGATCTTTGTCCCGCGTCGACCAGAACTCCCACGCGAAACACCCGGCGGCTACGAGCAGGCCGAGGAAAAAGTACAGCCCCAGCCCGAAGCGTGAGCCGGCCAGCATCAGGCAGAACAGCGCCAAGCCCTGCAGCGTCAGGATGATCACTCGGTCCGCATCGCCGAACAGCACCGCCGTGGACTTCACGCCAATCTTCAAGTCGTCTTCGCGGTCGGTCATCGCGTAATAGGTGTCGTAGCCCACCGTCCACAAGAGGTTGGCGATGTACAGCAGCCATGCCGCGGCGGGCAGATCGCCAGTCTGCGCGGTGAACGCCATCGGCATGCCCCACGAAAACGCCGCGCCCAGCACCACTTGCGGGTAATAGGTGTAGCGCTTCATGAATGGGTACGTCGCCGCCAGCGCCAGGCCGCCAAACGACAGCCAGATCGTGGTGGCGTTGGTCAGCAAGACAAGACCGAAGCTCAGCGCCACCAGAATCGCGAACAGCGCCAGCGCTTCCTTCGACGTGACTTTGCCACTCACCAGCGGGCGTTGCTCGGTGCGTTTGACGTGACCATCGACCTTGCGGTCCGCGAAGTCATTGATCACGCAGCCTGCGGCACGCATCAGAAACACGCCGATCACGAAAATCAGCACATTGCCCAAAGACGGCGAGCCTTTGCCCGCGATCCACAACGCCCACAGCGTCGGCCATAGCAGCAGGTAAATGCCGATCGGCTTCTCGATGCGCATCAGTTGAATGAAGCCCCACGCGCGAGGGTGCAGGCGGGAGAGGGCTCTGAGCAGCGACAGGTACATCAGCGGCGCTCCTGATGGGAATCGGCAATGTGATCGATGGCGTGCCAGACCGTCGGCAAAAACACTTCAGCCACCAGAATGCTCAACGGGCCGCGGCTGAAGCAGGAGCGTCGACCCCAGAGACCGGGCGCGACATCGGCGTCAGGCAGCCACGGCGCGGGGTATTGGCAGATTTGCAATGGGCCGCGTGCGAACGCGCGGTCGCTGAACAACAACTCGCCCAGCGAACGTGTGCCCAGTTCATCCATGTGCAGGCCGTCCTGTTCAAGCGCGGCGCGCCCGGCGACGCTCCGAGCGAACACCCATTTTTCGCCATGCCCCAGCAGGTACACCTCGCGAACCCAGCCTTCACTGCCATCGGGCAAGCCCAACGCCAAGCACTCGTCGGCGCGCATGCGTTGCCAACCCTCGAACAACGGCATGACGCTAAAGCCATCGTGAGAGAGCCGGGTCAGGCGGCGAGTCAGGGAGTCTTCGTGGAACAGCCATTCGAGGACGACGGTGTCAGGCGCTTCGATCAGTTGATCGCGCGACAGCCAGTGAGGGGAAGGGCATGCAGGATTTTGCTGGATCACAGTGAGCAGATATTGGCAGCAATCGAGGCGGCGAGCTTAGCATGATTGACGATTCTGGCCGACGACCGGAGCGGGTCATAAGCGTCGATGAAACTTGCGTCATCGCCCTGCGATCAGTAAAACGCCCTGACCCATTCGAAAAAGTGCGACGACCGCCAAACGTCTGGGCCCGTCCAGCCTGAGAACCGAGAGAACCGACTGATGAAAAAGTGGCAATGCATTGTCTGTGGCCTGATTTACAACGAAGCCGACGGTTGGCCCGATGACGGCATTGCACCCGGTACCCGCTGGGAAGACGTGCCGGAAGACTGGCTGTGCCCTGATTGTGGCGTCGGCAAGATGGATTTCGAGATGATCGAAATCGCCTGATTTTTGTTTTCTGACTGACTGTGGAGAAGTGAATGAACGCGCCTGTGGTGATCATCGGAACTGGCCTGGCGGGCTCTAACCTCGCCCGCGAATTTCGCAAGCTCGATGGCGAAACCCCGCTGTTGCTGATCACCGCCGATGACGGTCGTTCCTATTCCAAGCCCATGCTTTCCACCGGCTTTGGCAAAAACAAGGAAGCCGACGGCCTGAGCATGGCCGAACCCGGCGCGATGGCCGAGCAATTGAAAGCCGAAGTGCGTACCCACACCCGTGTCAGCGGCATCGACCCTGGCCACAAACGCCTGTGGATCGGCGAAGAGTCGGTTCACTACCGCGACCTGATCCTGGCGTGGGGCGCGGAAATCGTGCGCGTGCCAGTCGAAGGTGACGCGAGCGATGCGATCTTCCCGATCAACGATCTGGAAGACTACGCGCGTTTTCGTGCAGCCGCGTCGGGCAAGCGTCGCGTGCTGATTCTGGGCGTTGGCCTGATTGGCTGCGAGTTCGCCAACGACCTGATTCTTGGCGGTTACGAGGTCGACTTGGTCGCGCCGTGCGAGCAAGTCATGCCGACCTTGCTGCATCCAGCGGCTGCGGCTGCCGTGCAGGCAGGATTGGAAAGTCTCGGTGCGCGTTTCCATTTGGGGCCTGTACTGAGTCGCCTGGCCCGGACTGAAGACGGCCTCGAAGCGCACCTGTCCGATGGCGAAGTGTTGCAGTGCGATCTGGTGGTCTCGGCCATTGGGTTGCGCCCGCGTGTCGATCTCGCGGCGGCAGCGGGTCTTGAGATCGGCCGCGGCGTGGTGGTCGATCGTCACCTTAAAACTTCTCACGCCAATATCTATGCGTTGGGCGATTGCGCCGAAGTCGATGGCCTCAACTTGCTGTACGTGATGCCGCTGATGAGTTGCGCCCGTGCGTTGGCACAAACCCTCGCCGGGACGCCGACTGCCGTGAAGTACGGCCCGATGCCCGTGACCGTTAAAACCCCTGTATGCCCGTTGGTGGTTTCACCGGTTCCTAAAGGCCTGGAAGGTGTCTGGAGCGTCGAAGGGCAAGGCGCTGACATCAAGGCGCTGTGCCACGATGCGAGCGGCAACCTGCTGGGCTACGCGCTCACCGGGGCGGCGGTGTTGGACAAACTGGCGCTCAACAAGGCACTCCCGCCACTCTTGGCGTAAATACTTGTCGTTCTGTCGGATAAGGCACGTTTTTGTTGCTACAAACGTCGCTCCTGCACTGGCGCGGGATTCTGCAGCATGCCATCCTCATTCCGGTCTGCCGCTACGTAGAGCCGTCGCGGCACCTGCTCGCTGCCCGCCAGGGCCGCACGGGACATAAAAACAAAAAACCGTAAAAGAGGCTTCATATGCGTAAACCAGAACTCGCAGCCGCTATTGCTGAAAAAGCAGATCTCACCAAAGAACAAGCCAATCGCGTCCTCAATGCCGTCCTGGACGAAATCACCAACGCCTTGCACAAAAAGGACAGCGTGACCCTCGTGGGCTTCGGCACTTTCCTGCAACGCCATCGTGGCGCACGCACGGGTAAAAACCCGCAGACGGGCGAGCCGGTGAAAATCAAAGCCAGCAACACCGTAGCGTTCAAGCCAGGCAAGCTTCTGAAAGACACTGTTAACCCGTAATAAATCGCTGGACGCCTTGCGGAAGGCGAACGGCAGCCAATGGGCATACCTGCAAAAGCGGGATGCCCATTTTTATTGCCCGCGATTTACGGAGCGCTGTCTATCCCGCCATTTTGCGACCAGCAGGTTCTGCTCGTTCACCTCGTCTTCAAGCTCGCTACACTGGCGCTCAACGCTGTATTCGCACGTGTCGGTAGAGGCCTTGAACATGAAGTTTCGCTTTCTTCTCTGGATGCTGGGCCTGTTGATGGCGCGCGCCAGTCGCACTAACCCGGCTTTTCAGCAACAACTGGCGGGCAAAGACCTGACGTTTCAGTTGCAGACGCAGGATGGCAAGGTCGCACGGCATTTTGTGGTGCGCGATCAGCGCGTCAGCAGCCAGAGTGGCGCGGTGGCCGCGCCCGCCTTTGCGATTTCGTTCAAGGATGCCGCCTACGGTTTCGCCACGATGCAGGCGAAGAACAAGCAGTTGGCGTTCATGCAGGGGATTCAGGACAAGAACATTCAGGTTACCGGCAACACCGGACTGGTGATGTGGTTTCAGGGCCTGACGAAGTATTTGAAGCCGAGGAAGAAGAAATAACACGCCGGTGATGTTCGCCGGGCGCTGAATCTGTGGGAGCCAGCAAGCCGGCTCCCACACGCCTCATGTCAGTGAAACTGCGACGCCAACTCGCGCAGCAGCACTTCGGCTTCCAGCACTTTCTGCACCACGTCTTCGGCTTTTTCACGCGGCAATTGCAGACGCTCGAACAGCTCATCCGGAATGCTTTCCATCGGGCCAGAGCCGATGCCTTCCTTGCGCAGCAAGCGCACCGCCAGGCATACCAGGTTGGCGTACTTATGGTGTTCGCCGTCGTAGTGCGGGTCGTGCTGAAAGCGCAGGGCTGTGGCCAGCTCGTCGGGCATGTCCCAATTGCGCATCAGCCACGCGCCGATCTGTTCGCGTGTAATGCCCAGCAGGTGCTGTTCCACGAAGCTGTGGTGCAGGTGCGGGTTGACCTCGATCTGACGGCAGATCAACGAGAAGTGCGGCGGAAACACATGGGCCAGCAGCAGATAGCCGAAGTTGTGCAGCAAGCCCGCCAGGTAGGTCAGGCCGCTCTCAGGGCGCTCTGCGCGCGGCATGGCGCGGGTCAGGCCCTCGATGACCGCTGCTGTGTAGATCGACTGCTGCCAGTACGGCGTCGCGTGCTGCGGGTGATCCTTCGGCAATTCCAGGGTTTTGCCCAGTGCCAGGCCCAAGGCCAGGTTGATCACCAGATCGAAACCCAGCACGCGAACGATGGCATCTTCAACCGAGCGAATCTTGCCTGCCGAGCCGTAATAGGGCGACGCGGCCCAGCTCACCACCTGGGCGGCCAAGGCAGGGTCAGTTTCGACGACACCCGTGATGTCATCGATCGTGGCATCCGGGTCGACCCGTAGCTTGATGATCTTCTGCGCGGTGTCGGCCAGCGGCGGGATTTCCACGGTCGCTTCCAAGCGCTGCTGGATGCGGCGCGCAGTGAAGTTCTGCACAGCCTTAGTGATTTCCTCGCGATCGTCGTCCGGGCGCTTGAGGTTCGGCGTGACGGTCGAGACCAGGTGGCCGAACGTCGCGGCGCTGGCCTTGCTCAGGAGCGTCTTGAAGTCATCGCTGCTGATTTCCAGCAACAAGCCCGGCTCGCCAGACTCGATCAGTACGGTCGGCTCCAACAGGAGGCGTTCGTCGTACAGGCACGGTGAGCTGGTCAAGGCGGGAAGGGCAGGCAGGCTGCGCAAGTTGTTCTTGCTGAGCATCTGGTCCAGATGATCCTGCGAAACCGCTGTCAGCTTGCGGCCGGTCAGCTCGGTAATGCGATTCAGGTCCAGCAGTTGGTTTTGCGGAAACAGGACCAGCAGCGCGCCGACGGTGTCATGGGCCAAGATGGCCTGCACCTTTTGCGCAGTCGGAAGTGTGTCGTCGTCCATGACTTCGCGGAAGTTGATGGCAGCTTTGCCAAGCAACTGTCGAATGACAGACGGGGCGTGTTGGGTTGCGTCGATTTGGGCAACTTCTGTCATGGCCTGTATCCAGATTCCTACAATTGCTGAAGTATAACCAGCTTGGTTGTTCTATAGGTGAGACACGTTCCGATTGCCGACCACTTCACACTTGCCCGTATTGCTGGCCGTGGCGCAACCAGCGTTCCAGCAACGGACTCACGTGTGCTGGCCAGCGTTCGAGCAATGCCTGGGCAGCGTCTCGGACTGCCGGCAGCAGGTCAGCATCTCGCATCAGGTCGGCGACCTTGAATTGCAGCAGGCCTGTTTGTCGCGTACCGAGCATCTCGCCCGGGCCGCGTAGTTCGAGGTCTTTTTCCGCAATCACGAAACCGTCGTTGGTCTCGCGCATGATCCCCAATCGCTGTTTGCCGATCTGCGACAGAGGAGGATGGTACAACAGCACGCAATGGCTGGCTGCACTGCCGCGCCCCACTCGTCCGCGCAATTGGTGCAATTGCGCCAGGCCCAGTCGCTCGGGGTTTTCGATGATCATCAGGCTGGCGTTGGGCACGTCCACACCGACCTCGATCACCGTGGTGGCGACCAGCAACTGTAAATTGCCTTGTTTGAATTCGGCCATGACGGCGGCTTTCTCGGCCGGCTTCATGCGACCGTGAATCAGCCCCACTTTGAGTTCGCCGAGGGCACTGGTCAGTTCTTCGAACGTGGTCTCGGCGGCTTGGCAGGTCAGCTCTTCAGACTCTTCGATCAGCGTGCACACCCAATAAGCCTGGCGTCCTTCGGCGCAGGCGTTTCGAACACGTTCGACGACTTCGATCCGGCGGCTGTCAGCCACCAGCACCGTGTTAACCGGCGTCCGTCCGGGCGGCAGCTCATCAAGGATCGACGTGTCGAGGTCCGCGTAAGCGCTCATCGCCAGCGTGCGCGGGATGGGTGTCGCCGTCATGATCAGCTGGTGCGGGCACATCCGACCGCCGACGCCTTTCTTGCGCAGGGCCAGACGCTGTTGCACACCAAAGCGGTGCTGCTCGTCGATGATCACCAAGGCCAGGTTCTTGAACTGCACTTCGTCCTGAAACAACGCATGGGTCCCGACTACCATGGGCGCACCGTTGGCGATCTGTTCAAGTGACGCGGCCCGGGCCTTGCCTTTGAGCTTGCCTGCCAGCCACGCGGTTTCGATGCCCAAGGGTTCGAGCCAGCGGGTGAAATTGATGAAGTGCTGCTCGGCGAGAATCTCGGTCGGCGCCATCAGTGCGACCTGATAACCCGCTTCCAGGGCCTGCAACGCGGCGAGGGCCGCGACAACGGTTTTGCCCGCGCCTACATCACCCTGAATCAGCCGCAGCATGGGTTCCTGTTGACTGAGGTCGTAGGCGATTTCCTTGCCGACCCGCTGCTGGGCCCCCGTCGGTGGAAAGCCGAGGTTCGCCAGAAACTGCTTCGGTAGCTTTTTAGCCAGGGGCAGGGCGGGGGCGCGCTGGGAGCGCAGGCTTTCGCGCAGGCGTTGCTGGGACAGTTGATGCGTCAGCAGTTCTTCGAACGCCAACCGGTGCTGGGCCCAGTGATGGCCGAGTGCGAGTTCTTCGACATCGGCGTCTGCCGGTGGGTGGTGCAGATAATGTATGGCGTCCGACAGCGGGGCGAGTTGGTAGTCCCGCGCCAGCTCGTCGGGGAGCCAGTCAGGCAGGCTTTTCGGGCCGAGCATGCCGAGGCTTTGCTGGCACAACTGGCGCAATCGCTGCTGTGTGAGGCCTTCGGTCAGGGGGTAAATCGGCGTGAGCGTCTGCTCCACGGCGACATGCTCTTCACCGGTAATGGCGCGGTATTCCGGGTGATAGATTTCCAGCCCCGACGCCCCGGGCCTCGCTTCGCCGTAGCAGCGCACGTGGGTACCACGCTTGAGACCGTCTTTCTGCGCGTTGCTGAAGTGATAGAAACGCAGGCTCAGCACGCCTGTGCCGTCACCCAGCCGCACCAACAGGCTGCGACGCTTGCCCATCACCACGTCAGCGCCGCTCACCACCCCTTCGATCACCGCGTCCTGCCCCGGCCGCAACGCGCCGATGGGCACGACACGGGTGCGATCCTGATAGCGCAGGGGCAAGTGAAACAGGACGTCCTGAATGTTTTCCAGGCCGACCTTCGCCAGCTTTTCAGCCATGGCCTCGCCGACGCCCTTGAGCGCCGTGACCGAGACGTGGGACAGCTCAGTCATACCGCCACTTAGCTCGCTTCGGCCTGGGCTTTAGGGCGCGCAACCGAGCACAGGCGGATCGAGTCAGCCAGGATTTCGATGGCTTTAGGCCGTGGGAAACTGGCACGCCAGGCGATGGCCACTGTGCGGAACGGCACAGGTGGCGACAGCGGACGGACCTCGATCACGCCAGGCGCGTAGTGGTGACTGTCCACAGCGGACATCGGCAGAATCGACACCCCAAGCCCCGACGCAACCATATGACGGATGGTTTCCAGCGAACTGGATTCGACCGTGGTGTGCTTGGCGCTGTCGCCACCCTTGACCAGCGTTGGGCAGGCTTCGAGGACCTGATCGCGGAAGCAATGGCCTTCGCCCAACAGCAGCAGGCTCTTGTCGTTCAGCGCCGAAGCGTCGATGGTGGCTTTCTGGGTCCACGCGTGGTCGGCCGGCATCAGCACGTAGAACGGCTCGTCGTACAGCGACATGGTCAGCACGTCGGCTTCGTTGAACGGCAGAGCGATGATGATCGCGTCGAGTTCGCCGTTGCGCAGCTTGTCGCGCAGCACGTGAGTGAAGTTCTCTTCGATGTACAACGGCATTTGCGGGGCGACCCGATGCAGTTGAGGAATCAGATGAGGGAACAGGTAAGGTCCGACGGTGTAGATCGCGCCGACTTTGAGCGGGGCGGTCAGTTGGTTCTTGCCGGTCTGGGCGAGTTCACGGATGCCTTGAGCTTGTTCGAGCACCTTCTGTGCCTGAGCCACGATGCCCTCGCCAACCGGCGTAAGACGTACCGCACTCTTGCTGCGCTCGAAAATCAGCACACCGAGTTCATCTTCCAGCTTCTTCACGCCCACCGACAGCGTCGGCTGGCTGACATGGCAGCGCTCGGCCGCGTGGCCGAAATGCTGCTCTTGAGCGAGGGTAACGATATAGCGCAATTCTGTGAGGGTCATAGCGTGCGTCCATGAAGTTGCGGCCCCAGCATAGCGGGTGCAATCGATAGACGCACGTTATCAGGCACTCTGTCTTTGCAAAAACGTCGTTTCAGCGTTTATCCAGCGAATAAACGAACGGCGCAACGACTTCGAGGGTGCCATTGTTGAGCAATTCCGGTGGCGGCTTGGGCAGCGGCTGAGCGCGACGGATCATTTCCAGCGTCGCCCGATCCAGTGACGCACTGCCCGAAGCCCCCGCGATTTCGTACGACAGCACGCGACCTTCACCATCGACGACGAAGCGCAAACGGTTGATGCCTTGCATGCCGCGACGGCGCGCGTCTTCCGGGTACTTCTTGAATTTGCTCAGGTGACGCAGCAGGTCGCCCTGCCAGCTCGGCAATGCGGTGCTCGGCGGCGCAGGCGGGGCCTGTTCCGGGGCGGCGGATTTTTCCGGCTTGGCGTTGGAGGGCTGAGTGTCTACCGGTTTTTCATCGGCAGGCTTCTCTTCCTTCGGCGGCTCGACCTTCTTCACCGGCTTCGGCGGCTGAGGCTTGGGCTTCGGCTTGACCGGTTTCGGAATCGCGATTTCCGGTTTTGGCGCTTCGGCGATAGGCGGAATCGGCAGTTGCTCTTCAGGCGCAGGGGGCTGCGGCGGTTGAACGACTTTTGGCGGTGGCGGCGGCGCTGGCTCGGGAACAGGCGCCAGCT
This sequence comes from Pseudomonas sp. NPDC088368, assembly GCF_044753445.1. Taxonomy (NCBI): domain Bacteria; kingdom Pseudomonadati; phylum Pseudomonadota; class Gammaproteobacteria; order Pseudomonadales; family Pseudomonadaceae; genus Pseudomonas; species Pseudomonas sp. NPDC088368. Next base: position 119,291 of record NZ_JBIVNG010000005.1, read on the forward strand.
CGATCATCATCGCGGCCGGTGGCAGTTCGACGGCCTGCGGAGAGGACCACCGCAGGGCGACGAGAATCGCCACGGCGTGGACCGCCAGCACCAACAACAGACTACCGCTATAGCGCGTCAGTTTTTGGCGCGTATTGATCATTTCTTACCAACCGTCTCAAGACCCACCAGGCCGACTTTCAGGTAACCGGCCCCGCGCAGGAGGTTCATCACCTCCATCAGATCGCCGTAATCCACGCCTTTGTCGGCCTGGAAGAAGATCGTCGTGTCCTTCTTGCCTTTTGTCTTGGCGTCCAGCACCTGACCGATCTGCTCGCGGGCGACCTTTTCGTCGCCCAGGTACAGGCTCTGGTCGGCCTTGACGCTCAGGAACACTGGCTTTTCGGGTCGGGGCGCGGGTTTCGCCGTGGAGGCGGGCAGGTCGACCTTGATGTCGACCGTAGCCAGAGGCGCCGCCACCATGAAGATAATCAGCAGCACCAGCATGACGTCGATGAACGGCGTCACGTTGATTTCGTGGTTCTCGGCGAGGTCGTCGCCACCTTCGTTAAGATGCAGGCCCATGGTTTACCCCATTTTTACCATGTGCGGCTGTTGGGCACGTTCAACGGCGGGCTGGTGATCCAGATCGCGGCTGACGAGCAACAGAACCTGTGCCGAGGCATCGGACACTTGCGCCTTGTAGCCTGCGATGGAGCGGGCGAAGACGTTGTAGATCACCACCGCCGGAATCGCGGCGACCAGACCCAGTGCCGTGGCGAGCAGGGCTTCGGCGATACCCGGCGCTACGACGGCGAGGTTGGTGGTCTGAGTCTTGGCGATGCCGATGAAGCTGTTCATGATGCCCCACACGGTGCCGAACAGGCCCACGAACGGCGCGGTGGAACCGATGGTGGCGAGTACGCCGGTGCCCATGCTCATGTTGCGACCGCACGCGGCAACCAGACGCTCCAGACGGAAGCTGACGCGTTCCTTGATGCCCTCGCGTTCGCGGCTGTTCACCGACAGGTGCATTTCTTCGAGGGCGTCATGAACCAGAAGATTGGCGAGCGTGCCTTGCTTCTTGGCACCGGCGCTGGCTTCGTCCAGAGTACGCGCGCGCTTGAGGGCGGCGATTTCGCCCTTGAGGCGACGCTTGGCGCCCAGCAGTTCGAAGCCTTTGGCGATCCAGATGGTCCAAGTGATGATCGAGGCGATGGCCAGGCCGATCATCACGGCTTTGACGACGATGTCGGCGTTTTTGTACATGCCCCACGGCGACAGGTCATGGGACATACCCAGGCTGTTGTCTTGTGCAGCGGCTTCAAGCGACTCGGTCGGTGCGGCAGGGTCTTGAACGGCAGGCGCCGCCGAGGTGTCCACTGGGGTGGCGGTTGGCGCGGCCGATTGCACAGCAGGCGTTTGCGCGGGGGCATTGGAGTCGGCGAAGGCGATGGGTGTCAGCATCAGGCTGAACAACACCGCTGCGAGTGCGCGAACTGCGCGTGGCAGACCTGAAGACATAGTGGGGGAAGCGGGGGATTGAGTGCGTGTCATGCTGGCCCGACCTGATATTGAAAAGGTGTTTCGTTCTAAGTGCGTCGCGCTGGCGCGAGGCGAGCGGAGGAGAACAAAGGGCCGGTATTATTGCAAGTAATTCTTGTTAACAAAAGTAATAGAGTATCTTTTTTTAACACGAACGAGTCCCGATGGTCGCTTTTTGGCCCGGAATCATGGGCTCAAACCTATTTTTGATGTGGAGATTGTCATGGCAACGCCATCCGTTTTGATTGCCGGATGTGGCGACATCGGAGGACGTCTGGCCTCCCGGTTGCTGCAACAGAGATGGGCGGTGCATGGACTGCGCAGGGACGTTGCGAAATTGCCGCAAGGCGTGCGGGGCGTCAGTGGTGATCTGTTCGATGCGCGGATTCCAGAGCAATGGCCTGAAGGGCGAATCGATTATCTGGTGTATTGCGCAACTCCCACGGAGCGGGATGAAGCGGGTTACCGGGCGGCGTACGTACAGGGATTGCGCAACGTGCTGGGCTGGATCGAACGCAGCGGGCAGAAGCCGCGGCGGGTGCTGTTCGTATCAAGCAGCAGTGTGTATGGGCAGCAGCATGGAGAATGGATTGACGAAACCTCTCCAGCCGAGGCTTCAGGATTTTCCGGACAGATCATGCGCGAGGCCGAACAGCTGGCGCTCACCAGCAGCTGGCCTGCGAGTATCGTCCGTCTCACCGGCATTTACGGGCCGGGCCGCAGTGATTTGATGAACCGGGTACGTCAGGGCTACAGCGTGGCTGTCGAGCCGCCTTTGTATGGCAACCGGATACACGCCGATGATGCGGCAAATCTGCTGGCGTTTCTGCTTCAGGCCGATGCTGACGGGAAGGTGCTGGAGGACTGCTACATCGGTGTCGACGATGCGCCCGCGCCGTTGGCGGAGGTGGTGGACTGGATGCGTGAGCGGCTGGGCGTTACGCAGTGGTCGGACGAAAACACCGTCCGCCGCACGGGCAGCAAACGTTGCAGCAACGCCAGGGCTAGAGCGCTGGGCTGGGTGCCGCAGTATGCGAGTTATAAAGAGGGGTATGAGGCGCTATTGGCAGAGGAAGCCTCGTAACAGCCAACGTGAACTCAGCCTGTAGGAGCGAATTCATTCGCGAATGACCGACCCAGACGATACATCTCTATCGGCTGGGAGATTTTCGCGAATGAATTCGCTCCTACAGGTGGGTTCGCTCTAGCGACGGACACAGCCTGGTAGGCGATTGAGGCTAGTTCTTCTCCAGCACCCAGTGCCGCTCGCCCGGACGAAGGTCCGGCATTTCGGTCGCCTGGGCATTGTTCACCGCCTGAAAGATTTCCAGCTGTTTGCCTTGGCGGACGAACACCCACGGGTTGCCGCGCTCGTTTTTCTCCAGCCACATGCTGTCGTATTCGCCGCTCATGGCTGCGCAGTCGCCTGCCAGACACAGCGCATAACGGTCATTGCCCGGCAATCCGCTCACGCTGCCATCGGGTTCGAATTCGACGACGCTGCCTTGGCCATCACCGTTGACGATGGTCCATTTGCCGCCCAGATAAGCGGTGTAGAGCGCACGTTCAAAGCTCGTTCCCGGCTGGGCGCCGGCCGGAGCGGCTTCTTTGGGAGTGCGAAAATGCTGCTCGGGGCCGGTGTCACTGGCAGCCTGCACCAGCTCATCACCTTTGAGCTTCAAATCGTCGGAGGCGCTGCCGTAGACGTTAACCTTCCAGTCGCCTTTCGGGTCCTTGGCAATCTTGCCCTCGGTCAGCTCAAAGCCGTTATAAGACGTCGCCTGACCCGCTGCCGTGTTGATATTCCACTCCAGCGTCGGCCCGTAAGCCAACAACGACTGGCGCAGATTGCCACCTTCGGCTGCAGCATCGATGGCCGCCTGGTTGATCCAGACACCCTCGGGCGTCTTGTTGGAGTGGCTGGCGCAACCGGTCAGCATTGCGGCCAGCAGCGAGAAAGCGAACGCGACGCGCATACGCATGGCGGAGTCCTTCCGTTGCTCTGAGAGGGTGGCGGAGCGTGTAGGCGCTCCGCGAGGGATTTACTCGATGACCAGCACAGCGTCCATTTCGACCTGAGCGCCACGTGGCAGCGCGGCAACGCCGATGGCAGCGCGGGCCGGGTAAGGCTGTTCGAAGTATTTGCCCATGATTTCGTTGACCTTGGCGAAGTGGCTCAGGTCGGTCAGGAAGATGTTCAGCTTGACGATGTCCTTGAACGAACCGCCTGCGGCTTCAGCCACGGCCTTCAGGTTTTCGAACACCTGAACGGTCTGGGCTTCGAAGCCTTCGACCAGTTCCATGGTTTTCGGGTCCAGAGGAATCTGGCCGGACATGTAGACGGTATTGCCAGCTTTGATCGCCTGAGAATACGTGCCGATGGCGGCAGGGGCTTTGTCGCTGGAGATAACGGTCTTGCTCATGAAAAACTCCTGTTGGCGGTTGGCTACGCGCGCATGCGGGTGATGCGGATCACGCCGGTAAGGGCGCGCAGTTTCTTGATCACTCGGGCCAGATGCACGCGATCGTGCACGCTGACCACCAATTGGACCACGCTGATACGACCATCGCGTTCGTCCATGCTGATTTTCTCGATGTTGCCATCGGCCGCGTTGACGCTGCTGGCCAGCAGGGCGATGAGCCCGCGCTGATGTTCCAGCTCGACCCGCAGCTCGACATTGAATTCGCCAGTGACGTCCTTGGCCCAGGACAGCTGGATGCATTTTTCCGGGTTGTGGCGGATTTCACTGATGTTGCGGCAGTTATCCAGATGCACAACCATGCCTTTGCCCGCTGACAAGTGGCCCACGATCGGGTCACCCGGAATCGGCGTGCAGCATTTGGCGTAGCTGAGTACGAGGCCCTCTGTGCCGCGAATCGCCAGCGGCCCTTCGGCGCTCGGCAGCTCTTCGCCTTCGCTGGCCAGCAGGCGGCGAGCGACGACATAGGCCATGCGGTTGCCCAGGCCGATGTCTTCGAGGAGGTCTTCGATGACCTCGACCCGGTATTCGGTGAGGATCAGTTGCAGGCGCTCGTTCGGAATCTTTTCCAGCGTGCTGTCGAAGCCGTTCAGCACCTTGTTCAGCAGGCGTTCACCCAGGCTGATGGATTCGGAGCGGCGTTGCAGTTTGAGGGCGTGGCGGATGTGCGTGCGCGCCTTGCCGGTAACCACGAAGTTGAGCCAGGCCGGGTTCGGACGTGCGCCCGGAGCGCTGACAATCTCGACGGTCGAGCCGCTTTGCAGCGGTTCGGACAGTGGCGCCAGACGACGGTTGATCCGACAGGCAATGCAGCTGTTGCCGACGTCGGTGTGCACCGCGTAAGCGAAGTCGACCGCCGTGGAGCCTTTAGGCAGCTCCATGATCCGGCCTTTCGGGGTGAAGACGTAGACCTCGTCCGGGAACAGGTCGATTTTCACGCTCTCGATGAATTCCAGCGAGTTGCCGGCGCGTTGCTGCATTTCCAGCACGCCCTTGACCCACTGACGTGCGCGAGCATGGGTACCTTTCGGCTGCTCGTCGCCCGACGATTTGTACAGCCAGTGCGCGGCGATGCCGTTGTTGGCCATCTCTTCCATCTCGCGGGTGCGGATCTGGATTTCGATGGGCACGCCATGCATACCAAACAATGTGGTGTGCAACGACTGATAGCCGTTGGCTTTGGGGATCGCAATGTAATCCTTGAAGCGGCCCGGAAGCGGTTTGTACAAATTATGTACAGCGCCCAGCACGCGGTAGCAGGTGTCCACTTTGTCGACGATGATCCGGAACGCGTAGACGTCCATGATTTCGTTGAAGGCCCGACGCTTGCCGCGCATCTTCTTGTAGATGCCGTAGAGGTGTTTCTGCCGCCCGCTGACTTCGCCTTCGATACCGTCCACCGCGAGGCAGTGGCTCAGCGACTCTTCGATCTTGTTGACCAGTTCCTTGCGGTTGCCGCGCGCACGTTTGACGGCTTGACCGATGCGCGACGAGCGCATGGGGTACATGGCCTTGAAACCCAGGTCTTCGAATTCGATCCGCACGCTGTGCATGCCCAGGCGGTTGGCGATGGGAGCGTAGATTTCGAGGGTTTCTTTAGCGATGCGTCGGCGTTTTTCGCCTGATAGCACTTCCAGGGTACGCATGTTGTGCAGGCGATCGGCGAGCTTGACCAGGATCACGCGAATGTCGCGGGCCATGGCCATGGCCATCTTCTGGAAGTTTTCGGCTTGCGCTTCGGCCTTGGTCTCGAAGTTCATCTGGGTCAGTTTGCTGACCCCATCGACCAGTTCGGCCACGGTTTCGCCGAACTGCGCACAGAGCGCTTCCTTGGCGATACCGGTGTCTTCGATCACGTCATGCAGCATCGCAGCCATCAGGCTCTGATGGTCCATGTGCATGTCGGCAAGGATATTGGCCACCGCCAGCGGGTGCGTGACGTAGGCTTCGCCGCTGCGACGGCGTTGACCATCGTGGGCTTGTTCGGCGTAGAAGTACGCTCGGCGAACCAGATTGACCTGGTCGGCGCCGAGGTAGGTCGAGAGGCGATCAGCGAGGGCATCTATGCTCGGCAAGGGAGAACTCCTTGCCGAAGCGGGTGACCCTGCGCGTTGCTACGTCGACCGGGCATAGGCTTAGACGGCCTCGTTGGACTCGTCCTCGAACGCAGCGAACAGTGGTTCATCTTCAACGATTTCGGCTTCTGCAATGACAGCGTAATCCATCAGGCCCGCTGCGATCTCGCGCAGGGCAACAACGGTAGGCTTGTCGTTTTCCCAGGCCAGCTTTGGCTCTTTGCCGCCGGTCGCCAGTTGACGCGAACGTTTGGTGGCGAGCATGACCAGCTCAAAGCGGTTATCTACATGTTCCAGGCAGTCTTCAACGGTCACGCGGGCCATGGGTATTCCTCGTAGCAAATGCGTATGCGCGGTGCCCGGATGGGCGAGCGGACTCGGTAGTTTACAAGTGGACGGCCACAAGCTTCAAGCGGCACGCCACAGGCGGTCGGTTTTGGCGCTTTTTCGATGCGTTTCACACGGCCCCTGTAGGAGTGAGCTTGCTCGCGATAGCTATCCATCAGGCGAATGCAGTGCCTGATCTGACGCATCGCGAGCAAGCTCACTCCTATAGGTTCGCGGTGTAACCACGCGGGCGGTGGCGTGATTATGCGAGCAACTGTGTCAGGAGTTGGCTATGACGCTGTTGTTGATGTTCGTTGCTCAGCAGGTTGGCCCGGAAAATCGCTTTCAGGTCTTCGAGTGCCGTGGCGAAATCGTCGTTGATGACGATGTAGTCGTACTCGACGTAGTGGCTCATCTCGCTGACCGCCTCACGCATGCGGCCCTCGATGATGTCGTCACTGTCTTGGCCGCGGTTGGTCAGACGCTGACGCAGCGCCTGTTGGGTCGGCGGCAGAATGAAGATCGAACGGGCGTGAGGCATCAGCTTGCGCACTTGCTCGGCGCCCTGCCAGTCAATTTCCAGAATCAGGTCATGGCCTTCGTCCAGTGTCTGCTGGAGACGGCTTTGCGAGGTGCCGTAGAGGTTGCCGAACACTTCCGCCTGTTCGAGAAAATCGCCGTGCTCGATCATCCGCACGAACTCGGCGCGGTCGACGAAGTGGTAATTCACGCCGTCCACCTCACCCGGACGCATGGCCCGCGTGGTGTGGGAAACGGAGACGCGGATCTGTGGCTGCGCATCGATCAGGGCTTTGACCAGGCTGGTCTTGCCCGCGCCCGAAGGGGCGGAAACGATGTAGAGAGTGCCGGTGCTGTGGGTCATGTCGTGGTTGGCCTTACTCAATGTTCTGCACTTGTTCGCGCATCTGCTCGATCAACACCTTCAGGTTGACCGCGGCTTGTGTGCTGCGAGGGTCGAAGGCTTTGGAGCCCAGTGTGTTGGCTTCGCGGTTGAGTTCCTGCATCAGAAAATCCAACCGACGCCCCGCCTGTCCGCCGGCCTTGAGCACACGACGCACCTCGGTGACGTGGGTGCTCAGGCGGTCGAGCTCTTCGGCGACGTCGCTCTTCTGCGCAAGCAGCACCATCTCCTGTTCCAGACGCTGCGGATCGAGCTCGGCCTTCATGTCGGCGAAGCGATCAAGCACTTTCTGGCGTTGAGTGGCGAGCATCTGGGGCACGAGGGTGCGCAGGGTAGCGACTTCGGTCTTGATCGATGTCAGCCGTTCGTCGAGAAGTTTGGCCAGATCGGCGCCTTCGCGAGCGCGGCCTGCTTTCAGTTCGTCCAGCGCTTCGTTGAACAGGGCCAATGCGTCGTTGTTGAGCGCCTGCGGGTCGGCCGCGTCGGCCACCAGCACGCCGGGCCATGCCAGGACTTCCAGCGGGTTCAGCGCTGCGGGCTGTTTGATCAGGCTGGCGACGGTTTCAGCGGCAGCCACCAGTTGACTGGCGCGCTCGCGGTTCACTTGCAGCGGCTTGCCGGCCGTTTCTTCGGTAAAGCGCAAGGTGCATTCGATCTTGCCGCGAGACAGCCCTTGGCGGAGCGCTTCACGTACGGCTCCTTCCAGATCGCGGAAGGATTCCGGCAGGCGCAGATGGGGTTCGAGATAACGATGATTGACCGAGCGCAATTCCCAGCTCAGCGTGCCTTGGGTGCCGGCTCGTTCGGCACGGGCGAAAGCCGTCATGCTGTGCACCATGGGGAATACCTCTAAAAAGTCAGGCGTACGGGGCGATGTGCCGCCCGAAGTTGCCGTGAAGAAACGGCAGGCTATAAAGGCGCAAGATTGTAGCTCAGAGCAGGGGGCGCGCCCAAATGTGGCATTGTCGCAGCCGTGAAAGAATGTCGCTGTTTCGCTGCCTTACAACGCCTTTCTGTAACCTTGGGCGTACGCCAATCATCATTGAAGCGTTACAAGATGTCCCAAGGCAGGGCGTGCGCCCCTATAATGCACGTCAGTTTTCCGTCTCAGCACAGGTATCCCAGATGAAACGTCCAAGTGGTCGCGTTGCCGATCAGCTCCGCTCGATCCGCATCACCCGCAACTACACCAAGCACGCCGAGGGTTCTGTGCTGGTCGAGTTCGGCGACACCAAGGTGATCTGCACCGTCAGCGTCGAAAACGGCGTCCCGCGTTTTCTCAAAGGCCAGGGCCAAGGCTGGCTGACCGCCGAGTACGGCATGCTGCCGCGTTCGACCGGCGAGCGTAACCAGCGCGAAGCGAGCAAGGGCAAACAAGGCGGTCGAACGCTGGAAATCCAGCGGCTGATTGGCCGTTCTCTGCGCGCCGCGCTGGACATGTCCAAGTTGGGTGACATCACTCTGTACGTGGACTGCGACGTGATTCAGGCCGACGGCGGCACTCGCACGGCGTCCATCACGGGTGCCATGGTGGCGCTGGTCGATGCACTGAAAACCATCAAGAAGCGCGGTGGTCTCAAGGGCGGCGACCCGCTGAAGCAGATGATCGCTGCCGTTTCCGTTGGCATGTACCAGGGTGAGCCCGTTTTGGATCTGGACTACCTCGAAGACTCCGCTGCCGAAACCGACCTGAACGTCGTCATGACCAGCGAGGGTGGCTTCATCGAGGTTCAGGGCACTGCCGAAGGCGCGCCGTTCCAGCCCGAAGACCTGAACGCCATGCTGGCCTTGGCGCAGAAGGGCATGAACGAAATCTTCGAATTGCAAAAAGCCGCGTTGGCGGACTGATCGCTACAAGCGCATTTTTATTCACAGCTCGCTTCACAACCGTCAGAACAGGGAAAGCATGATGATTGACCAGACGCCGTTACCCGCACCGAGCAAGGAAGTCCGTCAGTGGGCAATGTTGTGCCACTTTGCCGCGTTTTTCGGGTTGATCTTCCCCTTCGGCAACCTGCTGGGGCCGCTGATCGTCTGGCAATTAAAGAAAGAAACCGATCCGTACATCGACAGCCAGGGCAAGGAAGCACTGAATTTTCAGATCACCGTCGCCATTGCGGCGATGGTCTGCTTTCTGTTGATGGTGATCGTCATTGGCTTTCCGCTGTTGATGCTGGTGGGGATTGGCGCACTGGTGCTGACGATCATTGCAGGCATCAAGGCAAATGACGGGGTTGCCTACCGGTATCCGTTCACCTGGCGGTTGATCAAGTAATATCTGCCAGCGCTGGACAACTCTGTGGGAGCGAATTCATTCGCGAGACGATGGTACGGTCGAAGGTAATGCGTCGGATGTACCGACCTCTCGCGAATGAATTCGCTCCCACAGGGGGTTTGCTGCGTCTGTAGGGGCGTGCCAACTGCCAGATAAACAAAAGCCGACTTCACGTCGGCTTTTTTTGAGCAACTGGACGTCAGATGGTCAGCGTCCAGTCGTAGTCCACGATCAGCGGCGCGTGCTGTGAAAAGCGCGGCTGGCGTGGCAGGCGCGCGCTGCGTACGAAACGGCGCAAGCCCGGGGTCAGCAGTTGGTAGTCGAACCGCCATCCCAGATTCAGCATCTCGGCCTGCTCGTTATCGGGCCACCAGCTGTACTGATCGCTCTCACGGCTGACTTCGCGCAAGGCATCGACATAGCCCATGTTGCCAACGATCTCGTCCATCCACGCACGCTCCGGCGCCAGGAAACCCGGAGATTGCTGGCTGTCGCGCCAGTTCTTGATGTCCAGTTTCTGCTGCGCAACGTAAAGCGAACCACAGTAAATGTACTCACGACGTTTACGACGCTGCTTGTCCAGATACTTGCCGAAATCGTCCATGAGCTTGAACTTCTGGTTCAAGTCGTCATCGCCGTTCATCCCGGACGGGAGCAGCAAAGTTGCGATACTGACTTTATCGAAATCTGCTTGCAGGTAACGCCCATAACGGTCGGCTGTTTCAAAGCCAAGACCGTAGATTACCGCCTTTGGTTGCAGTCGCGAGTAAAGTGCCACGCCACCCTGGGCGGGAACTTCGGCATCGCGGGCATACAGGAAGTAGCCATCCAGTTGGAAGGCTGGATCATCCATTTCAAAGGCGGAGGCACGGGTGTCCTGAAGGCAGATGACGTCGGCATTCTGGGCTTGCAGCCAACTGAGCAACCCGCGCTCGACTGCAGCCTGAATACCATTAACGTTCACACTGATGATCCGCATAAATGGCCCCAAAAATCACGTGCGTGTATGATACCCGAGCTCTACCTAATTAGCTAAATCCGTGGTATTCGGGGCTTTTTTCATGCAGGCGTATCAGCGCGAATTCATTCGTTTTGCCATCGATCGCGGGGTTTTGCGCTTCGGTGAGTTCACTTTGAAGTCGGGGCGCACCAGTCCTTACTTCTTCAACGCCGGTCTTTTCAACAGCGGCTCGGCACTTGCCCAACTGGGTAAGTTCTATGCGGCGGCTGTTGTAGAGAGCGGTATTTCCTTCGATGTCCTGTTCGGGCCTGCGTATAAGGGTATTCCTTTGGCGGCCGCGACGGCCGTGGCATTGGCCGATCGTCACAACCTTGATCTACCGTGGTGTTTCAACCGCAAGGAAGCCAAGGCTCACGGCGAGGGCGGTACGCTGGTCGGTGCACCGTTGACCGGCAACGTCTTGATCATCGACGACGTGATCACTGCAGGCACGGCGATTCGTGAAGTCATGCAGATCATTCAGGTTCAGGGCGCGACCGCCGCTGGCGTGTTGATTGCATTGAATCGCCAAGAGCGTGGGAATGGCGAGCTTTCGGCCATCCAGGAGGTCGAGCGTGATTTCGGCATTCCGGTCGTGAGCATCGTTTCGTTGAATCAGGTCCTTGAGTTCCTGGCAGACGATCCTCAGCTCAAGCAGCATTTGCCCGCCGTGGAAGCGTATCGGGCGCAGTACGGCATCTGAAGGGTCAGGGGATCGCGTTGTTATGCTCAAGCTGGGCACGGTAGGACTTTGTTTGTCGCTGGGAGTGGGGTGTATCGCGAGCGTTCACGCCGACGACACCTCCGGCATGGTGTTCTATCGGTACATCGACAGTCGCGGTGTGACCGTGCTCGACCGTCAAGGCGTGCCCGCAGAATATGCGGGCAAGGGCTATGAAGTCTTGAATATGCGCGGTCGCGTGATTCAGGTCATTCCGCCCGCGCTCACCGGCGACCAGGCACGGGAAGCCCAGGCTGCCGCGCAAGCCGCCAAGGCTCAAGCCGATGCGGATGCCCAGCTGACGCGTCTCTACAGCAGCGTGACCGATATTGATCGGGCCCGCGCGCGCAAGCTCGCCGAGCTGGATTCGCTCATTTCCGTAGCCCGCAGCAATATTCAGGGGCTGGCAAGCCAACAGGCGTCGCTCCAGAGTCAGGCAGCGGATCAGGAGCGGGCTGGCCGCGTGGTGTCTCAAAGCCTGATCGATCAGATGAACGACACCACCGATCAGCAACAGCATCTCAACGACGAGATTCAGCGTTATCAGAGCGCCAAGCAGCAGGCCGACAAGGGTTTCGCGCAGGATCGCGCTCGGTTGCAGCAGTTGCTTTCGCAATAAGCTCCGCCCAATGAAAAGGCCCCATCGGATTGCGCCGGTGGGGCCTTCTTCATTGCATTGGCGGAATCAGTGACGCTTGCGGTTGCTGATCAGCGTACCCACGCCGGTGTCAGTGAAGATTTCCAGCAACACGGCATTCGGGACGCGACCGTCGATGATGTGCGAGGTGGTCACGCCACCCTGCACGGCTTCCAGCGCGCAACGGATTTTCGGCAACATACCGCCGTAGATGGTGCCGTCGGCGATCAGGCCGTTGACTTGCTCGGTGGTCAGGCCGGTCAGCACCTTGCCTTCTTTGTCCATCAAGCCGGCGATGTTGGTCAGCAGCATCAGCTTCTCGGCCTTGAGGGCTTCAGCGACTTTGCCTGCGACCAGGTCGGCGTTGATGTTGTAGGACTCGCCGTCCGCACCCACGCCAATCGGCGCGATCACCGGAATGAAATCACCCTTTACCAGCATGTTCAGCAGGTCGGTGTTAATGCCCACCACTTCGCCCACGTGACCGATGTCGATGATTTCCGGCTTGGTCATCTCCGGCGTCTGACGGGTGACGTTCATTTTTTTCGCGCGAATCAGCTGCGCGTCTTTACCGGTCAGGCCGATGGCGCTGCCGCCGTGGCGGTTGATCAGATTGACGATGTCCTTGTTGACCTGACCGCCCAGCACCATTTCCACGACGTCCATGGTCTGCGCATCGGTGACGCGCATGCCGTCAATGAAGTGGCTTTCGATCGACAGGCGCTTGAGCAGGTCGCCGATTTGCGGGCCGCCGCCGTGAACGACGACCGGGTTGATGCCCACTGCCTTCATCAGCACGATATCGCGCGCGAAGCCGGTTTTCAGCTCTTCGCTCTCCATGGCGTTGCCGCCGTACTTGATCACCAGCGTCTTGCCGACGAAACGTCGGATGTAGGGCAACGCTTCGGAAAGGACTTTGGCGGCATTGGCTGCGGCATCGCGTTCGAGGGTCATTTGGGCTCCACTCAAAAAAGGTTGATCAAAAAGGAAGTTCTAGGTCCGGTGCTACGTTTTTAAGCTGGGTACGGAACACGTCCTTGATGCGTTGCAACTCGTCCTCGGTTTCGGCTTCGAAGCGCAACACCAACACGGGGGTGGTATTGGAAGCCCGCACCAGGCCCCAGCCTTTCGGGTAATCGACACGCACGCCGTCGATGTTCGTCAGATTGGCGTTGCCCCACTGGGCGTCCTGCTCCAGCGCCTTGATGATGCTGAATTTGCTGGTTTCAGTGACCTTGACGTTGATTTCCGGGGTCGACAGGTCGTTCGGGAACGTCTGGAACAGTTCTTCGGCGCTGAGTTTTTCCTGACTGAGGATCTCCAGCAGGCGCGCAGCGCTGTATATGCCGTCGTCAAACCCGAACCAGCGTTCCTTGAAGAAGATGTGGCCGCTCATTTCACCAGCCAGCAGCGCGCCGCTTTCTTTCATCTTCTTCTTGATCAGCGAATGACCGGTCTTCCACATCACCGGGCGACCGCCGTATTCCTGAATCAACGGGATGAGGCGGCGCGTGCACTTCACGTCAAAGATCACATCCGCGCCCGGATTGCGCTTGACCACATCACGGGCGAACAGCATCAACAGGCGATCAGGGTATACGACGCTGCCTGCGTTAGTGACGACACCTACTCGATCACCATCGCCGTCGAATGCCAGGCCCAGGTCGGCGCCGGTCTCTTTCACCTTGGCAATCAGGTCTTCCAGGTTTTCCAGCTTGCCCGGGTCAGGGTGATGGTTCGGGAAATTGCCGTCCACGTCGCAGAACAGCGGAATGACTTCGCAATTCAACGCGGCAATCAGCTTCGGGGCGATGACGCCTGCCGCGCCGTTACCGCAATCGATCACCACTTTGAGGCGGCGTGCAAGCACGACATCGCTGGTGATCTGGCCAGCGTACAGGTCGAGGATGTCAACTTTACTCACGCTGCCTTTGCCCGGCGGCAGGTTGTTACGTTTGATGCGATCGTGCAGTGCCTGAATCTGCTCGTTCGCGAGGGTGTCGCCTGCGATGACGATTTTGAAGCCGTTGTAATCCTTGGGGTTGTGGCTGCCGGTGAGCATCACCCCCGTGCGGCCGTCCAGCACGTTGGCGGCGTAATACAACGCCGGAGTCGGCACGAGGCCGACATCGCTGACGTGGCAGCCGCTGTCGTACAGGCCCTTGATCAAATGGGCCACGAGTTCAGGGCCGGACAAGCGGCCGTCGCGACCCACCGAAACGTTGGGCTCACCCTGGGCCAGGGTTTGTGCGCCGATGGCACGGCCAATCCAGTAGGCGGTTTCTCCGCTCAGGGTTTCGCCGACGATGCCGCGAATGTCATAGGCGCGGAAGATCGAGTCGGGAAAACTGGGGGCGATGGATACGGTGCTGCTCATTGCGTGGGCTTGCTCCGACTTCTGAAAGTCTTGCGATTCATCGAGCATGTCGAGATCGAGAATGTCAGTGTCCTGGAACAGTGGGTCGGTCAGCTCGGGTTCTTCTGGATCGAGAGCTTCAAACACGGCCCTGCTGGTCGTCGAACCTGACGTGGCAGTGGGCGAGCCGGGGTTGGCTGCCGTGGCAGACGGGGCCGGTTGATTGCGCAACGAAAACCTCGCCAGGCTCTGCGCCAACCCGTTCAGGGCCGGCATACTCAGGCCGAAGGCTTTGACGGCTTTCCCGCCCGAGAGTTCTTGCAGCAGTTGCTCCAACTGTCGGGCATCGGCGGCGACCCGGCGTTTCAGCGCGCTTTCGTTCAGGTACAGGCCCAGCAGCATGCTGCCGAGTGCCACCAGCGCCGCCAGAAGCAGCATCAGCGACGGTGGGGACGAGTTAAGGGCGGGCCCTGGTGTAAACGTCAGCTTCCAGTTGGGGTAACCCGTGGGAAAGTCAGTGCCACGGCCACCGTCAGACTGGCCGCGTGTCAAAAAGCTCTGGGCGGTAGCGTCGCCGAATTGCTGGCTGAGGACAGTCTGGCCGACTTCCGGTGGCGCTTCCGGCAAGGCATTGGTCACACGTTGAAGTTTGAACGCCAGCAGCAGCGTGCCGGTGACAGGGGCCTCCGCTGAGGCCCGCAATGGCGCGGCGCTGTAGATCATCCAGCTGTCGCCGACTTTCCGGGCTTCCGGGGCAGGCGTTTCGCCCTTGCTGGCCCGGGCGAGCATGTCCAGCGTGGCGAAGCTGATCGGCAACGGGCCCTGATTATCGACGCTGTTGAAACCCAATGGGTTCAGGCGTGCGCCAATCACACTGTCGCGATACAACAAACGGTTCTGGGCGTTCTGGATCTGCACCGGGTCGTTGCTTTGCAGCGCTTGAGCCAGCGCTGCATCCGTCGCGGCGGCCTGCGTACCTGCGCTGAGCTGACGCAGTGTCTTGCCTATGGCGCCAGCTTGCGCAGTACCCCAGGCTTGAGCGAGCTGATCTTTCTGCTGAGGCTGACTGAGCAAGCCCAGCCAGACGAGAATGCCAGCCGCGATCAAGCCAATGATCGCAGGGATAAGGCCTGGACTTGCCAGGCTCAGGTTCGAGTCCTTGACCGGTGCATCAGTCGTTTCTGGGCGAGAAGTCGCCTTCGCTGTGCGCTTGATGCCTTTCAAACTGGACTCTCCCTGCTCTTACTGCCTGAGGTTGTTTACATAGGTCGTGGGGCGACTCAAGCGTTTAGCGACATCCGTGCCAAGAGGTTTTACGCGGTTCAGTGGCTGCCCGAATGGCCGAAACCGCCTGCCCCGCGCTGAGTTTCGTCGAACTCATGAACGATTTCGAAGTGCGCCTGCACGACCGGCACCAGCACCAGTTGGGCAATGCGCTCACCCACAGAAATCTTGAAAGCGGTCTGGCCACGATTCCAGCAGGACACCATCAGTTCGCCCTGATAATCGGAGTCGATCAGGCCGACAAGGTTGCCCAGCACAATCCCGTGCTTATGGCCCAGGCCCGAGCGCGGCAGAATCAGCGCGGCTAGGGCAGGGTCTGCGATGTATATCGACAGGCCGGTAGGAATCAACAGGGTCTGACCGGGTTCCAGTACCGTTTCCTCTTTGAGCATGGCGCGCAGGTCCAGACCGGCGGAGCCGGTGGTAGCGTAGGCCGGAAGCGGGAATTCACCGCCAATGCGGGGGTCGAGGATTTTGGCTTGTAGAGCATGCATACGTGATTAAACCTGGTTCAAACGTTCGGCGATAAAAGTGACCAACTGGCGGGCGATCTTGGCCTTGCTGGTTTGGGTGAAGAGCGTTGCTTGCAGCGCTCGGTCGATCACGCTGCACGCGTTTTCTTCGCTGTTGAAGCCAATGCTGGGATTGGCAACGTCGTTGGCGATGATCAAGTCGAGGTTCTTGTCCTTGAGCTTGCGTGCAGCATAGTCGAGCAGATGTTCGGTTTCGGCGGCGAAACCGACACTGAATGGACGATCCGGACGCTGGGCGATGGTGGCGAGAATATCCGTGTTGCGGACCATTTGCAGCAAAAGGCCATCACCGGTCGTAGGGTCTTTCTTCAATTTCTGTGGCGCGACGACCTCCGGTCGGTAATCCGCGACAGCGGCAGAAGCGATGAACAGATCGCACGGCATTGCTGCCTCACACGCAGCCAGCATGTCGCGGGCGCTCACGACGTCGATGCGCGACACCCGGTCAGGGGTCTGCAGGGCGACCGGGCCCGTGATCAGCGTGACGCGAGCGCCCGCTTCGGCGGCAGCTTCCGCCAGCGCGAAGCCCATTTTTCCCGAGCTGTGGTTGGTGATGTAACGCACCGGGTCGATGTTTTCCTGAGTCGGCCCGGCTGTGATCAACACGTGTTTGCCGGTCAGGCTCAGGCGCTGGAAGCAATCGGCAGCGGATTGCGCCAGATCGTTGGGTTCGAGCATCCGGCCATAACCCACGTCGCCACAGGCCTGGCTGCCACTGGCAGGACCGAAGGTACGGAAGTCGCGGCTTTCGAGGGTTTGCAGGTTGGCCTGGACGGAAGGGTCGCGCCACATGGCCTGATTCATGGCCGGTGCGACGGCGACGATGGCGTCGGTGGCGAGCACCACAGTGGTCAGCAGGTCATTGGCGATGCCTTGGGCCAAGCGCGCGATCAGGTCGGCGGTGACGGGGGCGATCAGCACCATGTCGGCCCATTTCGCCAAGTCGATGTGGCCCATGGCCGCCTCAGCGGCAGGGTCGAGCAGGTCGAGATGGACGGGGTGCCCGGAGAGGGCCTGCATGGTGAGCGGGGTGATGAACTCGGCGCCGCCTTTGGTCATGACGACCCGCACCTCGGCGCCGTGGTCTTTCAACCGACGGACCAGCTCTGCGCTTTTGTAGGCCGCGATGCCACCGCCTACGCCGAGAACGATGCGTTTCCGATACAGCCGCTGCATAGGCCTGCCTTTCAGTCGAGTTACACGCGGCAATCATGTGGCCTTCCGAGGCCGGGTCGACGCGTAAAAAAGATGGCTAAGATAGCACAGCGACCGCACGGGAACAGCGGCGCCCACAGTCAGGGAGGTGCTATGAGTATTCGTGATTGGCCTGCGGCGGAGCGGCCTCGGGAGAAGCTGTTGGAGCGGGGGGCAGCAAGTCTTTCCGACGCCGAATTGCTCGCTATTTTTCTGCGCACCGGCGTATCAGGGAAGAGTGCTGTGGACCTTGCGCGTCACCTACTGACGCAGTTCGGCAGCCTGCGTACGTTGCTGGAGGCCGATCTGCCCGCGTTCAGCGCCGAATTGGGGCTAGGCCCCGCCAAATACGCTCAGTTGCAAGCGGTCATGGAAATGGCCAAGCGGCATATGGGCGAGAATCTCAAGCGTGGGTCTGCGCTGAAAAGCCCTGGACAAGTCCGCACCTATCTCAAAGCGTTGCTGAGAGACGAGCCTCATGAAGTGTTCGGTTGCCTGTTTCTGGACAGCAAAAACCGGGTTCAGGCGTTCGAAGCGCTGTTTCAGGGGTCGATAAATGTCGCGCATGTTCACCCGCGACAGGTGGTCAAACGGGCGCTGGCGCATAACTCGGCGGCGGTCATCCTCTGCCACAACCACCCGTCCGGCGTGTGCGAGCCGAGTGAAGAGGATGTTGAACTGACGGAGTTGCTGAAAAATGCCTTGGCGATGATCGATGTGGTGGTCGTCGATCACCTGATCGTCGGGGATGGAGACCCGATGTCATTGGTGGAATTGGGGCTCATGTAAGACGCCCCAATTTCCACGGGCCAGAATCAAGGGCCTCGATCGCGCGTTACTTCACCGTTACCTTGGAGAAGTCCTGCCGCCCAAACGGGCTGACGTCGTACCCCAGCACATTCTTGCGAGTCAGGGCGTAGGCGGTCGGGTGGGCCAGCGGCAGCCACAGCGCTTGTTTCTGAATCTGCTCCTGCGCCTGATGATAGAGCTTGCTGCGTTGCCCCTGATCGGTCACGGTCTTGCCCTGGCTGATCAGCTTGTCCAGACCTTCATCGCAATAGCGGGCGAAGTTGGTGCCGGATTTCACCGCCGCGCACGAGAACTGCGGCGTCAGGAAGTTATCCGGGTCGCCATTGTCGCCCGCCCAACCCATGAACAACAGATCGTGCTCGCCGGTCTTGGCGCGACGAATCAGCTCGCCCCATTCGATGACCTTGATCTCGGCCTTGATACCGACAGTCGCGAGGTCATTTTGCAGCAACTGCGCACCTGCACTGGGGTTCGGGTTGAGCAGACTGCCGGACGGACGCGTCCAGATCGTGGTCTTGAAGCCGTCTTTGAGACCCGCCTTCGCCAGCAACTCCTTCGCCTTGGCGACGTCATGCTTGTACCCCGGCAAATCGCTGGCATACCCCCATGTGTTAGGCGGATACACGCCATTGGCGGCCCGCGCCGAGCCTTCGAACACCGCCTTGAGGTACGTATCCTTATCGAACGCGAGGTTGATTGCCTGACGCACTTCCGGCTTGTCCAGCGGAGGATGCTGGCTGTTGATTGCCAGGAAAGCGGTCATGAACGCGTCAGTTTTTTCGACCTGCAGGTTCGAATCCTTGGCCGCTTCGGTGACATCCAGAGGCTTGGGCGATAGGGCGATCTGGCATTCGTTCTGCTTGATCCGCTGCAGGCGCACATTGGCGTCCGGCGTGATCGCGTACAGCAGCGTATCGACCGCCGGTTTGCCTGCGAAGTAGTCAGGGTTGGCGGTGTAACGCACCACCGAGTCCTTCTGGAAGCGTTTGAAAACGAACGGTCCGGTGCCGATTGGCTCGCTGTTGAGCTTCTCGGGTGTACCGGCTTTCATCAGCTTGTCGGTGTATTCCGCGGAATAAATAGAAGCGAAACCCATGCTCAAGGTGGCGAGGAAGGTGGCGTCCGGGTGGTCCAGGGTGATGCGCACGGTGTTGGCGTCAGGCGCTTCGATCTTCTTGAACAGAGAGGGCCATTGCATCGATTGGGCGTGAGGGAAGCCCTGCACCGCAACCTTGTTCCACGGATTGGCCGGGTCAAGCATGCGCTGGAAGCTGAACACCACGTCGTCGGCGTTGAAGTCGCGGGTCGGCGTGAAGTACTCGGTGTGATGGAATTTCACGCCCGAGCGCAGTTTGAAGTCGTAGGTCAGGCCGTCCGGCCAGACGCTCCAGCTTTCTGCCAGGCTGGGCACCAGCTTGCCGGTCTGGGCGTCATAGTCCACCAGACGATTCATCAGCACGTCGGCCGAGGCGTTGGTCGTGGTCAGCGAGTTGTACTGCACCACGTCGAACCCTTCGGGGCTGGCTTCGGTGCACACGCTCAGGCTGGTGGCGGCCTGTGCCATTAAAGGCGCGCTCAGGGACGCAAGCAAAAAGGGTAAAACAGCTAGGCGCATGGCGATTTTCCTTTCAGAGATAGCCCATCTGCCGGCGCAGTCTGGAGAGGGAGTTACCCTAGACCATGGATAGACAGAGGACAATCTATCTGGCGCGACGAGTGGTATATTTCGCCTCCCGCCCTTTGCCGCTGGCCTTGTCAGCCGGAAATTCGGGCGTTTCTTGCAGGTCATGCGTCGTTTGTGTTGTTGCGTGTAAGGCTTTCTGGTATAAAGCAGCGCTCTTTTCTAGGGGCCCGCTTCCTTCTTCGTAGGTGTGGCCGGTAAGACCCCTGAAGAAACGCGGCGCCTAGCGCCATGACTGAGAGATTAAGCGGCCAACCCATGCCGGGTTGGGCATGTGGTTTTAGAGGGCTGAGGCATGTCGAGAGTATGTCAAGTTACCGGTAAGGGTCCGGTAACCGGGAATAACATTTCCCACGCAAACAACAAAACCCGTCGTCGTTTCCTGCCAAACCTGCAGCATCACCGCTTCTGGGTTGAGAGCGAGAAACGCTTTGTACGTCTGCGCGTATCTGCTAAAGGCATGCGTATCATCGACAAGCGCGGCATTGATGTCGTTCTGGCCGAAATTCGCCGTGATGGCGCTAAGGTTTAAGGGAGAAAATCATGCGTGAATTGATCCGTTTGGTGTCGACCGCTAACACCGGCCACTTCTACACCACCGACAAGAACAAGCGCACTACCCCGGACAAAATCGAAATTAAAAAATTCGATCCGGTTGCTCGTAAGCACGTGATCTACAAAGAAGCCAAAATCAAGTAATTGATTTTCGCCTCTTACGAAAAAGCCCGCAGCGATGCGGGCTTTTTTGTGGGCGCGATCTGGAATCTTGCCTCCTACAAGGTGGTGGGGCTTCAAGCCTTCTGTTCGAACACCACATAAATTTTGCGACACGGCTCCAGCACTTCCCATGTGCCTTTGAACCCCGCCGGGATCACAAAGCGATCCCCTGCGCGCAGGGTCTTGGCGTTGCCTTCCTCATCGCGCAACACCGACACGCCCTGCACGATTTCGCAGTATTCGTGTTCGGTGTAATTCACCGTCCATTGCCCGATTTCACCTTCCCACACCCCGGCGTTCATTTGCCCGCACGGGCTGTCGTAGTGGTTGTAAACCGTCTGTTCCGGGTCGCCCTTGAGGATCTTTTCTGCGGCGGGCTTGAAACGCTCGGCGTGGGTGTTGGCTTCGCTGAAGTCGACGATGCTCTCGATGCTCATGTCCTGGCTCCTGAAACAGCGGTGGAAGAGGGTGTTTGGATAGGTACTGTCGGCGATAGTGCCGCGCTCGTTTGGTCACTATTGAACTGGGCTGTTGAATAAAATGCACGATAAAACGTCGTTTTAGCTCTTTTTGTCCAATATATTGGAAATTCCCCTAACGCTGGTTTAGGGTGGACGGATGCCTTTGGCCGATCCGGCAGCTCATCAAGCAACGCCCCTGGAGCTCGGATCATGAGCACGAGGGCGCGCACATTCATTAGAGGAGGACGCTTCATGACCACCCTGACTCATGCTGACTGGGAAAAACGCGCCCAGGCGTTGAAGATCGAAGGCCGTGCCTTCATCAATGGTGAATACACTGACGCCGCTTCCGGCGCCACCTTCGATTGCATCAGCCCGGTCGACGGTCGTTTCCTCGCAAAAGTGGCCAGCAGTGACGTTGCCGATGCCCAGCGTGCAGTCGAAAGCGCTCGCGCCACGTTCGATTCCGGTGTCTGGTCGCGTCTGGCCCCGACCAAGCGCAAGGCTGCGATGATTCGCTTCGCCGCATTGCTCGACGAACACAAAGAAGAGCTCGCGTTGCTTGAAACCCTCGACATGGGCAAGCCGATCAGCGACTCCTATGGCATCGACATTCCGGGCTCCGCACGCGCGTTGAGCTGGAGCGGCGAGGCCATCGACAAACTGTACGACGAAGTCGCAGCCACTCCCCACGATCAATTGGGTCTGGTTACCCGTGAGCCTATCGGCGTCGTCGCGGCCATCGTGCCGTGGAACTTCCCGCTGATGATGGCGTGCTGGAAGCTCGGCCCTGCGCTGTCGAGCGGTAACTCGGTGGTGCTGAAGCCGTCCGAAAAATCCCCGCTGACCGCCATCCGCGTTGCAAAACTGGCCATCGAAGCTGGCATTCCGGCAGGCGTACTCAATGTGCTGCCTGGCTACGGTCACACCGTCGGCAAGGCGCTGGCGCTGCACATGGACGTCGACACTGTCGTGTTCACCGGCTCGACCAAGATTGCCAAGCAACTGCTGGTGTATTCGGGCGAGTCGAACATGAAGCGCGTGTGGCTGGAAGCCGGTGGCAAAAGCCCGAACATCGTGTTCGCCGACGCGCCGGACCTCAAGGCTGCTGCCGAATCGGCTGCCAGCGCCATTGCTTTCAACCAGGGCGAAGTGTGCACCGCAGGTTCGCGTCTGCTGGTGGAGCGTTCGATCAAGGATAAATTCCTGCCAATGGTTATCGAGGCCCTCAAGGTCTGGAAGCCGGGCAACCCGCTGGACCCGGCCACCAACGTTGGCGCGCTGGTGGATACGCAACAGATGAACACTGTGCTGTCGTATATCGAGGCGGGCCATACCGATGGCGCCAAGCTGGTCGCGGGCGGCAAGCGCATTCTGCAAGAGACGGGCGGCACGTATGTAGAGCCAACGATTTTCGACGGCGTGACCAATGCCATGAAAATCGCTCAGGAAGAAATTTTTGGCCCAGTCCTGTCGGTACTGACGTTCGACACCGCAGAAGAAGCGGTGCAGATCGCCAACGACACGCCGTATGGCTTGGCGGCAGCGGTGTGGACCTCAGACCTGTCCAAAGCCCACCTGACCGCTCGCGCGTTACGTGCAGGCAGTGTGTGGGTGAACCAGTACGATGGCGGCGACATGACCGCTCCATTTGGCGGCTTCAAGCAATCCGGCAATGGCCGCGACAAATCGCTGCATGCGTTCGACAAGTACACCGAGTTGAAGGCGACCTGGATTAAGTTGTAAGCCTGACGTCAATCTGATTCTGGCCGAGAGGCCGTAGGAGCAAGCTTGCTCGCGATCTGCCAGGAACTGGCAGCAAAATAAGACGCCTTGGTTGTGTCAGGCGAATCGCGGATGCGGAATTCACTGCCGCTCCGCGCCAGATCGCGAGCAAGCTTGCTCCCACGCCTTCGGCAGAATCGAAAGCAGATTTGGGCCTGTCGCTATGCCATGCGATACAGATTTTCTCCCGCAGCCGGGCTTCCCCAAAAAGCCCGGCTGTTTCGTCTCTTCCCTTTGAGCCACAGGAGCGTGGTGATGCGTTGGGGTACTTATTTCGCGGTGCTGTCGTCCGTGTTGAGCGTCGGTCTGGCGCTGGGCGTGAGCATGCCGCTGGTGTCGTTGCGCCTCGAAGCTTGGGGTTACGGCGCCTTTGCCATCGGCGTCATGGCCGCGATGCCTGCGATTGGCGTGTTGTTGGGCGCCAGTCTGGCCAGTCGGCTGGCGTCCGCCCTTGGCACTGCGAACGTGATGCGCCTGTGTTTGTGGGGCGGGTCGATATCGGTCGGTCTGCTCGCGTTGCTGCCCCATTACTGGATCTGGCTGGTGCTGCGCCTGATGCTCGGGGTGATCCTGACCATGGTCTTCATCCTCGGCGAGAGCTGGATCAACCAACTGGTCACCGAAAATCTGCGTGGCAAGCTTGTTGCGCTGTATGGCAGCTGTTACGCCCTCAGTCAGTTGGGTGGCCCGTTGCTGCTCGGCGGGATTGGCACTGAGCACGATTATGGTTTCTGGGTCGGCACCGCGCTGCTCGCGACTTCACCTCTTTTGCTTCTGGGCCGATCCGGCGCGCCAAGCGCAGAATCCAGCCACGTTTCCCTGCGAGACCTCGGTGGCTTTTGTCAGAAGCTGCCCGCTATCGCGTGGGCCATCGCCCTGTTCGCCGGTTTCGAAGCGATGATTCTGACGCTGCTACCGGTGTACTGCCTGCAACAAGGCTTCACGCCCGAGATTGCGCTGGCGATGGTCAGTACCGTGGTGGTGGGCGATGCGTTGCTGCAACTTCCGATTGGCGCACTGGCGGACAAGATTTCCCGGCGGGGCCTGTTCTCGGGCTGTGCGCTGGCGTTGATGCTGTCGAGCCTGGCGATCCCGTTGCTGGTGGACACCATCGCCATCTGGCCGCTGTGGGTGCTGTTCGGCGCCAGTGCGGGTGGGTTGTTCACGCTGTCGCTGATTCTGATCGGCGAGCGTTATCGCGATGATGCGCTGGTGCGGGCCAATGCCCACGTTGCGCAACTCTGGGGTATTGGTTGCTTGCTAGGGCCATTGGCAGCGGGAGCGGGCAGCCAGTGGATCAGCGGTCAGGCGCTGCCGTTGCTGATGGCGGCAGGCGCGCTGGGCCTGGTGATCTTGTCGCAACGCCCACAGGCGTTCGGTGCGCAGCCGGTCGCTGCTTAAAGCATTCTTTCCAGCCCCACGGCGCTGCTGAACCACGCGTTCAGTCGGCGCCACCAGTCCCCGGGCTCCTTGTACAACGTGTGTATTTTGCCGTTGTCCTCGGTGACCCAGACCACGCGATCGTTCTCCAACTTGGCCTGGTAGCTGATCGCGGGCGCCATACCCTGCAAGGCCAGTTCGCGCAGGTATTCGGTGAGTTCGGGACTGTCGACCAGCACGCCGACCTCGGTATTCCACAGCACGGAGCGGGGGTCGAAGTTGAACGAGCCGACGAAGATTTTCTGCCGGTCAAAAATCATCGCCTTACTGTGCAGGCTGGATTCGGAACCGCCTTTAAGGGTTTTGGTGCGCAGAAACCGGGGTCCGCTGCCTCGCGCATTGCTCGGGTCGCCAGGCTGACGGCGAAGTTCAAACAGCTTCACGCCGTGGGCCAGCAAGGCCTTGCGATAAGGCGCGTAACCGCCGTGGACGGCGGGCACATCCGTCGCCTCCAGCGAATTGGTCAGTAGGTTTACTGACACGCCTTTGTCGGAAAGGCCCGTGAGGTATGTCAGACCTTCCGGCCCCGGCACGAAGTAGGCCGAGATCATCATCAGCTCCTGATGCACGTTCATCAGGTCGGGGCTCAGCTGCGTGGTCAGCAGCAAGTGGGGATCGGGATCGCCACGGGAAAGCACTTTGGTCGGCGCGTCCCACAGAGCCTGGTTGTGCGCCCAGATCAGTTCGTTAAGCCAAGTCTTCAAGCGCGGCTGATCTTTGTAGGCCATCAGCCGTTCGTATAACGCTTTTTTCTCGACGTGAGCCTGCTCCAGCGACGCGTCCAGCCGCTTGCGCGCTTCGGCGAGGTCCTTGGTGTCGGGCGGCCAATAGATGAAATCGTCCACCGGCCTGCTTAGGGTGCTGTTCCAGTATTGATCGAAGCTGTGGCTCAACTGCTCGGCCACGGGCCCGACGCTGAGCATGTCGATATCGGTGAAGTTGAGGTTCGGTTCGGCGTCGAAATACTCGTCGCCGAGATTGCGTCCGCCGACGATGGCGACGGCGCTGTCCGCCAGCCATAGCTTGTTGTGCATGCGCCGGTGCTGTTGGGACAGATTGAAGAGGCGGCCGAGCGAGCGCGTGGCCCCGGTGCTGCGCCCCAGATTAAGCGGGTTGAACAGCCGAATCTGGATGTTCGGGTGGGCGGCGAGGGTGGCAATGACCTCATCCAGTCCGTCGCTGGTGGTGTCGTCCAGCAGGATGCGCACGCGCACGCCTCGGTCCGCGGCCTTGAGCAATTCATCGATCAGCGCCCGGGTGCTGAGTCCGTCGTGGACGATGTAGTACTGCAAATCGAGGCTGGTCTTGGCGTTTCGAATCAACTCGGCACGGGCCATGAAGGCCTCAGTGCTGTTGGGCAGCAGCCGGAAACCCGAGCGCCCGCCATAGGGCGCCGCTTCCGCCAGGATCGAGCGCCCGAAAGGCGAGGCCGACGCGGGCAATGCCTGGCTCGGGCCGTCCTGCTGCGAAGACGTGCTCGCGCAGCCGCTGATGCCGAGGGCAAAGGCCAAAAGGAGGGGCAGTGCCCATGTTTTCGTCAACGGCGTCATCCGGAAGTCACGTCATGGCGATATGACCGCATTTTCCGCCAAAGGTTAAGTCATTGGCGTTTCAGCGTGGGCCATTAACCGGGCCGCCGTTGCCCCTACCTTGCGCACGGCGTCCTCGATCTGCGGCGTAGGCTTGGCAGCAAAGTTCATGCGCAGGCAGTTTCTGTACTTGCCCGAGGCCGAAAAAATATTGCCGACCGCGATCTGTACGCCTTGGCCCTCCAGTGCACGATTCAGTCGCAGGGAATCGAAGCCCTCAGGCATTTCGATCCACAGCATGAACCCGCCTTGTGGACGGCTGACCCGTGTGCCCTCCGGAAAATAGCGCGTGACCCAATCGGTCATCAGGTCACGGCTGCGCTGATATTGGCCGCGCATCCGGCGCATGTGGGGTTCGTAGTGGCCGTTCTTCAGAAAGTCGGCAATTGCCAGCTGCGGCTGGGTCGCCGTAGAGCCGGTGCTGATGTATTTCATGTGCAGCACACGGTCCAGATAGCGGCCCGGTGCAATCCAGCCAACCCGCAAACCCGGCGCCAGGGTCTTCGAAAACGAACTGCAAAGCAGGACGCGTCCGTCTTCGTCGAAGGATTTGATCGTGCGCGGGCGTGGGTAGGTATACGCCAGATCGCCATACACATCGTCTTCGATGATCGCCACGTCGAAACGCTGCGCGAGGGTCAGCAACGCCCGTTTGCGCTCTTCGGGCATGTTGTAGCCCATGGGGTTATTGCAGCTCGGGGTCAACTGTATGGCTTTGATCGGCCACTGTTCGAGCGCAAGTTCCAGCGCGTCGAGGCTGATGCCGGTGATGGGGTCGGTGGGGATTTCCAGCGCCTTCATGCCCAAGCCTTTGAGTGCCTGCATGGCACCGTGAAAGCTTGGGGAGTCCACGGCAACGATGTCGCCGGGCTCGCAGATCGAGCGAATGCTGACCGCCAGCGCTTCCTGTGCGCCGGTGGTGATCACCAGATCGTCAGGGCCGACGCGTGTGCCCGAATCCAGCAACAGGCGCGCCACCTGCTCGCGCAGGCATTCGGTGCCGTAGATATTGTCGTAGTAGAGTCCCGGCATGTCGTGGCGACGGCTGATTTTGCCAAGGGCTTGGGTGAGCGGGCGCAGCGTCGGGCTGGTGATGTCCGGCATGCCGCGCGCCAATTGCACGACGTCCGGGCTTGGCGCGGCGCGCGCCAGTTCCAGCACTTGGTCCCATTGGGAGATATCCACAGGCCTTTGCGCCGGACGTCCTACTGCGGGAAGGGCCGGAGTCTTACGGCCAGCGGGCACGAAATAACCGGATTTGGGACGGGGAGAGGCCAGACCGTTGTCTTCCAGCAAGCGATACGCCTGTTGAACGGTGCTGAGACTGACGCCGTGTTCAAGGCTCAATGCCCGAACCGAAGGCAGGCGATCGCCCGGCCGGTAAAAGCCGTTCTCGATGCGTGTGCCGAGCAGTTCGGCAAGGTTGACGTAGAGGGTCATGGCGTACTCCCGCGCAGTTCCGTCGGTTGACCGATACAGATGGAGCGAAAATACAGCATTCAGGCAGAGAAGTGACGTATCTGTATGCAAAAAATTTGAAATCTTTGGATCTGTAATGGTTTTCCATACAGACGCATCATGGACTCACTTGAAACCCATGATGAGGTGTCTGGAAATGAGCGGGATGAGCGATGTTCGGTTAACGCTGTATGCGCGGGAGCTGGTTCAGCAACAGGAAGCGACCGTACGGGTGAACGCGCCGAAAGGGCTGAGCCTGTTGGGTCTGTTTCAGCATCGTCGGCGTACGCGGCAGGCATTGTTGGGGCTGACGGATGATCAGTTGCGTGATGTCGGCCTCACCTATGAGCAAGCGAGGCGTGAAGGGATGAAACCGTTTTGGAGGGGGTGACGCGTCTGTTCCGGCGTCTCTGGCAGCATACGATTCAACCTGTAGGAGCGAATTCATTCGCGAGGCGGCTTTACTGACGATGAATCTCTATCGGATGTACTGGCCTCTCGCGAATGAATTCGCTCCCACAGTTCAGATCGGCGTTACACCCATTCCTTCATCCGATGCCACAACATCCCCAACGCCAGCAATGGCGAACGCAAATGCCTCCCGCCCGGGAAGGTCATGTGCGGGACCTTGGCAAACAGATTAAATCCGCCGCTCTGCTGGCCACTGATGGCCTCGCTCAACAACTTGCCCGCCAGGTGCGTGGCATTCACGCCGTGGCCTGAATACGCCTGCGCATAGAACACGTTCGAATGCTCCTTGAGCCGCCCGATCTGCGGCAACCGGTTGGCGCCGATGCCGATCATTCCGCCCCACTGAAAATCGACCTTCACGTCCTTGAGCTGCGGGAACACCTTGAGCATCTTCGGCTGCATGTACGCCGCAATGTCCTGCGGGTCGCGACCGGAGTAGTGGCAGGCGCCGCCGAACAACAGTCGGCGGTCTGCCGAAAGCCGGAAATAATCCACCGCCACTCGCTGATCGCACATGGCTGTATTGCGGGGCAGCAATTGCCGAGCGAGTTCCTCGCCCAACGGCTCGGTGGCGATGATGTAGCTGCCGGCCGGGAGAACTTTGCCGCTCAGCGTTGGATCGAGGCCGTTCAGGTAGGCATTGCAACCCAGCACCAGCGTATTGGCGCGCACCACACCTTGGGCCGTGTGCACCTTCACTTGAGGGCCATATTCCAGGCGGGTTACGGCGGAGTGTTCGAACAATTGCACACCGAGTGACTGCGCGACACGTGCTTCTCCGAGCGCCAGATTCAGCGGATGAAGATGGCCCGACCCCATGTCGAGCAGACCGCCCGCGTAGTTGCCGGAGTCGATCACGCTGCGGATGTCCTCGGGCTGGATCAACTTGAGTTCGCGACGATAGCCCAAGCCTCGCAGTTCTTCGGCATCTTCAGCGAAACCTTCGAATTCCTTGGGCTTGTTGGCCAGGTCGCAGTAACCCCACGTCAGGTCGCAGTCGATTTGATATTTCTCCACGCGCTCGCGGACGATCTCTACCGCCTCAAGGCCCATGAGTTTGAGCTGTCGCACGCCTTCGGCACCGATCACATCGCGAAAGCGCTCGACGTGATGACCCACCCCGCGAATCAACTGGCCGCCGTTGCGTCCGCTCGCGCCCCACCCGATCTTGTGCGCTTCCAGCAGCGCCACGCTCATTCCCCGCTCGGCCAGTTCGATGGCAGTGTTCAGCCCCGAATACCCACCGCCAACCACGCACACATCGACCGTCAGTTCGCCTGCGAGGGCCGGGTGGTCAGGCTGAGCGTGGCTGCTGGCGGCGTAATACGAAGCGGCATGGCGGGAAGCATTCATGCGGTCGGTCCCTGCGTGACTGTTTGGAAAATTTTACGGAGGGTAGCGGGGGAGGGCAGGCGGGGCAAGGTACTCGGGCGCTGAGCAAGGGCAACGCAGTGCATTAACCTGTGGGAGCGAATTCATTCGCGAAAAATAGGCCGGACGATTGAGATGTGTTGTCTGCACCGGCGCCTCGCGAATAAATTCGCTCCTACAGGTTGGTACATCGCTGTTGGTTTGCGATTCGCCTGGGGCACAATGTCGGCTTTCACAGGGGAATCTCACGCGATGAGCTGCAACAGCCAGAAAATCCGCGATTTGCGGCGGCAGATTCCGTCGTTCGAATGTGTACCTGGCTGTCACGATTGCTGCGGACCCGTGACCACCTCTTCCGAAGAAATGGCGCGTTTGCCGCGCAAGACCGCGGCGGAACAGGAGGCGGCGCTCAATGAGCTGAATTGCGTGCACCTGGGGCCGAACGGCTGCACGGTCTACGACGAACGCCCGCTGATCTGCCGCCTGTTCGGCACCACGGCCAGCTTGCCGTGCCCGAACGGGCGCCGTCCCGAGACGTTGATCCACCCGCGCGTCGAAAAGCAGGTGCACGATTTCATCGCTACAACGCGGCAGGTCCTGGTCTGATCGCCCTCATTCCGGAATTGGCAGATTCAAACTCTCTTTCACCTCTTCCATCACGATGTAACTCTTCGATTCCCGCACGTGGGGCAGCTTGAGCAGGATGTCGCCCAGCAGCTTGCGGTAAGACGCCATCTCGGAAATGCGCGCCTTCACCAGATAGTCAAAATCCCCCGACACCAAGTGGCACTCCAGCACGTGGTGCAGTTTAAGGACCGCTCGGCGGAATTCCTCGAAAGTGTCGCCCGACTTATAGTCCAGGCTGATCTCGACAAATACCAGCAGACTAGCCTTGAGGTTCTGCGGATTGAGGCGGGCGTTGTAGCCCATGATGATGCCTTCGCGCTCGAGCCTGCGGACTCGCTCCGTGCATGGCGTGGTGGACAGACCCACGCGTTCTCCCAGTTCCGTAAACGAGATTCGGCCGTCGGCTTGCAGAATGCGCAGGATGTTGCGGTCGATTTTATCCAGCTCACGTTTTGACTGGTGTTGGGTGCGCATTGAAACCCCCTCTGCGAATGGGTTGGTTGCCGAGAATTACCGCCGAATATAGGCATTTATATAGTGAAAAGCACTGCTCATGGCTTTTTATACTGCGCACATCCTGGCTTGAAACTTCAAAACGTCAGCGGATATCCGCGATGAGGAAATCAACATGCGCGTTCTGGTCCTTGGAAGTGGCGTAATCGGTGTTACCAGTGCTTACTACCTGGCCCGCGCGGGGTTTGAGGTGACGGTCGTCGATCGTCAGCCCGCCGCCGCTTTGGAAACCAGCTTCGCCAACGCCGGGCAGGTCTCGCCGGGCTATGCATCGCCATGGGCCGCACCGGGCGTTCCTCTCAAAGCGATGAAATGGTTGCTGCAACGCCACGCGCCGCTGGCCATCAAGGCCACCGGCGACATCGATCAGTACCTGTGGATGGCGCAAATGCTGCGCAACTGCACCCAGAGCCGTTATGCCGTGAACAAAGAGCGCATGGTGCGCCTGTCCGAATACAGCCGCGATTGCATGGACGAGCTGCGGACCGAGACCGGCATCGCCTATGAAGAGCGCACCTTGGGCACGACTCAGCTGTTCCGCACACAGGAACAACTGGACAACGCCGCCAAAGACATCGCCGTCCTCGAACAAGCCGGTGTGCCATACGAAGTGCTCGACCGCGAAGGCATCGCCCGCGTCGAACCCGCACTGGCCAGCGTCAGCAATATTCTCTCCGGTGCCCTGCGGCTGCCAAACGACCAGACCGGCGACTGCCAGCTGTTCACGACACGTCTGGCCGAGATGTGTGTGAAGTTAGGCGTTGAATTCCGTTTCGGCCAGTCCATCGAGTCGATTGATTTTGCGGGCGACCGGATTAACGGCGTGCGCGTCAACGGCAAACTCGAAACCGCTGATCGCTACGTGCTGGCACTGGGCAGCTACTCGCCGCAGTTGCTCAAGCCACTGGGCATCAAGGCCCCGGTGTATCCGCTCAAGGGCTACTCGCTGACGGTGCCGATCACCAACCCGGCCATGGCACCGACGTCGACCATTCTCGACGAGACGTACAAGGTCGCGATCACCCGTTTCGACAACCGCATTCGTGTGGGTGGCATGGCGGAAATCGCCGGTTTTGACCTGTCGCTCAACCCGCGCCGGCGCGAAACGCTGGAGATGATCGTCAACGATCTCTATCCTCAGGGCGGCAATCTGAGCGAGGCCAGTTTCTGGACCGGTTTGCGTCCCGCCACGCCAGACGGCACACCTATCGTCGGTGCCACGCCGTTCCGCAATCTGTTCCTCAATACCGGCCACGGAACATTGGGCTGGACCATGGCGTGCGGCTCCGGTCGTTTGCTGGCCGATCTGATCGCCCGCAAACAACCGCAGATCAGCGCCGCAGGCCTCGATATTTCCCGCTATGGAAGTTCCAAGGAGATCGCCAAACATGTCAGTACAGCGCCAGCTCACCAATGAACGTATGAGCCAGATCGTCGTGCACAACGGCACCGCGTACCTCGCGGGGCAAGTGGGTAACGATCTGACTGCAGGGATCGAGCAGCAAACCCGCGAAGTGTTGGGCAACATCGAGCGCCTACTGGATCTTGCGGGCACCGACAAGAGCCGCCTGTTGTCGGTGACGATTTACCTGAATGACATCGGCTCACAGTTCGCCGCCATGAACGGCATCTGGGACACCTGGCTGCCAAAAGGGGTCGCGCCTGCCCGTGCCACCGTCGAAGCGAAGATGGCCGCGCCGAATGTGCTGATCGAGATGTCGGTGATCGCTGCATTGCCATAAATCGCCGCCGCTCTACCGTCCCTGTAGGAGTGAGCTTGCTCGCGAATGCGTTGTATCTGTGCTGGATCATTGGCTGACACAACGCGATCGCGAGCAAGCTCACTCCTACCATCCGAATACCTTTAGACCTGAGCCACACCCCATGCGTCCAGCCCGCGCCCTCATCGATCTTCAAGCCCTTCGCCACAACTACCAACTGGCTCGTGAAACCACCTGCGCCAAGGCACTCGCTGTGATCAAGGCCGACGCCTACGGTCATGGTGCGGTGCGCGTGGCACAGGCGCTGGAAGCCGAGGCGGACGGTTTTGCAGTGGCCTGTATCGAAGAAGCGCTGGAGCTGCGTCAGGCCGGGATCGGTGCGCCGATTCTGCTGCTAGAAGGCTTTTTCGAAGCGGATGAACTGGCGCTGATCGTCGAGCATGATTTCTGGTGCGTGGTGCATTCGATGTGGCAACTGGAGGCCATTGAAAAGGCTGCGGTCGGCAAGCCGCTGAATATCTGGCTGAAAATGGACTCGGGGATGCACCGCGTCGGCATTCACCCGGCTGAATATCAAGCGGCCTATCAGCGTCTGCTGGCGACGAACAAAGTCGGCAAGGTCGTGCTGATGACCCACTTTGCTCGCGCTGATGAGTTGGACAGCGTGCGCACCGATGAACAGGTCGCGATCTTTCAGTCGGCTCGTGCAGGGCTAGGGGCAGAACTGAGTCTGCGCAACTCGCCGGGTGTGATGGGTTGGCCGAGCGTGCCCAGCGACTGGGTGCGTCCGGGCATCATGCTGTACGGCGCGACCCCTTTCGATCAGCCACAGTCGGTGGCCGATCGTCTGCAACCGGTCATGACCCTGGAGTCGAAAGTCATCTGCGTGCGCGAACTGCCTGCTGGTGAGCCGGTGGGCTACGGCGGCGCGTTCGTCACTGACCGCACCATGCGCATTGGCGTGGTTGCGATGGGTTATGCCGATGGCTATCCGCGCCAAGCGCCGACCGGTACGCCGGTTTTGATCGACGGCCATCGCAGCCAATTGCTGGGCCGTGTGTCGATGGACATGCTTTGTGTCGATCTCACCCACGTGCCAGGTGCAGGTCTGGGAAGTCGCGTCGAGCTCTGGGGCAAAAACATCCTGGCCAGTGACGTCGCGGCCCATGCAGGCACCATTCCGTATCAGATTTTCTGCAACCTGAAACGCGTGCCAAGGCTCTATTCCGGGGGCTGAGCGCACCGCTCGCTGTATCCCGTTGCGGCCCCTGGTGGCCGCCAGTCTCTTTGCTAATCTGGCAATGGGCTCAAGTGTTGTAAATACTGAACGCTGTTGCCATCATGGCGACCACTTGACCGTGCTTGATTAACAGGAGGACCCCCGCATTGGACGTCGGTGAACGACTGCAATCCATTCGCAAACTCAAAGGTCTGTCGCAGCGTGAACTCGCCAAAAGAGCGGGCGTGACCAACAGCACCATTTCGATGATCGAGAAAAACAGCGTCAGCCCGTCGATCAGCTCACTGCGCAAGGTGCTGGGCGGCATCCCGATGTCTATGGTGGAGTTCTTTTCCGAAGAGCTGGAGCCTGAGAATCCGACCCAAGTGGTCTACAAGGCCAGCGAACTGATCGATATTTCGGACGGTGCTGTCACCATGAAACTGGTCGGCAAGTCCCACCCCGACCGGGCGATTGCATTTCTGACGGAGGTTTATCCGCCAGGCGCCGACACCGGCGAGGAAATGCTCGTTCACGAAGGCGAAGAAACCGGGATTCTGGTCGAAGGTCGCCTTGAGCTGGTTGTCGGGCTCGATACCTATGTGCTGGAAGCGGGCGACAGCTACTATTTTGAAAGCACACGACCTCATCGCTTTCGTAATCCGTTCGACGTGCCGGCGCGCCTCATCAGCGCTGCGACGCCCGCGAATTTCTGATCGGTGATACCCATCCCCTGCGTTCGGCGGGGGACAGCGGTTCAGCTCGAAGCCAAGGTCGACGCGCCGACGGCCCTGCTTCGCACAGGGATGTGACGACCAACGAGCTATACTTTCGCCACCTGCAGACTACCGTGACGGCAGGGACGTGATAGCCACCATGAGGGTGAGAGCGTGAACCATACCAATAAGATCCTGACGGCCCTTGCACTGCTCGCCTACTGGGTGTTCGCCGCCCAGGCCTCCACTCAGGATGACCTCGCCAAACGACTGGAGCCGGTCGGACAAGTCTGCATTCAAGGCAAGGAATGTCCGGGCATGGACGTCGCCGCCACCGCAGGCGGAGCGGGCGGCGCCAAATCTCCGGATGATGTGATCGGCAAACACTGCAACGCCTGCCACGGCACCGGTCTGCTGGGCTCGCCGAAAATTGGCGACAGCGCTGACTGGGGCAAACGCGCCAAGGAGCAGGGCGGCCTCGATGGGTTGCTCGCCAAGGCGATCACTGGCATCAACGCCATGCCCCCGAAAGGCACTTGCGCGGACTGCTCGGATGACGAGCTGAAGGGCGCGATCAAGAAAATGTCGGGGCTTTGATGGCTGTAAGTCACGGTTCAGGGAAATACCGTTGGATGTTCAGAGCACCGTGGTTGTTGGGTTTTTCCCTGTTGCTGTTCGCGGGGACTGCGAACGCTACGATGCGCTGCGGGACTGCGCTAATCAGTCTGGGCGACACGGCTGCGGTGGTGCGCGACAAGTGCGGGCCGCCTGATAGCAGCGTTGATCAGATGCCGGTAGCGCGCATCAACGGTGTGCCTCGCCTGAACGCCGCCAAAGTCAGCCTATGGGTCTACGGCCCGCGCAACGGCGCGTTTCAGCACCTCAAGTTCATTGAAGACAAACTCGTGAATATCGATACGCGGCGGGATTGATGTTGAGCAACCCCGGCCAGAATCTCGCTGCCATGCAGCAATTCCCGCTCATCCCCGGTCCAAGCTCCATCGAATAACAAACCAGGAGAGGCCGGATGCCGCATTCCTGCTCGATCGAGCAAGCCGTCGATCACGTGTTGGCCGAGCTGCCGACGCACATTCGCATGGGGATGCCCTTGGGGCTGGGGAAGCCCAATCGCTTCGCCAACGCGCTGTATGCCCGCATCAAATCCCTGCCGGACCGGCAACTGACGATTTACACCGCGCTGTGTCTGGGGCGCCCCAAGGCGGGCGATGGTTTGCAGGGGCGTTTTCTTGAGCCTTTTCTGGAGCGCGTGTTCGGCGATTACCCCGAGCTGGATTTCCTCACCGACCTGCATAAAAGCAACCTGCCGCCGAACGTGCAGGTGGAGCAGTTCTTCATGCAGCCGGGCAGTCTGTTGGGCAGTCCGCAGGCGCAGCAGGACTACGTCAGCAGCAACTACAGCCACGCCGCGCGGGACATCAACGCCAGCGGCTTCAACCTCATTGCGCAATTGATCGCCCACGACCCAGCGCGCCCTGAGCACATGAGCCTCAGTTGCAACCCGGACATCACCCTCGACCTCTTGCGGCTGCTGGAAAAGCGCCGCGCCGCAGGGGAAACCATTCTGGTGCTGGGTCATGTGCACGCCGATTTGCCGTACATGCCTGGCAGCGCAGAGGTCAGCACCGACACATTTGACCTGCTGATTGAGCACGCAGAACGTAGCACGCTGTTCTCGACACCGAACATGCCAGTGGGCGTTCAGGATCACTTTATCGGCCTGTATGCCAGCACGTTGGTGCGCGATGGCGGCACGTTGCAGGTCGGCATCGGCTCGATGGGCGACGCACTGACCGCTGCCTTGCTGGCGCGTCAGGCCAACAACGAAACCTATCGAGCGTGCCTCGCCGAGCTGGATGGCATTTCCACCTGGAGGCCGTTGATCGAGGCTGAGGGGGGAGTGATGCCGTTTGCGGACGGTCTATACGGATGCAGCGAAATGCTGGTCAATGGGCTTTTGGTGTTGCTCGACGCTGGGATCATCCGGCGCAAGGTCTATCCCACTGCCGAACTGCAAACGCTGGCTAATGAGGGCGAGCTGGACGAATCAATCCATGAGAATGGCGTGCTGATTCACGGCGGGTTCTTCCTGGGGCCGCGCAGTTTTTACGAGCGCCTGCGCGAGTTCTCGCCCGCGCAGATGGCGCAGATCGACATGACGGCCATCAGCTACATCAACGAGCTGTACGGCGATGAGACCCTGAAGCGCCTGCAACGTCGGAATGCGCGGTTCATCAACAGCGCGTTCACCGTGACGCTGTTGGGTGCTGCGGTCTCCGATCAGCTGGAGGACGGTCGCGTCGTCAGTGGCGTCGGCGGCCAGTACAATTTTGTCGCTCAGGCCCATGCGCTGGAGGATGCGCGTTCGATCCTGATCCTGCGCAGCTGGCGAGAATCCGGCGGCGAGGTCAGCTCCAATATCGTCTGGGAGTACGGCCACACCACCATTCCCCGACATCTGCGGGACGTTGTGATCACCGAATACGGCATTGCGGATTTGCGCGGCAAGACTGACGCGGCTGTGATCGAAGCGTTGCTCAACATTACTGATTCACGCTTTCAGCCTGCGCTGATCGATCAGGCGCAGAAGGCCGGAAAGCTGCCGAAGGGCTTTCGTCTCGACCCGCTGTTTACCCAAAACACGCCGGAGCGCTTGAAAGACATTCGCGACCGTTTCCCGGCATTGTTCGTCGAATACCCGCTGGGCAGTGATTTCAGTGCTGAAGAGCGTGATTTGCTGCGGGCGCTGAACTGGTTGAAGAGCAAGTTCAAGCTCACGGAGATTATCGAATTGGGCAAGGCGACCCTTGAGGCGCCGGAGCCGAAGGCGTTTCCCGAACACCTGCGGCGCATGGGGCTGGATGATCCGCAAGGGCTGCGGGAAGAGCTGTATCAGCGGCTGTTGCTGGCGGGGTTGCAGGCGACGGCTTAAATCGCAGGCGTAGTGCAGATCCTCTGTGGGACCGAATTCATTCGGGAAAGGCCTGCACATTCGACACCTCTCTATCGTTCGGCCGATTTGTCGCGAATCAATTCGCTCCCACAGGTTGAATCGCAGTGTTTCGGCAACGGGAGATTGCGGTGCTTCAAGAGACGGTCTTGACGATCAACAACGCCGCCGCGCAGAACCCGCTGATCGCGAACAGCTGCTGCAAGCGAGGCCCTGCCAGAAAACCTGCCACCTGCCGACCTGCCATCAACCCCACCACGGCGCCTATCGCAAACGGCAGGCCGACGGCCCAATGCATCGCGCCCGTGACGCTGGCAGTGATGACACTGCCGGTGGACACCAGCGCGATCACGGCCAGTGAGGTCGCGACGATGCTTTTCAGGTTCAGGTCGGTGTAGCGGGTCAGTGCCGGGACGATCACGAAACCGCCGCCGACGCCCAACAGTCCCGAGAGCAAACCGGACAGCATCCCGGTGATCGCCAAAAAGCGGGCGCAGGGCAGGGTCCAGCGCAGACGGCCTTCGAGGGGGTTGAGCACGCAAGGCAGAAACGCCGCGCGTTCGGCAGGCTTCCCGTGGTGCAGTTCAAGCGTGGCCTTTCTGAAAATACGCCCGCAGGCGTACAGCAACACCAGCGAGAACCCAAGCGCCAGGGGCGTGTTGGGCAGACGATGCGCGAGCCACAACCCGACCGGCGAAAGGCAGATGCCGATCCCGGCGATGAACAACGCTGCGCGATACCGCACGATGCCTTGACGCAACCCCAGCAACGCGCCCACCGCTGCCGCCAGGCCAACCGCCAACAGCCCGACCGGCGCGGCTTCAACCATCGTCAGACCCAGACCAAATACCAGCAACGGCACCGCAAGAATGCCGCCGCCCGCACCCGTCAGCGCGAGGACCGCTCCAATGACCGTACCGAGGCCGGCTCCGATCAGTTCGTGTTCATTCATCTGGGAAAAGCGCCTTCTAGCAGGTCCCGGTGGGAGCGAATCTGTGGATGGACCGAGCGGAAATCTTCTGTAGGAGCGAATTCATTCGCGATTGGCCGGTACATCCGATAAAGATGCAGCGGCTGAACCATCAATTCGCGAATGAATTCGCTCCTACAGGTTGGGGTCACGAACGCACCAGCACTCACAACGCATTAATCGGCACTTTCAGATACCGCACGCCGTTGTCTTCCGGCTCCGGCAGGTGGCCGCCGCGCATGTTGATCTGCACCGATGGCAGGATCAGCACGGGCATGTCGAGGGTGGCGTCGCGGGTTTCACGCATCTGCACGAAGGCGTCTTCGTCGATCCCTTCGCGGATGTGAATGTTGTTGGCGCGCTGGTCGACGACGGTGGTCATGTACATCAACTCGCGCCCGTTCGGCAGGTAGTCGTGGCACATGAACAGCCGTGTTTGCGGCGGCAGGGCGAGGATCTTGCCAATTGAACGGTAGAGCATGCGCGCATCGGCGCCGGGGAAGTCGCAGCGCGCCGTGCCGTAATCCGGCATGAACAGCGTGTCGCCGACAAACGCCACAGTCTCGCCATCCACTTCGATCAGGTAGGTCATGCACGCAGGCGTGTGGCCGGGGGTGTGCATTGCTCGGGCGTGCAGGGTGCCGATCTGGAAATGCGCGTCATCCTCCAGCAGCCGGTCAAACTGGCTGCCGTCGCGGGCGAACTCGCCTTTGGCGTTGAACAGCGTGCCGAAGACTTTCTGCACGCGGGTGATGTGGCTGCCGATGGCGACTGTGCCGCCGAGCTGTTCCTTGAGGTACGCCGCTGCAGAGACATGATCGGCGTGGACGTGGGTTTCCAGAATCCATTCCACCGACACGCCCAGCTCACGCACGCGGGCGATCAGCTTGTCCGCCGACTCGGTCTTGGTGCGCCCGGATTTGTGATCGTAATCCAGCACGCTGTCGATCAGCGCGGCCTTGAGGGTCGAGCGGTCCACAACCAGGTAGCTGATGGTCCAGGTGTGCGGGTCGAAGAACGCTTCTACGCTCAGTTTTTCACCGATGTTCATGCTTCTCTCCGGTTGTTGGCAGCTACCTGTAGGAGTGAGCTTGCTCGCGATCAAGGTGTGCCAGTTGATGAAGACGTGTCTGGTAAACCGGAATCGCGAGCAAGCTCACTCCTACAATGACCAATGCCTGCCGCCCATGGGCCAGTGTTTAGACGAACGTCACCACGCCGCCGTTCAGCGATTTCACCCGTGCCAACGACTCTACACGATAGCCCTGCGCGTCCAGCTCCGCGCGGCCGCCCTGAAAGGACTTCTCGATCACGATGCCCAAACCGGCCACGGTCGCGCCCGCCTGTTTGATGATCGAAATCAGCGCCTGGGAGGCTTTTCCGTTGGCCAAAAAGTCATCGATGATCAGCACGCGGTCGCTGCTGGTCAGGTGCCGGGTGGAAATGGCGATGGTGCTTTCGGTCTGCTTGGTGAACGAGTAAACCGTCGCCGAGAACAGGTTTTCGGTCAGGGTCAGCGACTGGTGCTTGCGCGCGAAGATCACCGGAATGCCCAGTTTCAGACCGGTCATCACCGCCGGGGCGATGCCTGATGCTTCAATGGTGACGATCTTGGTAATGCCCGAATCGGCAAACAACGTGGCGAACTCGTCACCGATCTGCTGCATCAGGACCGGGTCGATCTGATGGTTCAGAAACGCGTCGACCTTCAGGACCTGGTCGGAAAGTACGATGCCTTCCTCGCGAATTTTCTTGTGCAGTGCTTCCACGTTGCTGTTCCTCAGGGCGCAAATGCGCGAAATGTCGGTTTATCTTTTCAGCATGGCGCGAATGTCCGCCAATGCCGTATTGCCGCGAACGGCTTTCACTTCGGTCGGTGTGTCGTCGTTGCCTTCCCAGGCCAGATCATCCGGGGGCAGCTCGTCGAGGAATCGGCTGGGCAGGCAGTCGATGATCTCGCCGTATTGCTTGCGCTTGGCTGCGAAGGTGAACGCCAGCGTCTGACGGGCGCGGGTGATGCCCACGTAGGCCAGTCGGCGTTCTTCCTCGATGGTGTCGGCCTCGATGCTGGAGCGGTGCGGGAGGATTTCCTCTTCCATGCCCATGATGAACACGTAAGGAAATTCCAGACCCTTGGAGGCGTGCAGCGTCATCATCTGCACGCCTTCGGCACCGTCCTCTTCTTCCTGCTGACGTTCGAGCATGTCGCGCAAGACCAGCTTGCCGATGGCCTCTTCGATGGTCATGCCGCCTTCTTCGTCTTTCTCCAGCGTGTTCTTCAACGCTTCGATCAGGAACCACACGTTGCCCATGCGGTAATCGGCGGCCTTGTCGCTGGAGCTGTTCTGACGAATCCAGTTCTCGTAATCGATGTCCATGACCATGCTGCGCAGGGCCGCAATCGGGTCTTGGGTCGCGCACTGCTGGCGCACGCCGTCCATCCAGTGCTTGAAGCGCTTGAGGCGGTCGGTGAAGCGGCTGTCCAGATGTTCGCCCAGGCCGATTTCGTCGGTGGCGGCGTACATCGACACTTTGCGCTCGGTGGCGTAGTTGCCGAGTTTTTCCAGCGTGGTCGAGCCGATTTCCCGGCGCGGCACGTTGATTACGCGCAGGAAGGCGTTGTCGTCATCCGGGTTCACCAGCAGGCGGAAATAGGCCATCAGGTCTTTCACTTCCTGACGCCCGAAGAAGCTGTTGCCGCCCGACAGGCGATACGGAATCTGGTGGTGTTGAAGCTTCAGCTCGATGAGCTTGGCCTGATAGTTACCGCGATAGAGGATCGCGAAATCACTGTAAGGCCGGTCGGTGCGCAGGTGCAGGCTGAGAATCTCGACCGCCACGCGCTCGGCTTCGGCATCCTCGTTCTTGCAGCGGATCAC
Source organism: Pseudomonas sp. NPDC088368 (assembly GCF_044753445.1). Taxonomy (NCBI): domain Bacteria; kingdom Pseudomonadati; phylum Pseudomonadota; class Gammaproteobacteria; order Pseudomonadales; family Pseudomonadaceae; genus Pseudomonas; species Pseudomonas sp. NPDC088368. The sequence goes on from NZ_JBIVNG010000005.1 coordinate 160,015, forward strand.
GCGGATTTCGTCGCCGTGGCCCATCTCGCTCCACAGCTGTTTTTCGAACGCGTGGGGGTTGTTGGCGATCAGCACGTTGGCGCAGCGCAGAATGCGGCTGGTGGAGCGGTAGTTTTGCTCCAGCATCACCACTTTCAGCGACGGGTAATCGTCCTTGAGCAGCATCAGGTTTTCCGGCCGCGCGCCACGCCAGGCATAGATCGACTGGTCGTCGTCGCCCACCACGGTGAACTGGCAGCGGGTGCCGATGAGCATCTTCACCAGCAGATACTGACTGGCGTTGGTGTCCTGGTATTCGTCCACCAGCAGGTAACGGACTTTGTGCTGCCACTTTTCGAGGATGTCGGCGTGTTCCTGGAACAGCTTCACCGGCAGCAGGATCAGGTCGTTGAAGTCCACCGCGTTGTACGCCTTGAGCGTGCGCTGGTAGTGGGTGTAGACGATGGCGGCGGTCTGCTCCTTGGGGTTGCGCGAGTTGGCCAGGGCTTCTGCAGGCAGGATCAGGTCGTTTTTCCAGGAGTCGATCATGTTCTTGATCTCGTCGACGCCGTCGTCGCCCGAGTATTCCTTCTGCATGATGTCGGTCATCAGCGCCTTGACGTCGGTCTCGTCGAAGATCGAGAAACCCGGCTTGTAACCCATGCGCGCATGTTCCTTGCGGATGATGTTCAAGCCCAGGTTGTGGAACGTCGAAACCGTGAGGCCACGTCCTTCACCGGCTCGCAGCAGGGTGCCGACCCGCTCTTTCATTTCCCGCGCCGCCTTGTTGGTAAAGGTCATGGCGACGATGTACTGCGCACGGATGCCACAGTTCTGAATGAGGTGAGCGATCTTGCGGGTGATCACGCTGGTCTTGCCGGAGCCAGCACCGGCGAGCACCAAAAGAGGGCCGCCGACGTAGTTCACGGCTTCTTGTTGCCGGGGATTGAGTCGGGACATGAGGAAAAGGGGATCGCTTGCAAAATGGGCGGGCATTTTAACAGGGTCGAAGGATTGTGCAGCGACCGTCCGACACTGTGATGCGTCACGCTATCTATATTTCGCCGTTTTGTTACATTTGCGCAGCACGCGGTGAATCTACGCGTTTGACGCCCCTCGTTTGAATGGGCGCCGATGTCTTTTGTTTGTGTGGGGAGCTAGCTTGTCTACGCCTGTCGAACCCTTGCGTTTGCTGCTTCTGGCGGACACGCCGGAATGGCCAGCGATATTGCGCGAGTGCCTGGCCCCCTTGGGGGAAGCCGCTTTTCTCGACTGCGCGTCGAGCTGGGACGCTATTGGCCAGCCTGATGACCCCTCGCATTCTTTTATCCTCTTCACCACCCCCGCCTTGCAGCCTGCGGCCGGTCAGTGCAGTTGGCCGACGGTGCTGTTGCTCGATGTCGAACCTGATACTGACCCTGTGGGCGTCAGTGATTGGTTGATTCGTGAAGCCCTGAATACCCAAAGCCTGCGCCGCTGCCTGCGTCATGTGCGCGAACGGGGGCTGCTGGAAAACACCCTGCAACGCCTCGCTGAGCAAGACCCGCTGACCGGCATTGCCAACCGTCAGGGGTTTCAGACGTTGCTCGCGGCGCGCCTGGTTGAGTTCGATGGGCGAGGGCTGGCGCTGGGACATCTGGACCTCGACAACTTCCGTCGGGCCAACGACGCGCTGGGCCATCAGGCCGGGGACCGCTTGATTCTGCAGGTCGTGGCGCGCATGAAGAGCCAGCTCGAAGCCTGTGATCAGCTCGCGCGGCTCGGCAGCGATGAGTTTGCCCTCTTGATCGATACCCGCCGTGCGCCGGATCGCGCTGAATGGATGGCCGAGCGCATCACCGAAGCGCTGTCCGAGCCTTATTGGGTGGATGGCGAAAGCCTGCTGATCGGTTGCAGCCTCGGGATCGCCCATGCCCGCGCTGACGCCGGGGCCGATCCGCTGATGTGGCATGCGCACATCGCGATGCAGCAGGCCAAAGGCATTCAGGGCTGCACCTTCCACGTCTTCAATGAACGCATCAATCGCAACGCTCGCAGCCTCGCCGATCTGGAAAGCGAGCTGCGCCGGGCGTTGCGGCGTGACGAGCTGGAGCTGCATTACCAGCCGCGTCTGTGCCTGAATACCGGGAAAATCCTCGGCCTTGAAGCCCTGGTGCGTTGGCGCCATGCCGAGCGTGGGCTGTTGCCGCCCAGCGAATTCGTGCCATTGGCCGAGCAAAGCGGGTTGATCGTGCCTCTGGGCTATTGGGTGATTTCCCGCGCCTTACGCGACATGCAGACGCTGCGGGAAAAAGGCCTGCCGCCGCTGCACATGGCGATCAATCTGTCGTTCCGCCAGTTCCAGGACAATCAGCTGCTGCCGACCCTGGACCGGCTGATCAGTGATCGCGGCGTAGATGCGCAGTGGCTGGAGTTCGAACTGACTGAAACTGCGGTCATGCGCCGTAGCGATCTGGTCAAGCAGACCATGGATGCGCTGGGACGCTTGGGCGTGCGGTTCTCGCTGGACGACTTCGGCACCGGCTTTTCATCATTCGTGCACCTCAACAGCCTGCCGATCACCTTGCTCAAGATCGACAAGAGCTTCGTGGGCGAGATGGAACAGCGCGAGGAAAACCGCAAGCTGGTGCACGCCATGATCAACCTGGCGCACAACTTGAGTCTGGAAGTGGTGGCAGAGGGGGTCGAGACGCCTGAGCAGTTGGCGTTGCTGCGCAGCTTCGGTTGCGATCAGGCGCAGGGGTATCTCATCAGCCACCCGCTGGCGCTGCCGGAATTGCTGGATTACCTGATGTTCGATCAAAAAGGGCGGGTAGCGCAGGGGCTGTGAAGTGCCCCCGACCTTACCTGTAGGAATGCGCGCCTACAGGCAGTGGGAGTCAGCCCATCACCACAACGCCCGTCGCTTCTTTACGCAGCAGCTTTGCGACCTTGTGTTCGAAGGCGTAGGTCAGTGCGACTGCCGAACACAGCAACCCGACCGCCAGGCCCCACCACACGCCTTCCGCCCCTTGGGTCGCGAGAAAACCCAAGCCCCACGCCAAGGGTGCGCCGACGACCCAATAGCTGGCCAAACCAATGAGAAAGGTCGTCTTGGCATCCTTGAAGCCCCGAATGGCGCCCATCGCGATGGTCTGGGTGCCGTCGAGAATCTCGAACCATGCGGCAATCGCCAACAGCTTTACGGCCAACTCGACGACGCTCTGGTATTTCGGATCGTTCAGGTCGACGAACAGCCCGATCACCACGTGCGGCGCCACCCAGAACAGAACCCCGAACGCCAGCATGAGCAGGCCTCCGAAGGTGATGCCCACGCGGCCAGCCGTACGCGCCTGCAGCAGGTTGCCGCCGCCATAATGCAGGCCGATGCGCATCGTCACCGCGTAAGAAATCCCGACGGGAATCATGAATGCCATCGACACCGACTGCAGCGCAATCTGGTGCGCCGCCATCTGCGTGCTGCCCATCGCGCCCATGCAGAATGCCGCGAAGGTGAACAGTCCGACTTCCACCGCGTAGGTGCCGCCAATCGGCAGGCCCAGCCGCCACAACTCTTTGAGGCTGGCGCGCGACAGACTCATCAGGCCTACGTGTAAAGGGTACGCGGCGTACACCTTGCGGTAACGAATGTGCAGCCAGAGTGCCAGCGCCATGCTGTTGGTGACGATGGCGGTGACCAGCCCGATCCCCATCAACCCCCAGTGTGGCAAACCGAACAGGCCGTGAATGAAGGCGTAGTTGAGACCGAAGTTGGCCGCGACCCCGACCAGGCTCACCACCATCACCGGCGTCGCGCGGCCCAACGCGCTGGTGAACCCGCGCAACGCCATGAAACTCAGCAGGCCCGGCAGCGCCAGCGGCAAGGTCAACAGGAATTGGCTGGCCATGTGAACGTTGGCTTCGGCTTGGCCGAAGTGCAGCAAAATCGGCGTCAGGTTCCAGAGAATCAGCGCGGCGACCAGCGCCATGCCCCATGCGAGCCAGAGGCCTGCTTGAGTCAGCCGCGTCGCGCCGAGATCATCATTAGCGCCTTTGCGAATCGACACCAGCGTGCCCACCGCGGCCATCACGCCCACGCAGAAAAACGAAACGAAGTTATAGCTCGCCGCCCCCAGCCCACCGCCCGCGAGAGACTCCGGGCCGAGCTTGCCCATCATCACCGTGTCGGTGAAGACCATCAGCATGTGCGCCATCTGCGACGCGATAAGCGGCCCGGCCACGCGCAGGATGATCCACAGTTCTTTGAAGGCGTTCTGTTGCATGTTCGCGGCGCTCGGGAGGGGTGAGGCATTGATGAGCAGGTCATTGTCGTGATTCGAGGCCTAATGCACAAAGGGATAAATACGATCATTGGCATGAGTAAAACTCATCCTGAGAATTTTGCAGTACAGTGCCGAGATCGCCATCACGCAAGAGGAATGCGCCCGATGCCTCGTAGTCTTCCGCCTTTGTATGCGCTCCGTGCATTTGAAGCTGCCGCGCGGCACAGCTCATTTACCCGCGCCGCCGAAGAACTGTCGATCACACAAAGCGCGGTCAGTCGGCACATTCACACCCTTGAGCAGCACTTTGCCTGCCGATTGTTTCGTCGCAACGGACGCAATCTGCAATTGACCGAAGCGGCTCGGGAGCTGTTGCCGGGGGTTCGTGAAGGGTTCTCGGCGCTGGAGCGCGCGTGCAGTGCGCTGATGGCCGAGGAGGGCATTTTGCGCATGAAAGCACCCTCGACGCTGACCATGCGCTGGTTGCTGGCGCGGCTCAGCCGGTTTCGTCATTTGCAGGTGGGCAATGAGGTGCAACTGACGAGCGCGTGGATGGACATCGATAACGTCGATTTCGCTCAGGAGCCGTTTGACTGCGCGGTGTTGCTGAGCCGTGGGCATTTTCCGCCAGACTGGGAGGCGACCTATCTGTTTCCGGAACTGTTGATTCCGGTGGGATCGCCCAGCCTGCTTGATGACGCGCCTTGGGATGTTGCGCGACTGGCCAGCGCCGAATTGCTGCATCCCACGCCGGATCGCCGGGATTGGCGCAGTTGGCTTGAGCGCATGGGTTTGTCGGATCAGGTCTCGCTCAAGGGCGGGCAGGTGTTCGACACGCTGGAGCTGGGGATGATCGCGGCGGCGCGGGGATATGGGGTGTCGATGGGCGACCTGCTGATGGTGGCCGAAGACGTCCTCCAGGGCCGGCTCAGTCTTCCGTGGCGTACGGCGGTGGTCAGCGGCGAGAACTATTACCTCGTCTGGCCCAAGACCCGCCCGGGGGGAGAGCGGTTGCGCCGCCTGAGCGACTTCCTGCAGGGCGAGGTGCAGGCGATGGAATTGCCGGATGTGACGATATTGGAGTAGCTATTGCCGGTTTTGCTTTTGGCCGCAGGTCTTAGGAGTGCCGGGGGCGATGCGGTCTGGCTTTTGGTTCTGGCCGAAGGCCGTGGGAGTTGGCTTGCCTACGATCTGGCGCGTAGCGGCAGTAAAGCCGAGGTCTGAGGTGTGTCAGGCATATTGAGTCTTCAGGTATTGCTACTGCTTTGCAACAGATCGCAGGCAAGCCAGCTCCCACGGCCTGCGGCCAGAAGCGGCTGCCCGTTGCCTTCCGTCCTAAGACCCCGTGTAGGACTCAAGTATTTTCTGTGTCAGCCGAAGGTGTTATTACAGAGCCGACAACAATCGATCGGCCTATCGATACCCTCTATTAGAAATCAGCCCGAACGGTACACCTGAGGTCAGGACGATCCGGTCGTTTGCCAAGGAGTTTTCATGCCTCAACCCCGTGCCCGCATTGCCTCGCAGCTTGGCATCGCCTTGGCCGTCATCCTGGCGGTCGTCATCAGCGGCAGTACCCTGTTCGCCCTGCGTTCGCTGGATTCGGCGAACCTCGTTATCCGCGAAGAGCATATGGGCAGCGAAGCGCGGTTGTTGGCCGATCAGCTCAATACGTTCCACAGTACCTTGCGCGACAGCACTCAACGCTTGAGCGGGCTGTTCGAGAAGCGCTTTAGTGGCGGCCTGACGTTGCAGCCCGAGCAACAAATCACCGTTGCCGGGGTACAAACGCCTGCACTCCTGCTCAATGGCAACCCGCTGAACAATGACTTCGCCGAAGTCGACGACTTCAAGAAAATGACGGCAGGCGTCGCGACAGTCTTCGTGCGCAACGGCGACGACTTCATCCGGGTCAGCACCTCATTGAACAAGCAGGACGGTTCCCGCGCCATCGGCACCGTGCTGGACCACAAACACCCGGCGTACGAAAAATTGCTCGCTGGGCAGAGTTACGTGGGTCGCGCGCTGTTGTTTGACCGGCTGTACATGACCCAGTACACCCCTGTGCGGGACGCGGGCGGCAAGGTCATCGCCGTGCTGTTCGTGGGTTTCGATTACACCGACGCGCAGAAGTCGCAGTTCGACAACCTCAAAAGCTTCCGCATCGGCTCGACCGGCTCGTTGGCCCTGCTCGACGAACAGAACAAATGGCTGGTGCCGCCAGCGGGCGTGAAGGATCTGGATCAGGCGAGCAAAACCTTGGCCGAATTCGTCAAAACCCCTAACAAAGGCCGTTTCTGGCAAGACGCAGGGGATGATTTCTACACGGTCGCGGAGCCGTTCTCCGGTGGACCATGGGTCGTGCTCGCCACCATGCCTAAAGCGGAAATCAGCGCCGTGACCTGGAGCGTCGGCACCCAACTCGCCATCGGCAGCCTGTTGGCGATGCTGATCGCAGTCGGCTCGGCGATCTGGCTGTTGCGCAGCAAACTGCAGCCGCTGTCGGATCTTGTGAGTCAGGCCGAAGCCCTCGGCGCCGGCGACCTGAGCGTGCGCCTGAACGTAACGCGCCACGACGAAATCGGCCAGTTGGCCAGCAGCTTCAACCAGATGGGCCAGGCGCTGGAAACCATGGTGTCGCACATTCGTATCGCGGCCCAGGAAGTCAGCGGGCGGGCGCAAGCGTTGTCCGGCCTGTCGGGCGGCGCGTACGAAGGCATGGAGCAACAGTCCGGTGAGATCACCAGCATGGCCGGGGCCGTCGAAGAGTTCAGCGCCACGGCCCTGACCATCGCCGACAACATGGGCAACACCGAGCGTCTGGCCCAGGGCAACGCCCAGCAAACCCGCATCGGTCGCGCGTCGATGGAAGAAGCGTCGGCGTCCCTTGAGCAGATCGCCGGTTCGCTGGGTAGCACCGCCGCCGTGATCGACACCCTCGGTCAGCGTTCGCAGGAAATCGGCGGCATCGTCAGCGTCATCACCTCCATCGCGGAGCAGACCAACCTGCTTGCCCTCAACGCCGCCATTGAGGCTGCGCGGGCAGGGGAGCAGGGGCGCGGATTCGCTGTGGTCGCTGATGAAGTGCGTAATCTCGCCTCGCGCACCCGTCAGGCCACCGACGAAATCTCCGGCATGATCGCCAGCATCCAGCAGGAAACCGGCAACGCCATCAGCACCATGGAACAGGGCAATACGCTGATGCAGGAAGGCCTGTCGCGTAACGCCAAAGTGGCCGCCGCTTTGGCCCATATCGACGAGCAAAGCCGCTCTGCGGGCGAGCAATTCGCGTCGATCACCACCGCGACCCAAGAGCAGAGCAACACCGCGACGCTACTCAGTGCCAATTTGCAGAGCATCGCCCTCGCCAACAGCGAACAGCGCGAAGTGGTGTCGAACTTGGCGGTGACGGCGCAAGAGTTGAATGCGCTGGCGGCGGATCTGCGCAAGGAAGTGGACCGCTTCAGGTAAAGGAAAACCTAGCTGCCCATGACGTTTTGCAGGCGGATAGCGAGCTCGATGGCGAAGCGTCGTTCCGGCGTTTCAACATCGATGTCGAACAGTTCCTGAATGCGCGTCAGCCGATAACGCAGCGTGGTGACATGCACCCCCATCGCATCCGCGCAGGCCTGGCTGCGGCAACAGACTTGCAGGTAGGTCGAGAGGGTTTCGAGGTACGGCGTGCCGTGCTGTTTGTCGTGGGCGATCATGGCCCCCACGCTGTCGGCGACATAGGCGCGAATGTCTTCGCCGCCGACCGCTGCGATCAGCATCGGCATCGGCCCGAAATCCTGGCCTGAGAGCGGCCCGGTTCGTCCGAATGAACGGGCAATGTCGATCATCCGGCGGCAACGCTCCCACGCCACGGGATAATCGTTCAGTGTCGTGCAGCAGCTGCTGGCCAGCACGATGGGTTCGACGGACAGGTAATGCATCAGGTCGTCAGTGATGCGGCGCATGACCTTGGTGATTTTCTCGGCGCCTTTTTCCCCTTCGAACGGCACCAGACACACCAGCCCCTTATCGATGGCGATCACCGTTGCGTCCATCCCTGCGCGTTGCAGGATGCGCGATGCGTTGTGATGGAAGTGGCTGGGCGCGTTAGCGTGCTTTTTCGCCCCGTCGGAAAAGTCCACGACAATCATCTGTTGCGGCGCATTGAGATGAATATCCAGCCGCTGCGCCCGTTGCAGCACGTCGTTGGCGTCTCGCCAGCGGCGCTCGATGACTTCGAAAAACAGCTCGGTCTGGGTGCGGGTTTCGAAGCGGAAGCGAATGACGCTGCGCATCATCTGCACGCTCAGGGCGAACTTGGCGCTTTCCAGCATCAGTTGGTCTAGCTCGCTCAGCGACGGCGCCACGGCGAACAGCACCAGCGCGCCCACCAGTTCGTGATCGACCGTCAATGGCTCGATCTGCGCCTTGAAGGTGAAATGCCGCGTGCCGTCGTCGAGGAACAGGTTGACCGGCGTGCGCACTGAGCTGTTCAAGGTGTCGCGACAGGTTTTCGAAATCTGCGAACTAAGCACGCCTGCCACGGCGTTCTGCCAGCTGGCGTCATCGAACATCGTCGCGTCCGGCGAGCGACCTGCGATGACCTGGTTTGCCGCGAAATCAACCGCCACCAGCGGGCTGGGCAACAGGCTGCCGACCATGAGCGATAACGAAGACACCGAGCCTTCCGCCAACACGTGTTCGAGCAGCGTAGTGTGCACGCGTAAGGCTTGTTGCAAACGTTCGGCGGCCAGGCGCTGCGCTTCCAACTGGTGCTCGCGCTCAACGGCAATGGCGCCCAGGTGAATGATCATTCCGAGGAAGGCCAGGTCTTCATCGCCGACTTCTTTGATGTGGCGCGACACCACGCTCAACACCATGGGGCGCCCTTCGAAATCCCGGCAGCTCATCGGCATGACCAGCACCGTGCGGTAATCGCGCTCGTAGGATTCCATGCGATAGCCCGAGTACTCGCTTTCGCGGACGTCGCGGATGTAGATTGGCTCGTTGCGTTGCAGGGCGATCACGGCGGGGCTCGACGCCAATTCCCAGCGGTCGCTGAGCGGGCGCTGCAACAGCGTCGGGTCGTGACGGGCGACGACGTATGCGTAGCCCTGGCTCATGTCGATGGACATAATCGACCCCAGCGTCCAGTCGGTGTGCTGGCAGCTGACCCGCACCAATTGGCGCAAGGTCGAGTCCAGATCGCCACCGGAGTTGATCTGGCTGGCGACATCACGCAATGACAGCAACTGCATCGTTCTATTCACGTCCGTCACCTCGCCTGGCCGGTGGAGTTTAAAACTAGCGTGGCCGATGACGCCAATACTTGCATCATTCCAGAGTAATGTTCTCGCTTTTTATCCGTCGAAACGCTGGAAGACGCACCCCATTACGCTCCCTAACCTGATGTCCATGCCCTCCACCGCGCTGTCCACGCAGCGCACGATTCATTTAACGAGAGAGTGACGACCATCATGGATACAGGCGTAAGAAAATATTCCACGTTCATTGAGGAAACGTTCATCGAAGGCGGCAAGGAGGCCGATCGCCCCATCACCATGGTCGTCGTCGCGGCGGTTTTGAAAAACCCTTGGGCAGGCCGCGGATTCGTCGAAGATTTGCGCCCTGAGATCCTGCGCCTGGCCCCGACGCTTGGGCAGGAGCTGACGCGACGTCTGGTGGCGCTGATGCCGCCGGACAAGGTGGAAGCCTACGGCAAGGCCGCGTGTGTCGGCGTCAATGGCGAGATTGAACACGCGTCCGGCCTGATCCACACCCTGCGTTTCGGCAACATGTTCCGCGAAGCGGTGGACGGCACGGCCTACCTGAGCTTCACCAACGTGCGCAACGGGCCGGGCGCGCTGATTTCCCTGCCGATGGTGCACAAAAGCACTACCGGCAAGCGTTCCCACTTTCTCACCGCTAACTTCCAGATTGCCGATGCCCCCGGCCCGGATGAAGTGCTGATCGCCATTGGCGCCGCCGATGGTTCTCGTCCGCACCCCCGCATCGCGGACCGGTTCCAGGACATGGCTGAAATGGAAGCCGAGAAGCAACAGCGCTGACACCCGTGGGCCGCGCGCCCACAGACTTATCGCCTCTTCAAAGCAGCCCGATCACGAATCGGGCTGCTTTTTTTGCGTCGAAGATTCGCTGCGACAGGTGTGCTCTGAATACTCGGAAGAGCAGCAAAAAAAATCCCGACTTTGCTCTTTTTCGATGGAAGAACGCGGGCAGCGGCAGGACTAGCCTTGCATCAAACCCGAGCAACAAAAAGGACAGAGTCAATGTCGAGCACGATGATCAGCGCCAACGATGCAGCAATCGATCCGGGTGCACTTCGCCAAGCGTTCGGCACCTTCGCCACCGGGGTGACGGTCATCACCACGCACGATGCTGACGGCCAGCCACGCGGAATGACGGCCAACTCGTTCACCTCGGTCTCACTCGATCCGCCGCTGTTGCTGGTCTGTGTCGGCAAATCGGCCCTGAGCTACACCGCCTTCGCAAGCGGCGACTGCTTTGCGGTCAATCTGCTGCACGAAGGTCAAACGGATGTTTCGGCCACCTTTGCCTCGAAATCGCCGGACAAGTTCAAAACCGTCAATCATGACGTTGTGCACACCGGCGCGCCGATCCTGATGGACAGCCTGACCTGGTTCGATTGCTCGGTGGATCAGCGCGTTGACGCCGGTGATCACATCGTCCTGATCGGCCAGGTGCGTGCATTTGGCACCAGCCCGAAATCACCTCTGTGTTTCTGCCGTGGCAGCTACGCCAGCCTCAAGGAACCGCTGCCGTCAAAATGGCTGGAGTCCCACGGCATGATCAGCGGCTACCTGATCGAAGCCGACGATTCAATCCTGCTGCGCGCCGATGGCAAGGGCGGGTGGAGCCTTCCGGTGTCGGGCCGCAGCCGCGGTAAAACCGAGCTGCCCGTGGATCAGGGCTCGCTGATGCTGGTGCCCGAATCCACGTTTCTCTATTCGGTGTTCGACGTCGATGACATCGATCCCGGTTACCTGATCTTCCGCGCCCAGCTCGACACCGCCAGCTCCTCGCAGGCGTTGCCCGAGTCCCTGCGTTTCTTTCCGGTCGATCAGCTCCCCTACGACCTCATGCCCAGCAACGAAATGCGCTCCGTGATGCGCCGCTACGTTCGCGAGCGCAAGGATCAGCGTTTCAGCATTTACATGGGTTCGAGCGACGGCGGCCGCGTGGCAATGATCGACGGCGCCGCCCGGACCTGGGCCGACTTCTCCCGCGAACAACAACTGTGACAGCAGGAAGACTCATGAAAACGACGGTTAATTCACTGGAAGGCAATCGCCTGGACCTGTTCATTGACGGGCAGTACGTGGCGCCCAGCAAGGGACGCTATGTCGATAGCTTCGACCCCACCACCGGGCAGGCGTGGTACCAGTTTGCCGAAGCGGATGCGGATGACGTGGATCGCGCCGTTCAGGCGGCCCGTCGAGCGTTCGTCAATCCGGCCTGGCGGCGCATGACCCAGACTGATCGCGGCAAGCTGGTGCGTCGTCTGGCCGAGTTGGTGCTGGAAAACGCCGAGGAACTGGCCCTGCTCGAAACCCGCGACAACGGCAAGCTGCTGCGCGAAATGCGTGCCCAGATGCGGGCCCTGCCTGACGCGTACACCTATTTCGCCGGCATGGCGGACAAGCTGCAAGGCGACACCATTCCCGTCAACAAGCTCGACCAGCTCAATTTCAACATTCGTGAACCGTTGGGTGTGATCGGCATGATCACTCCTTGGAACTCCCCGCTCATGCTGCTGACCGGCACCCTGGCGCCCAGCCTGGCCATCGGCAACACGGTCGTCATCAAGCCTTCCGAACACGCCACGGCGTCAACGCTGGCGCTCGCGGAGCTGATCATGGAAGCCGGTTTCCCGGCGGGCGTGGTCAACGTGGTCAGCGGCAACGGTGCCATCACTGGCGAAGCACTGACCCGCCACAAGGACATCGATAAATACGTGTTCACCGGCAGCACTGACACCGGTCGACGCATTGCAGGCAACGCGGCGAACAACCTCGCGCCGTGCCAGATGGAACTGGGCGGCAAATCCCCGCACGTGGTGTTCGCCGACGTGGACATCGAGAAAGCCGTGAACGGCGTCGTCTCGGGTGTCTTCGCCGCCGCCGGACAGACCTGCGTGGCCGGGTCGCGCTGCTTCGTCGAGGCCAGCATTTACGACCAGTTCGTCGAAGCGCTGGTCGCCCGTACGCAGCGCATCACCGTTGGCCATCCGATGGAAGACAACACCGACATCGGCCCGCTGGCCCTGCAAGCCCAATTGCAAAAGCTCCAGCACTACATCGCCTCCGGCTCCAGTCAGGGGGCACGGGTGGCCATCGGTGGCAAGCGCCCCGACACTTCGAACCTGTCCCAAGGCTGGTACTTCGAACCGACGGTCATGGCCAACGCCACCAACGACATGACGTTCATGCGCGATGAGCTGTTCGGGCCTGTGGTGGGCGTGGTGCCGTTCAACTCCGAAGAAGAAATGATCACCTTGGCCAACGACAGCGCCTACGGCCTGGCTTCAGGGGTCTGGACTCAGAACATTGATCGCGCCATGCGCTTCGCCAGCCGCATCGATGCCGGGACCGTGTGGATCAATACCTACCGCTCGGCCGCCTACATGTCGGCCAACGGCGGGTTCAAGGACAGCGGCTACGGGCGGCGCGGTGGGTTTGACGTCATGCGCGAATTCTCCCGTGCCAAAAACATCGTCATCGATTACTCAGGCGCGATGCAGGATCCGTTCGTGATCCGTCTGCGCTGATTTATTCCACGCGTCTGCCCAGGGGGAATACGCATGAAATTCGCTGTCTCGATCAGCATGGAACGCGCGTCGCCGAACGTGCCCATGCACACCGTTATCGCCAACGTGCTGGAACTGGCGCGCATGGCCGATGAAGGCGGTTTTGAAACGCTGTGGACGTCCGAGCACCACACGCTCGAATGCACCATCGCGCCCAACCCGTTTCAGACGCTCGTGTGGCTGGGCCAACACACCCAACGCATTCGGCTGGGCACCGCGACGATTGCGGCCGCCTACTGGAACCCGATTCGTCTCGCGGCCGAAGCGGCGCTGTGCGACCACCTTACCAACGGGCGGCTCGAATTCGGCATCGCCCGTGGCTCGTATCAGTATGAGTTCGACCGCATGAACCCCGGCGTCGTCCAGCAGGAAGGCGTGGCGTACATGAAGGAGCTGGTGCCTGCCGTGCAAAAGCTCTGGCAGGGCGATTACGCACACGAGGGCCATTACTGGAATTTCCCGCTGACCGCTGCTGTGCCAAAACCTTTGCAGAAAGCCCCGCCGATCTGGGTCGCGGCCCGTGATCCCGGCACCTTCGACTGGGCCTTGAGCATCGGTGCGAACATTCTCTCTACGCCGCTTTCTCTGCCCGCTGCCGAGATCAAGGTGCTGAGCGACAAGTTCGAAAAGGCCGTGGCCGATCACCCGGAAGTGCCGCGTCCCCGCTTTATGATGCAACGCCGCACATGCGTGTATGCCCGTCAGGACGACTGGGAAATTCCGGTGCGCCACAGCATGGATTTTGGTCGCACGTTCGAGAATCTGATGCAGAACATCGGCTCGGTTCACGACGGTTTCCCTGAAGCGGTGCCATTCGAAAGTGTGAAAGGCAAAGAGAACTACAATCCGGAAAACATCCGCCGCAACCTGATGTTTGGCACCCCCGAGGAAGTGATCGAGAAGCTACTGGATTACGAGGCCGCCGGGGTGGATCAGTACTGCCTGGGCCTGAGCTTCAACCTGCCGTTTGAACTGCAGAAGCAGACGCTTCGGCTGTTCATCGATGAAGTCATGCCGTTCTTCGCCGAGCGTGAACGCACTCGCCAGCGGGCCGTGAATCAATGAACGCCGTGGCTCAGGATCGGCAACTGACCGTGGGACGCGTCAGCCTGAATTACCGCGTGGACGGCGAGGGCGCCGAGCGGCTGGTGTGCATTCACGGCGTCGGCTCCAGCCTGCTGGCGTGGGAAGGCGTGGTGGAGCGACTGAAGGAGCGTTTCACGATTCTGACTTTCGACTTGCGCGGCCACGGGAATTCCACCCGACTCAAGGGTCGCTATGACATCGACGAGATGGTCGATGAGGCGCTGGCACTGGCCGACGCCATCGGGTTCTCGCGCTTTCATCTGGCGGGGTTTTCACTGGGTGGCCTCATTGCTCAGCGGCTGGCCCTAACCCACCCCGAGCGCGTGCGTCGGCTGGTGCTGCTGTCCACGGTCGCGGGGCGCAACGCGCAAGAGCGTGAAAGGGTCATGGCGCGTTTGGCAGCTTTGCAAGCAGGTGAGCCGGGCTCGCACTACGACGCTTCGCTTTCGCGCTGGCTCACCGAAGATTTCCAAATGAAGAACCCGCAGTTGGTCGCGCAACTGCGCGAGCGCAACGCCCAGAACGACCCCGAATGTTACGCGGCGGCATATCGAATTCTGGCCGAGACTGATTTTGGCGACGCACTCGATCAGATTCAGTGCCCGACGTTGATTGCCACAGGCGCTGACGACGCCGGTTCCAATCCGCGCATGGCGGCTTTCATGCACGAGCGCATAACCGGTTCGCAGTTGCGGATTCTGCCGGGGCTGCGGCATTCGATCCTGACCGAGGCTCCCGAGTTGGTGGCCTCAATGATGCAAGGCTTTCTGCTGGAAACCGCGACTGAACCCGAGGCGCAATCATGATTCTTGAAGAGCGCATTTACCGAATCCGCTCGGGGCAGATGAGCAACTACCTGGCGTTGGTCCGCGAAGAAGGCTTGGCGATTCAGCAGCCGATTCTGGGCCGCCTGATCGGCTACTTCGTCAGCGAAATCGGCCCGCTCAGCCATGTGGTGCACATGTGGGCCTATGACAGTTTCGAGGAACGGGTCAGGCGCCGACAGTTGCTGGCGCAGGATCCGCGATGGCAGGTATTCATTCCCAGACTCACGGCGCTGATCGAGAGCTCGGAAAATCGTATCTTGTTACCCACTGACTTTTCACCGCTGCAATGAACAAAAAACGAGCGTGGTCACGAGGCCGCGCCACTGAGCCTGTTTGCTGATGCGTGCTTGCTCACCGATCGATAAGGCAGCGCCTGGAAGCCAGATTAACGGCTCCGGCGCGAATGCCAGCAACTGCCATCGCCAACAGATTACGGTTTGAATTTCCGCATCTTGGAAAAAATGGAGGCACGGGTGAGTGAACGTCTGAAGATTGAGAACCTGTACAAGGTCTTTTCCTCCACCCCGCAAAGAGCCATGCAGCTCTTGGCGCAAGGGGCGAGCAAGGACCGGATTCTGGCGGAGACCAGCACGGTCGTCGGCCTGAACAACGTCTCGCTGTCGGTCCCCAGTGGCGCGATCTACATGATCATGGGGCTGTCCGGCTCGGGGAAATCCACGCTCGCCCGTTGCATCAATCGCTTGAACGAGCCGACAGCGGGCAAGATCCTGCTGGACGGGCAAGACATCGTCGGCCTGAATGAAAAGGACCTGCGAGAGGTGCGCCGTACGCGCATTTCCATGGTCTTCCAGCATTTCGCGCTGTTGCCCAACAAATCCATCATCGAGAACACCGAGTTCGGCTTGAAGCTGCGTGGCATTGCGCCCGCCCAGCGCCGTCAGCGGGCCGAGGAAGTATTGTCAGTGGTAGGGCTGTCGAAGTGGGCCTATCACTACCCGCATGAGCTGTCCGGCGGCATGCGCCAGCGGGTCGGGCTGGCGCGGGCGCTGACCACGGACGCCGACGTGTTGATCATGGACGAGGCCTTCAGCGCACTCGACCCGCTGATCCGCTGTGAAATGCAGGACGAATTGTTGCGCCTGCAACGCAGCTTGAAGAAGACCATTCTGTTCATCACCCACGACTTTCAGGAAGCGCTCAAGCTCGGCACGCGCATCGCGATCATGGCCGACGGGCAGGTGGTGCGCGAGGGCACGCCGCAATCCATCGTCATGGAGCCGGGCAGCGAGTACGTCTGCGGTTTCACCCGTGAAGTTGATCGCTCGCGGCTGTTCGATGCGCGCTCGGTGATGCAACCGGCCTCGACCTTCCTGGATGACGCGCTGGGCCGTGTGGTGGGTAATCAGCAAGCGTTCCGCAAGGATGCCTTCGTGCTGACACCGGGCAACAAAGTCCTCGGCGTGCTGGACGCGCAATCGCTGCTCAAGGTCCGCGCGGGCAGCCCGGCGAGCAATCTGGTGTCGACCAATTTCGTCACGGTCTCGGCCAACACCAAGCTGGTGGAGATCTCGCGGATGATGAAGGCCGATCAACCGGTCGCGGTCGTCGATGAAAGCGGTGCCTTCATCGGCACGCTGGAGCCGGAAAACATTCTGGAATGCATCGGCACCGTTGCCTCTCCACGAAACCTCACACAAGAAGGTGCACACCATGCTTGAGGCACAAGACCTGGCCGTTTTCCCCGTCGATGAATGGGTGTCGGATGGCGTGCAGTGGCTCGGAATCCACTTCCGGCCCATCTTCCTGGCGATTCGCTGGCCGATCGAAAACCTGCTGGCGTTCAACGACTACCTGCTACACGCCGTTCCGTTCCCGGTGATGGTGGTGCTGATGTTTTTGGTGGCGTACCGCGCCGCGAGCCTGGGCATTGCCTTTTTCAGTGCGGCGTCGCTGATCGCCATTGCCGCGCTGGGCGTCTGGGACGAAGCCATGACCACGCTGTCGCTGATCACCACAGCGATTGTCATGTGCATGATCATCGGCATCCCGATGGGCATTCTCTGCGCCCGCAGCGAGAAGGTCTGGAGCGTCGTCCGGCCGATTCTCGACATCATGCAGACCACGCCCACCTTCGTTTACCTGGTGCCGGTGGTGATGCTGTTCGGCGTCGGCACGGTGTCCGGTGAAGTGGCCGTGGTCATCGCGGCTGCGCCACCGCTGATCCGCTTCACGTACCTGGGCATTCGCATGGTTGATCAGGAAATCGTCGAGGCGGGCCTCGCGTTCGGTGCGGACAAGCGTCAGTTGCTCTGGGAAATCCAGTTGCCGATGGCCATTCCGACCATGCTCGGCGGCCTCAACCAGACGGTTCTCACGGCCATGGTGATGTCGGTCGTGGTGGCAATGATCGGCGCCGAAGGGCTGGGGCTGGTGGTGTTGCAGGGTTTGGGTCGACTGGACGTAGGGCGCGCCGCCGTGGGCGGTATCGCCATCGTGCTGCTGGCCATGATGCTCGACCGCATCACGCAGAAACTCGCGCTGCCAGTCAAACGCGGCAAGCGCCAATCACTGTTCAAACGGCTGGTCAGCCCGAACCGGGTCAACGCCTGATTCATCCGAGGTCCGCACTCACCGAAAAACCGTTCACCCAACGTTGTACCGATCACTGCACCGATTCGTGAAACCACTAAAACAACAATGCGTGCCTGATCTTCATCGCCGTGCTTAGGCTGCAAGAAGCAACTGCCATCACTGAAGAAACGGACACGCCAAGGGGAAACCATGAAACAGATGCTAAAGCGCTTGCTTGCAACGATGACCGCCGCAGTCCTTGTCAGCGCCTCGGTCCTTGCCGTGGCGGCCGACGAGCCTGGCAAAGGCAAGACGGTCCGTCTGGCGCAATCCGACAGCATGGGCGGCAACTACGTGTTGACCACCATCACCGCCGAAGCCCTCAAACAGCTGGGCTACGACGTTAAAGTGAGCACCGTCAACTCGACGCTGTTCTTCCAGGCTGCGGCCCAGGGCGATCTGGACATCGCCATGGACCTGAACTTCCCACAGCGTCAGCCGGGCTTCGACAAGGTCAAGGACAAGGCGCAAATGGTGGGCAAAGGCTCGATTCAGGGTGGCGGCTACAACGGCTACCTGATCGACAAGAAGACCGCCGACAAATACAACATCACTTCGCTGGAACAGTTGAAGGACCCGAAAATCGCGGGGCTCTTCGGCAAGAACGGCAAGGCTGAGCTGATCAACTGCGATCCGGGCTGGAGCTGCGGTGATGTGGTCGAATACCAGCTCGATAAATTCGGCCTCAAAGACACCATCACCTCCGTGCGTGGCAAATATGAAGCGCTGATGTTCGAAGTCGTCGCCCGCGAGAAACGCGGCGAGCCGGTGTTCTTCTACGCGTGGATTCCGTCGTGGATGACTAATGCCCTGGTGCCGGGCAAAGACGTCGTCTGGCTGCCGACCCCGTTCGACGCGCTGCCGCCGAACGTGCCGAATGCCGGCTCCGCGTCGATTCCCGGCGTTCCTGGTTGTGCGGGCAATGCCGACCCATGCCGCATGGCAATGGCGGTCTGGAACTGGAACGCCGTCGCCAACAACACCTTCATCGCGGCTAACCCGGCTGTGAAAGCGCTGGCTGAGCAGATTTCGTTCTCCCGCGAGACGTGGTCCGCCTGGGAAAAAGCCATCAGCACCGGCGGCGGCAGCGACCGCAAGATTCGCAAAATGGCCGAGGACTGGATGAACGAAAACAAGACCACTTTCGATGGCTGGGTCGCCGCTGCGAAGAACGCCGGTTGATTCGCCTCCGCTGACGAAGCGGGCGGGTCCGACAGCACAGTGTGCTGCGTGACAAGCTCAGTTCGGCAGGTCCTGTGGTCCCGAACCGCGATACGGCATCCGCCGTTCGCGGTTTTTTTTAGACTTTTTTCACCCTCCCAGACAAGGCGCTCGTCATGCTCAAACTGCGACTCAAAGACCCCTCCCTGTTCGCTGATCATGCCTACGTGGGCGGCCACTGGATTCAAGCGGACAATGGCGTGACACTCCGTGTGACCAATCCCGCCACCGGCCACGAGCTGGGGCTGATCCCCGCGTTGGGCGTCAACGAGACGCGGCGTGCCGTGGAATGTGCGAACGAGGCCTGGAAAGACTGGCGCCACGTGACGCCCGCCGAGCGCGCCAAACTGCTGGAAAAGTGGCACCAGCTGATTCTGGAGAATCAGGAAGACCTCGCGCAGATCATGACGGCGGAGCAGGGCAAGCCGCTGGCAGAAGCTCGGGGCGAGATCGCCTACGGCGCCAGTTTCGTCAAATGGTTCGCTGAAGAGGCCCGGCGCATTTACGGCGACACCATTCCCGCGCCGACGGCGGATCGCCGCATTCTCACGCTCAAGCAGCCAGTGGGGGTGACGGCCGCCATCACACCGTGGAATTTCCCGAACGCGATGATCACCCGCAAATGCGCCCCGGCCTTGGCGGCAGGCTGTACGGTCATCGTCAAACCCTCCGAGATGACGCCGTACTCCGCATTGGCCTTGGCGGTACTGGCCGAGCGGGCGGGGTTTCCCAAGGGCGTCATTCAGGTCGTCACCGGACTGCCGACGGAGATTGGTGCGGAGCTGACCGGCAATCCGCTGGTGCGCAAGCTGTCGTTCACCGGCTCCACCCGCGTCGGCCAATTGTTGATGAGCCAGTGCGCCAGCAGCATCAAACGCCTGAGCCTGGAGTTGGGTGGCAACGCGCCTTTCATCGTCTTTGATGACGCTGACCTTGAGCTGGCGATTGCCGGGGTCATGCAGAGCAAATTTCGTAATGCCGGACAGACCTGCGTCTGCGCCAATCGCATTCTGGTGCAAGACGGCATTTATGAGCGGTTTGCCGAGCGGCTGGCGGCCGAGGTGGCGAAGCTCATCGTCGGCAACGGGCTGGAGCAGGGCGTGACCATTGGCCCGCTGATTAACCGTGCTGCGGTCACGAAAGTGGCGTCGCACATTGGCGATGCGCTGGAAAAAGGCGCGACGGTGCTGGCGGGCGGGATGCCGGAAGGCGAAGGTTTGTATGTGCAGCCGACCGTCCTGCTGGAAGCGACGCCCGACATGCTGATGGCCAACGAGGAAACGTTCGGCCCCGTTGCGCCGTTGTTTCGGTTTACCGATGAGGCCGAAGCGATCGAAATGGCCAACGCCACGCCATTTGGCCTCGGGGCGTATTACTTCACCCAGGACATGCGTCGCTCGTGGCGCGTCGGCGAAGCGCTGGAATTTGGCATGGTGGGCTTGAACACAGGGATCATCTCCATGGAAGTCGCGCCGTTTGGCGGGGTGAAGCAATCCGGCATTGGACGGGAAGGCTCGAAATACGGCCTCGATGAATTTCTGGAGGTGAAGGCTTGGCACATTGGTGGGTTGGGGTGAGCACACCACCGAAAATAAGGGGTGGCTCCTGCGGGAGAGCGTGGCGGCCTCATAACCTGAGGCGCCTGCAAATTCTGAAGGAGCGAATTCATTCGCGAAAAACGGATCAGGCGATAGAGATGTATCGATTGTCCCGGCCAATCGCGAATAAATTCGCTCCTACAGGGATACGCCTCGTGGGCCCATAACGTGTGACGCCTCTGAATTTCATGCGCCATTTCTTCGATTCAATGGCTCAGCCCGGCTTGAGCAGACTGCGCAACGGCAATGCATTTCTCATGACTGGCGACTTGATCACGATGTAGCTGAAGTACTTCTCGATGCCAATGTTCTTGTCGAGCAACGACTCCATCAACTCCTGGTAGTACTGAATGCTGCCCGTGACGAAGCGCACGAGGTAGTCGTAACCGCCGCTGATCAAGTGGCACTCCAGCACTTCGTCGATGTTGCGGATGCACGACTCGAACTTCACGAAATCGCTGCGTTTGTGATCCGACAGGGTGATCTCGGTGAACACCGTCACCGTGTTCACCAACTTCGAAATGTCCACCTGCGCTTCATAACCGCTGATGTAACCCGCCGCCTCCAGACGTTTGACCCGTTGCAGGCACGGGCTCGGCGACAGTCCCACCGCCTCGGCGAGAGCAATGTTGGTCATTCGCGCATCCTTTTGCAGATGAACCAGAATGTTGATGTCGATCCGGTCCAGCTTCATGCCTGCATGCATCTGACATACCTCGAACACCAAAAGTGAATGGCACCGCGCGAACCCCGGCGCTGGCGTAGTTGTACTGTGTCGAAGGGATGCCCTGCAAACAGAAGCTCGCCAGCCCCGGCAATCGTTATCGCCTTGCCGGGACCGGCGACGGGAAGATCAGGCCCCGGCCTTCAGCAATGCCTGCTTGAGTGCCTGAAGGGCTTCGTCGATCTGTTCAGGCGTGGTCGTCAGCGGCGCCAGGAAACGCACGATGTTGCGATGCACGCCACACTTGATCACCAGCAACCCGGCTTCGCGCGCGTGATCGATCACGTTCTGCGCCAGCACGGCATCCGGGGTTTGCGCCGCATCCGCCGCCACCATTTCAATCGCCAGCATGAAGCCGAGACCCCGTACCTCCCCAATGCGTGGATGGCTTTTCTGCAAGTCCAGCAAGCCCGCCCGCAATTGCGTCGCGAGGCGTTCGCCCTGGGCCAGCAGGTCTTCCTGTTCGAACAGATCGAGCACCGCGAGCGCCGCCGCGCACGCCACCGGGTTCCCGCCATAGGTGCCGCCCAAGCCTCCGGGCGTCGGCGCTTCCATGATCTCGGCGCGCCCGACCACACCGGACAGCGGCAGACCGCCTGCCAGGCTTTTCGCCGTGGTCACCAGATCAGGCTGAACCCCAGAATGCTGGAAACCAAACATCGTACCGGTGCGCCCGAACCCCGCCTGAATCTCATCGCAAATCAGCACGATGCCATGCCGCGTACAGCGTTCTCTGAGGGCTCGCATGAATTCCACCGGTGCCGCGAGAAATCCACCATCGCCCTGTACCGGCTCGACGATGATCGCCGCGACCCGCTCTGGCGCCACATCAGTCGCGAACACCTCGTCCAGCGCCTGCAAGGCTTTTTCGGTGGTCATGCCACGGAACGCATCAGGGTAGGGCGTGTGGAAAATGTCTGCGGGAAACGGACCGAAGTTCTGCTTGTAGGGCTGACTCATCCCCGTCAGCGTGACGCCCAGCAACGTGCGGCCATGAAAGCCGCCGCGAAACGAAATGATCGCCGGGCGATTGGTGTAGCCCCGTGCAATCTTGATCGCGTTCTCCACCGCTTCCGCGCCGGAGGTGAACAGCACGCTTTTGTAGTGCTCGCCGCCGCCGACCAGTTTGTTCAACCGGGCACAGACGTTGATGTAGCTCTCATACGCCACCACCTGAAAGCTCGCGTGGGAGACCTCACCGACCTGCTTGCGCACGGCTTCCACCACCCGAGGATGGTTATGGCCGGTGTTCAACACCCCGATGCCGCCCACGAAATCAAGATAGCGCTTGCCATCGACGTCCCATAACTCGGTGCCTTGGGCGCGGGCGACGACAACCGGATGTGCCGTCGCGACGCCGCGCGCCACATGCTGCTCGCGCAGGGCCAGAAGTTGGTCATTTCGCGTGTTTGCAGAAGTCATGTCGCTCTCCCTCACGGGCCGCCGGAATGGCTGCCAACCTGCTAAGAGGGTAAGCAGACGGCCGCGTGGAGGACGCTGAAGTTGACTGGGCGACTGATCGAATTGGCCGTTTTCATGCCGTCAAACAGCATAAATGACTGGATGATCGATGGGCGCGATTCAGTACCCTCTGAGCCGTTCGATCACGCCTGTCATCGCCTCGCCTCGCTGATGCCGTCGGATGTTGTCCAGCAACGCGCCGAAGGCCGATTGCGGGAAGGTCATCGCGCCGATATGGGGCGTCAGCCAGATCTTGGGGTGATCCCAGAAAGGGTGCTCTTCGGAAGGTGGCTCCTGCTCCAACACGTCAATGACCGCTTGATCGAGGTGCCCGCTGTCCAAAGCCGTCAGCAGATCGGCGTCGACCAGTTGAGCGCCGCGCCCCAGATTGATCACGCTGGCGCCAGAGGGCAGCGCCGCGAACAGGTCGGCATTGAGTATCCCTCGGGTCTCGTCGGTCAATGGCAGCAGACACAGCAGAATGTCGCACTGACTCAGAAACGCGGTCAGTTGCGCTTTGCCCGCATAGCAATCAACGCCTTCGATGTGATGCGCCGACCGCGCCCACCCCAAACGCTTGAACCCATAGGCACCCAAGTGCTGCAACACCGCCGTGCCCAGATTGCCCAGGCCCATGACGCCAATCCGACGCTCGCTGGCCGGCGTCAGCGCGTGGGCTGTCCATTCATGCTGGTGTTGTTGGCGCAGGTAAAGCGGCACGTGTCGATGCAGGCTGAGCACCGCAAGGCTGGCGTATTCGACGATGCCTTGCGCAATGCCAGGGTCCAGCACGCGAACCACCGGCACATGGGCGGGCAGCTCGCTCAGGTCGAACTGATCGACGCCAGCGGACAGCGCATAAATGACTTCCAGGTTGCTGAAGTCCGCGAGATTTTCCGGCGGCAACCACGCCGCCAGATAACGAATCTCGCTCGGGTCGCCCACGTCGGGCCACAGGCGGACTTCGATGTCAGGCGCGTGTTCCGCGAACAGGGCTTTCCAGGTCGGGCCACGGCTGGGGTCGGACTTATAAAGTAGGGCCATAGAACGCTCCTCGAGGATGAGTTACGGCATATTGCCCTGTTGGCGCAGAAGGTTTGCCTGAATGAGGGGGGCTAAACGGCAGATTACGTGGGCCGTTCCTCAACTGATGGAAGGCCGATACTGCAATGCCTCCGCAATGTGGCTTCTGGAAATCGCCTCGACTCGCTCCAGATCCGCCAGCGTGCGCGCGACTTTCAGCAGTCGATGGGCCGAACGAAGTGACAGGCTCAAGCGCTCACAGGCCGTTTCGAGCCAGGCTTCGTCTTCTGGCAGCAAGGCGCAGTGCTGGCGTAAGGCGGGAAGGTCGAGAAAGGCATTGGCGCAGCCCTGGCGCTTTTGCTGGCGCTCGCGGGCTTCGGAGACCAGTCGAGCGGCGCTGGCACTGCTTTCGCCGGTTTGAGCGGTGGCGGCCAGTGATGTCGCTTCACGGGCGACGGTCAGGTGCAGATCGATGCGATCCAGCAACGGCCCGGACAGCTTGTTGCGATAACGCTGAATTTGATCGGTGGAGCAGCGGCAACGCCCGGTCGGCTCGCCGTGATAGCCGCAGGGGCAGGGGTTCATCGCCGCCACCAATTGAAAGCGTGCCGGAAAGCGCACCCGATCCCGGGCGCGGGAAATCACGATATGGCCGGATTCCAGCGGCTCACGCAGCACTTCCAGCACGCGCCGATCAAACTCGGGCAGTTCATCGAGAAACAGCACGCCGTGGTGAGCCAACGTGATTTCGCCAGGTTGCGGGCGACTGCCACCGCCGACCAGCGCTGGCCCCGAAGCAGAGTGGTGGGGTTGTCGAAACGGCCGCTGGGGCCAGCTGGTGAGGGGCGCATGACTGGCCACCGACTGAATCGCCGCGACCTCCAGCGCTTCACGCTCGTCCAGCGGCGGCAACAGCCCCGGAAGACGACTCGCCAGCAGGGTTTTGCCCGTCCCCGGT
This sequence comes from Pseudomonas sp. NPDC088368, assembly GCF_044753445.1. Classification (NCBI taxonomy): domain Bacteria; kingdom Pseudomonadati; phylum Pseudomonadota; class Gammaproteobacteria; order Pseudomonadales; family Pseudomonadaceae; genus Pseudomonas; species Pseudomonas sp. NPDC088368. Next base: position 184,588 of record NZ_JBIVNG010000005.1, read on the forward strand.
GGACCACTGAACAGCAAGTTATGCGCCCCGGCCGCGGCCACCAGCAACGCACGTTTGGCAGCGGGCTGGCCCTGAACCTCGCTCAAATCCGGATAAGGCTGGGTTTGCAGAATCAGGCCGTTGGATTTGTACGGCGCAATCGGGGTGTGGCCATTGAGGTGAGACACCAATTCCAAGAGATGACTGACCGCAATCACCTTCAAACCTGACGCCAGACACGCCTCTTCAGCGTTCACCGCCGGGACGATCAGCGTATGCCCCGCCTCCCGCGCCGCCAACGCCGCCGGCAACACGCCTTGCACGGGCCGAATAGCGCCGGACAACGCCAACTCGCCCAGACATTCCACGCCATCGAGCGCCAGCGTGGGTAGCTGCCCACTTGCCGCCAGCAAGCCCAATGCAATCGCCAGGTCGAAACGCCCGCCATCCTTGGGAAGATCGGCAGGCGCCAGATTCAACGTGATCCGCCGCGCCGGAAAGTCCAGCCGACAATTCAGAATCGCCGAACGTACCCGATCCTTGCTCTCCCTCACCGCCCCTTCCGGCAACCCCACCAGCGTCAACGCCGGCAGGCCGTTGGCCAGATGAGTTTCGACGGTCACCGCAGGGGCTTCGACCCCGACTTGAGCGCGGCTGAGAACAATGGCGAGAGACATGACTGATCCTTGAAGGCAGCACCGCTTCCTGCGGCGTGCTGAAGGATAGTCAGGGGAGTGGGGTGAAGGCGGGGGTAAGTTCGACGGGGTGTTTCTGGCGCTTTGGTTGTTGTGTTCGTAGCGATCGCTGTCTACAATTCCGCGTTAATGAATAACGTTAAGCGTTAGCAATGATTGCAAGTTTCAGATGTAGGGATACTGAATCACTTTTTTACCACGGCAAAACACGAGTGTGGTCCTCGATCCTTTCGGTCGTGGAACGCAAACTGACCATGCTGGATGCGGCTACTTCGCTAGCAGATCTAAGGTCTCCACCCGGGAATCGGCTTGAGGCTCTGGACGGCGACCGTAAAGGGCAGCACAGCATACGGATCAACGCCCAATGGCGGATTTGTTTCGTTTGGGGTGCGAATGGGCCGGAAGACGTCGAAATCGTCGATTACCACTGAGGCAACCATGACCAAGAACGGAATGCGGCCGGTACATCCTGGCGAAATTCTCAAAGAAGAGTATCTGGAGCCTCTGGGGCTCACGGCTGCGGCGTTGGCGCGGGCATTGGGTGTTTCTACGCCGACGGTCAACGATATCGTTTTGCAGCGAAGAGGCGTGAGCGCGGACGTGGCGTTGCGCCTTGCCGCTTGCCTTGAAACCACCCCGGAGTTCTGGCTGAACCTGCAACTGACCTACGATCTGCGCAAGGCAGAAATCGAACGAGGAGCGGCCATCAAGGCACAGGTCCAGCGCATCGCGCACTGTGCTTGAGCACACATGACATGCCCGATCAATGACGGGCATGCGGCGATTTCACTATTTCGGCTGCCCCGCCAACTGCGCTTCCATCTCCGCCATCTTCGCTTCCAGTGCCTCAAGACGGGCACGGGTTCGGGCCAGGACGATCATTTGGCTGTCGAATTCTTCCCGGCTGACCAGATCCAGTTTGCTGAAGCCGCTTTGCAGCAGGGCCTTGAACTGGGTCTCGAATTCGTTGCGGGGCAGTGGGGTCTCGCCGTTGAACAACCGCGAGGCGTGGCCGCTCAGGGCATCTAGAAAGGCTTTTGGCGGGAGCATGTTCGTCTTCCGGAATCAGAGGGGCGGCAGTGTATCACGCAGCGTCTATAGTCATTTCACACCGGCGGCGCTGCACGCTTTTCGAGCATTTGGCCGTGCACGTTCGCACTGTTGTTGTGCGACGAGATTGGATGATGGCGATCTGAAGTCGCGTGGAGTGAGCTGAGGGGCCGTAATTCGCGGGTTTTCACGAGATGGCAAGGTTTCTGCTTAGTGGCATATGACCCATGCACTGATGCAGTCGCTGTGACGAATGCAGTGCGGCAGGCGGAGCGGGGAAGTGTTTCGTCAGAAGCGGTTTTCTGGAGTTGACCTGTTTCGCGCCAACGACGCGTTACAAAGCCAGACACTGCGCTTAGACTTGAGACGGGTTTGTTTTCCTGGGGCAAGTCCACCAATTCGGGAGAAAGTTTCATGAAGCTAGTCACTGCCATCATCAAGCCGTTCAAGCTGGACGACGTACGCGAGTCGTTGTCGGAAATCGGCGTGCAGGGCATCACGGTAACTGAAGTCAAAGGCTTCGGACGTCAGAAAGGCCACACCGAGCTGTACCGCGGTGCGGAATACGTTGTCGACTTCCTTCCCAAGGTGAAGATCGACGTTGCGATCGATGACAAGGATCTGGACCGCGTTATCGAAGCGATAACCAAAGCGGCCAACACCGGCAAGATCGGTGACGGAAAGATCTTCGTGGTCAATCTGGAACAGGCTATTCGCATCCGTACCGGCGAAACCGATACCGACGCAATCTAAGCCGCCAAACCCCAACGCCCCAGGAGAAAACAATATGACTCTGCGTCAATTCGCAGGGCTAGGAGCCCTGTTGTCCCTCGTAACCCCTGGCTTGGCCATGGCGGCAGACGAAGTGGCAGCCCCCGCAGCACCTGTACTCAACTCAGGCGACACCGCCTGGATGCTGACGTCTACCGCATTGGTGCTGTTCATGACCGTCCCCGGTCTGGCACTGTTCTACGGCGGCATGGTTCGTCAGAAGAACGTGCTTTCCGTGATGATGCAGTGCTTCGCCATCACCGGCCTGATCAGCATCCTGTGGTGCATCTACGGCTATAGCCTGGCATTCGACACCACGGGAATGGAAGCCAACGTCATCAATTTCAACTCCTTCGTCGGCGGTCTGTCGAAGGCGTTCCTGGCGGGCATCACACCTGCCAGCATCACCGGTGCGACGGCGCTGTTTCCTGAAGCCGTGTTCGTCACCTTCCAGATGACTTTCGCCATCATCACCCCGGCTCTGATCGTCGGCGCTTTCGCAGAACGCATGAAGTTCTCCGCGATGCTGATCTTCATGGCCATCTGGTTCACCCTGGTCTATGCGCCAATCGCGCACATGGTCTGGAGTGGCGTCGGTGGTCTGCTGTGGGACTGGGGCGTTCTCGACTTCGCAGGCGGCACCGTTGTTCACATCAACGCCGGTGTGGCTGGCCTGGTAGCGTGCCTGGTACTGGGCAAACGCAAAGGCTTCCCGACCACCCCAATGGCTCCGCACAACCTGGGTTACACCCTGGTCGGCGCAGCAATGCTGTGGGTAGGCTGGTTCGGCTTCAACGCAGGCTCTGCTGCTGCGGCCAACGGCACTGCCGGTATGGCGATGCTGGTCACTCAGATCGCAACCGCCGCCGCTGCACTGGGCTGGATGTTCGCCGAGTGGCTGACCCACGGTAAGCCAAGCGCACTGGGCATCGCCTCGGGCGTGGTTGCCGGTCTGGTTGCCATCACCCCGGCGGCCGGTACTGTCGGCCCAATGGGCGGCCTGATCATCGGTCTGGCGGCCGGCGTGGTCTGCTTCTTCTGCGCCACCACCCTGAAACGCAAACTGGGCTACGACGACTCTCTGGATGCCTTCGGCGTTCACGGTATCGGCGGTATCCTCGGCGCGATCTTGACCGGTGTCTTCGCAGCCCCTTCGCTGGGCGGCTTCGGCACTGTGACTGACATCGCTGCACAAGTCTGGATTCAGTGCAAAGGTGTGGGCTTCACGATCATCTACACCGCGATCGTGACCTTCATCATCCTCAAGGTGCTGGACGCTGTCATGGGTCTGCGTGTCACTGAGGAAGAAGAAGCGGTCGGCCTCGACCTCGCGCAACACAACGAGCGTGGCTACAACCTGTAATCACGACTCTAAAAAAAAATGCCCGGGTTTCCGGGCATTTTTTTGCCTGGCGTTTGTCGATAGGCAAGACCGCTGACGAGTGATCCGCGAAGCCTGTTCCGGCCCCGTTTCAGGGCATGCTTTGCAATGTTTGCAACGGCTTGCAGTTCCGGGCTTTCGGCTTACAAAAAACGTCACTCATTACGCGCTTTGTTTTTTTTTCCAGCGCGTTAGAATGCGCGCCGAAGGGCGGAGAACGGTATGTGGCAACAGACCAGAATCACGCTGCGGGCCAGGCCTCGCGGATTCCATCTGGTAACCGACGAGATCGTGGCAGGGCTTCCATGGCTGCGTGAATGCCGAGTGGGCCTGCTGCACGTGTGGCTGCAACATACGTCGGCCTCGTTGACCATCAACGAGAATGCCGACCCGGCGGTGCGCCGTGACTTCGAGCGTTTTTTCAACCGGCTCATTCCGCAGGATCAGGCTGGTTTTGAACACGACGACGAAGGACCCGACGACCTGCCCGCGCACTTCAAAGCCAGTTTGCTAGGCTGCCAGCTGACCCTCCCGGTAACGGATGGACGGTTGGCACTCGGGACCTGGCAAGGTGTTTATTTAGGAGAGCATCGCGATTCAGGCGGTGCGCGTAAAGTCCTCGCAACCCTTCAGGGCGAGGCGTACGACCGCTGAGGGTTGGCGGTGGTTGAATTTTTTCTGGCTGTCTTAGAAATTATGTGCAGCTGGGCTATAACTAATCTGCTTTCGCAAGTCATGAGGTAGAACATGAGCGACGACGACAACGACGATCTGGTTGAAGACGGTCTGGAAGACGAGGATGACGGTGAGGAGCTTGCAGCTGCTCCCGAAGACGACGGCTCCGAGATAGACGACAGTCCTGAAGCGGCGGCCACCCCCACCAAAGGCAAGGCCAAGGCTGCGGTCTCGGTCGATGAGCTGCCTAGCGTTGAGGCCAAGAACAAAGAGCGTGATGCTCTGGCTCGCGCGATGGAAGAGTTCCTCGCCCGTGGCGGCAAAGTGCAGGAAGTGGAGGCCAACGTGGTCGCCGATCCGCCCAAGAAGCCTGACAACAAGTACGGTAGCCGCCCTATCTAAAGGGTGTCAGATACCTGCTGAAAAAAGCCCGCTGTCGCTGCGGGCTTTTTTTTGGCTGCCGGAACGTGCTCCTGCAGTCGGCGTCACCCCCAACGCGCCAGAACCCCAGGCAACTGCGTCAAACTCCTGATCTCCGCATCCGGCAATTTGTCGGCCTCCCACGCCTTGCCACTCGGGTTGTACCAGATGGCGCGCAAGCCGGCCTGCTGGGCGCCAGCGATGTCGTCGCCGGGGTGATCCCCAACGTGCACGGCATGGGCGGCTTCGGACTTTCCGCGTTTCAGCGCTTCGAGAAATGGCGCAGGATCAGGTTTGCCGATGCCCAGGTCTTCCGCGCACAGCGCGAACGCAAAATAATCGGCCAGGCCCAGTCGGCGCACGTCGGCGTTGCCGTTGGTGACCACACCCAAGGTGTAGGACTTGGTCAGAATCTCCAGCGTTGGCACCACCTCCGGGAAGATATCCAGCTTGTGCCGCCCTTGAAGGAACACTTCGAAACTCTGTTCGGCGAGGTCTTCGGCTTCGGTATGGCCGTAACCGGCATCCTCCAGCGCGTGAAACAGTACGCGACGACGTAGCGCACTGATGCGGTGCTTGAAGCTTGGGTCCGCGTCCACCAGCCGCGAGCGGATTTCCCACAGGTGTTCCACCGGGACCGGACCCAATTTAGGGGCGTTCTCGGCCAGCCAATCCCGCAACATGGCCTCCGCGCTCACGATAGCCGGTGCGGTTTCCCACAGGGTGTCGTCCAGGTCGAAGGTGATCAGCTTGATGCTCATTCGGAAGAATCCTTGCGTTTGGCCCTTGGATGGGCGCTGTCGTACACCGTCGCCAGGTGCTGGAAATCCAGGTGGGTGTAGATCTGAGTCGTTGTGATGTCGGCGTGGCCGAGCAATTCCTGTACGCCACGCAGGTCTTGAGAGGACTCCAGCAAGTGGCTGGCGAACGAGTGACGCAGCATGTGCGGGTGCAGATTCTGCCCCAACTCGCGCTCACCTGCCGCCTTGACCCGCAGCTGAATTGACCGCGGCCCGAGGCGTCGGCCCTGCTGGCTGATGAACACAGCATCGTCTTTGGGATTGGCGAACTCGCGTTGTTTCAGCCATGCCTCCAGCGCTTCCCGAGCCTTGCGGCCCACGGGCAAAACGCGGGTCTTGCTGCCTTTGCCGAGCACTTCGACCAGCCCGTCGGCCAGATCGAGCTGGGCGCAATTCAGCCCCGTCAGCTCAGAGAGGCGCAGCCCTGACGAGTAAAACAGTTCGAGGATTGCATGGTCGCGGCGGGCGAGAAATTCGTCCTCAACGCCGCCTTCCAGCAGCTGCAAGGCGCGGTCGGCATCCAGCGTTTTGGGCAGTCGGCGTTCGCCTTTGGGCGGCGACAGGCCGTTGGCCGGGTCGTGCTCGCACAAGCCTTCACGATTGAGGTAGTGATAGAAGCCGCGCACCGCCGACAGCAGCCGAGCAATGCTGCGCGATGACTGACCGTCCTGATGCAGACGCGCAACGAGACTGCGCATGGACTGTACGTCCAGCGCTTTCCAGCTCTCGATGCGTTGTTTTTCACAGAACCCGAGCACTTTGCTCAGGTCGCGGCGGTAGGCTTCCAGCGTGTGGCCCGACACTTGGCGCTCACTGCGCAGGTGCGTGCAGTAAGCGTCCAGCTGCCGTTCCATGACTAGCGGACCGAGCGCAGGGCGTTGGTGAAACGCGGCAGGAGGCGGCTCAGCACATCGGCGATGTAAGTGAGAAACAGCGTGCCCACCGAGCTTTTGTAGTGCTGCGGATCGCGGCTGCCGATGGCCAGAACGCCGTGCAGGCCCTGATGGTTCAGCGCGACGATGGCGGTTGAGCCGACTTCCTTGCTCTGCTCGGCGCCAAACAGAAACTCCAGCTCATGCTCGCGCAACGCGCCACACACGGTCTTGCCGCCAGAAATCAGGCCGCCGATGGCTTTTTGCGCTTCGGCGCTGCTGACCCAGCGGCCCACGGTCATCGGGTTATCGCTGAACAGAATCAGGCTCACGAACGGCACCTGAAACTCCTGACGCAGACTGTCTTCTACAGCGATGACAATCTCTTCAAGGCTGGTGGCGTCCATCAAGACGAGGATCAGGCGACGGGTCTTCTCGAACAGACGGTCGTTGTCGCGCGCGACGTCCATCAGCTGCGACAGGCGGTGGCGCATCTCGATATTGCGTTCACGCAAAAGTTTGAGCTGGCGCTCGACCAGCGAAACGGTGTCGCCGCGCTGGTGGGGGATGCGCATCGCGGTGAGCAAATCGTCGTGCTCCGCGAAGAAGTCCGGATGTTGTTGCAGCCAGGCCGCAACGGCCTCGGCTTCAAGGGCAGGCACTTTGGTATCGGCAGGTTCGCCGGGCGTGTCGGTTGAAGTCTGAGGCAAATCGGTCATCGGATACTCTCACTCATAGACGTACTTGGCCTTCGTAGACCCGGACGGCCGGGCCGGTCATCACGACCGGATGACCCGGACCCGCCCACTCGATGGACAGACGCCCACCCGGCAGATCGATCAGCAGTGGCGAATCCATCCAACCCTGGCTGATGGCGGCGACCGCAGCGGCACACGCGCCGGTGCCACACGCCTGGGTTTCGCCCGCGCCGCGTTCCCACACGCGCAATTGTGCACGCTGGCGATCGACGACGTGGAGGAAGCCCACGTTCACCCGCGCCGGGAAGCGCGGATGGTGCTCGATTTTCGGACCGAGGCTGTGAACCGGCGCATTGTTAATGTCGTACACCCGGAGCACGGCGTGGGGATTGCCCATCGACACTGCGGCCAGTTCAACGCTCTCGCCCTCGACATCCAGTGTGTAACTGAGTGCCTGTTGCGGCGCCTCGAAGGGGATGTCCGCAGGGACCAGACGCGGTGCGCCCATGTCGACGCTGATCTGGCCGTCGTTACGGATGTCCAGCTCGATGATGCCGCCTTTGGTCTCGACGCGGATCTGCTTTTTGGCCGTCAGGCGCTTGTCCAGCACGAAGCGGGCAAAGCAGCGGGCGCCATTGCCACACTGTTCGACTTCAGAGCCGTCGGAGTTGAAAATCCGATAGCGAAAGTCCACGTCGGGGTTGCTCGGCGCTTCAACCAACAGCAGTTGATCGAAACCGATGCCGGTGTGCCGGTCGCCCCATTGCTTGGCGTGCTTGGGCAGAATGTGCGCGTGCTGGCTCACGAGGTCCAGCACCATGAAATCGTTGCCCAGGCCATGCATCTTGGTAAAACGCAGCAGCATGGGGATTACTCCGGCAGCAGGCTTTCGCCGGCATACAGCTCAGTCACGGTTTCACGACGACGCACTTCGAACGCCTGATCGCCATCGACCAACACCTCGGCGGTACGGCCGCGCGTGTTGTAGTTGGAGCTCATGACGAAACCATAGGCGCCTGCGGAGTGCACAGTCAGCAGATCGCCTTCGGCCAGCGCCAGTTCGCGATCCTTGGCGAGAAAGTCGCCGGTTTCGCAGATTGGGCCGACGATGTCGTAAGTGCGCGCAGCGCCGTCGCGGGGTTGCACGGCCTTCACGTCCATCCAGGCTTGATACAGGGCCGGGCGGATCAGGTCGTTCATCGCGGCATCAACGATGGCGAAGTCTTTGTGTTCGGTGTGCTTGAGGTATTCGATGCGGGTCAGCAGCACGCCAGCATTGGCGACGATGAAACGGCCCGGTTCGAACATCAGCGCCAGGTCACGACCTTCGATACGTTCACGCACGGCCTTGATGTAATCGCCTGCCAGTGGCGGCTCTTCATCGCGGTAACGCACGCCCAGACCACCGCCCAGATCAAGATGGCGCAGATGAACACCGCAATCGCTCAGGCGATCGACCAGATCCAGCAGGCGATCCAGCGCATCGACGAACGGGGAAAGCGTGGTGAGTTGAGAGCCGATGTGGCAATCGACACCGATCACTTCCAGATTCGGCAACTGCGCGGCGCGAATATAAACGTCTTCGGCGTCAGCGATGGCGATGCCGAATTTGTTTTCTTTCAGGCCGGTGGAAATGTACGGGTGAGTGCCCGCATCGACGTCCGGGTTGACGCGCAGAGACACCGGGGCGCGTTTGCCCATCTCGGCGGCCACGATCTGCAGGCGTTCGAGCTCGTCGGTGGATTCGACGTTGAAGCAATGCACGCCAACTTCGAGTGCGCGGCGCATGTCGTCACGGGTCTTGCCGACGCCGGAGAACACGATTTTGTCCGCCTGACCGCCTGCGGCCAGAACACGCTCCAGCTCGCCACGGGACACAATGTCGAAACCGGCGCCGAGGCGCGCCAGGACATTGATTACACCCAGGTTGGAGTTGGCCTTGACCGCGAAGCAGACCAGGTGCGGCATGCCGCTCAATGCGTCGGCGTACGCGCGGTACTGGGCCTCGATGTGGGCTCGGGAGTAGACATAGGTCGGCGTGCCGAAACGCTCGGCAATGGCAGACAATGCAACTCCTTCCGCGAACAGCTCACCGTCGCGGTAGTTGAAGGCGTCCATGGTCAATCCCTAGTAGGTCGAGGTCTGATGCTTGTGCGAGTGCGATGAGGTCTCGCTGCCAGGCGCATTGGACGTTTCGCCATCGGGCAGGTACAGCGGACCTTTTTGACCGCAGGCAGAGACCAGGCACGCAACAGCGAGGAGCGCGGCCAGGGAGGAAATCAGGCGCTTCATGGCGAAATCCTTTGTATAAGCATTAATTGCGCCCGAGTATACCGACCACCCGACAGATTGCCTATGCGCCACGGCTCCCGTCCGGCGGGGCTTTGACGCAACTGCCGGATATGTTGGCGATGGTCGCGCATTTTTTGGCGCGTCGACCTGCAAATGGGCGGGTATGCTTTGCAATTGGCTGGAAGCGACCGTATCTTGCGTCGCTGCGCCATCCGTAGACACTTTCGAGGTTCCTGCAATGAGTTTGACCGAAGCCCGCTTTCACGACCTGGTCGATGCGACCCAAGAAAAGCTCGAAGACATCTTTGACGAGAGCGATCTGGACCTGGACCTTGAGAGTTCGGCCGGCGTGTTGACCGTCAAATTCGAAAACGGCACGCAATTCATCATCAGCCGCCAGGAGCCACTGCGTCAGCTGTGGTTGGCGGCGCCTGCCGGTGGTTTCCACTTCGATTACGACGAAGAAGCAAAACGTTGGGTCTGCGACAAGAGTGAAGAGCTGTTGGGCGAGATGCTTCATCGTCTGGCGTTGAAGCAGGCCGGTGTCGAGATCGAGTTCGACGATGTTGACGGTCATGAAGACGGAAACCGCCAGTGACCAACGCTGCACCTGCCAAAGCACCCAAGCCGTTGTTCAGCAACGTCAGCCCTGCCGTACCGTCGCCCTGCATCAGCGTCTGCCGACTCGATGAGCAGAAAGTCTGTACCGGCTGTCATCGCCATGTCGAAGACATCCGCGAATGGCGTGCGGCGACGGATGAGCGCAGACGCGAGATTGTGAGCCAGGCCGATCAACGCCGGGCTCAATGCTGATTCAAGGTTGAAGCCGAACGGCCGCGGGAGCGAACTGGCTCCCGATTGGTCGTTACAGCCGATACGTCTCCGCCGCCTGATCTACCTTCGCGAATGAATTCGCTCCCACAGGATTCGCAGCCACCTCAAATCTCCGGCCTGCGACAGGTGCCATCTGTGGGAGCGAATTCGCAGGCACCTCAATTCTTCGGTCTGCCACCGGAGCCATCTGTGGGAGCGAATTTATTCGCGATTGGCCGGTACAGCCGATGCATCTCTGTCGCCTCGTCTACTTTCGCGAATAAATCCTCTCCCACAGGGATCAGCGTTCTCGGATATCGACGCCCTGGCGGCTCACGCCTCTTCCATCGCATCATTCAGCGACTTCTCAAGCTCGGCCTTGTACCGCAGGAACAGTATCGTCTGCCCTCGCGTGTCCGCCAGAATTCCCGACAAATCCAGGTCCGTGATGTAGCAGCGATAGCGTTGCGGCTCCCGGCGCTGATCGAGAATCTGCCGCGCCACGACGCTGAACAGTTGCTCGCCAAACTCCAGTTCCGAAAACTCCATGCCGTCGCAATACAGCGTCACGCTCACCTGGCCCGGTGACGCCTCTTCGACGATGGCCTGCACGTCGTAAAACGGCTTGTCGGTGGACATGACCGGCCCCAGCCGTTGCTCGACGCGCCGCGCCCGGCCCGCGCCATCCGGCGTTACGCGGTAATACAAGGTTTCCAGGTTTTGCGGCTCAAGCGGGTTATCCAACGGTAACAGCGCACCGCGCCGAAACATCAGCGATTGCAGAAAACGTTGCAGTGGCACCAGCAGGCTGGGCTCATCGTGATACGGCACGCGCTGATGCCACAGTGCGTTATGTTCATCCAGCACGTACAGGTCCGCGTTGGGTTCGTTGATCCGGTAGAACACCTGAATGCATTCCGGCTGACCATGAGGAATGATCAGCGAGAGGTCACTGTCATTCAGCGCCTGCGGGTCGAGATGAATCGGGCTGTAGGCGGGTAGCTCTTCACCCAGGTACTCGTAGAGCGTTGGCAGGTCATCGAGCGTGACGTGGGTGACTTGGCCCGGCGTCATCTCCATGACGTGATAGTGATGCTGAACCTGAATCAGATAGCGATGGTTCAGGCCGCGAGACAGCAGCAATTGCGCCGTCTGAATCAGCTCTTCAACACGCTGGGCGATGGCGGGCGCGCGGTTGTGGCAGAAGCAGCGCACGCTGATCACCGGTTTTGGCAACGTCGCGGGCAGGTTGTTGAGCAAGTCGGTCATGCAATCGAGCAACGCATTGGGCCCGTCGAATCGATTGACCAACACCTCGTTCCAACTGTTGAGCGTGATCTGGTCGAAGGTCAGCACCAGGTTTTCCCGGACCCCGGCGTAACTCAGGGAGTCGGTCCGCTCGGTGGTCATCAGGATGTTCAGGTCCTTGTGGTGTTTGAGCGGATCGACGCCCACGTTCACCAGCAGCAGGATTTCGCTCGGCACGCTGGGGCGCAGCAGCACGTCTTCGGCCACCGTGCCCAGCGGCATCGGGATGCTGTGTTGCAGCGCACCCTGGAGGTTAAACAACTCGAACTCGGTCAGGTCGCTGCTGCCGGGGTGCAGGGCCAGGCGGGTGCTGCTGTCGATCACGTTATTGCGGTGGCACCACGCGAGCAGTTCCAGCAACTCGCGGCTGCGCTTGATCGGAGCGAAAGATTCCCACTCGTGGGCGCCGAGGTTGCCGTTGTACAGGCCCCATTGATATTTGCCAGGCTCGCGTTTGTTCGGTGACTGCACCAGCGTCAGCGTGTCTTCGGCCAGGTCCGGCGAAATCCCGGGATTGATGAATTCGACCTTGCCCGCCTTGCGTTCAAACGCGGCGTACAGCCGACGACCCAGGATGTTGAGGTCGCGTTTGTTGATCGAGTTAACCGTGTTTTGCTCGCGGGCAAATTGGGTCAGGAAGCGGTAGCTGTAATTCAGCTCGCTGACCAATGCGCGGCGTTCGCTGGCCACCTGACGCACCTTCCACTGGCTGCGGCTGTCGAGCAACGCCAGTTGGCGCTCATCCCACTTCCATTCTTTCGCCAGACGCTCCAGCAACAGCCGCTGCCAGCTCGTGGTGCGTTGACGGGGCAAGCCGGTGAGCTTCTTGTTCACTTTCAGGTACAGGCTGCGGCGCACCAGTTCGAGTCGTTCCGGTTCGCCTCGGGCCAGCAGATATTCCTCAATCCGGCGATACACCATCATGTATGGATCAAGTTCGTCGAGGTTTACGCGATTGGCGAACACCTCTTTTTTCAGGCGCATGCTCAAGCACTGCACCTGCGGGTGCTCACTGGCGTAGGCCTCGGTCAGCAGCAGCTTGAGGACGGACTTGTAGGGCGATTCGATCCCTTTGAACAGCTGCCAGAGGCCCGCGCCGAGGAATTCCCCCGGCGGGATGTGGGACATGTTGCCAAGGTCCAGCACTTCATCCTCCCGGATGAAGCGCTTGGACAGCAGCGTGTGGGTGTATTCCGCGTAGCGCGTTTCTTCGTAGACCGGCACCAACCACCAGATGGGGATGCGCCCGGCCAGCCAGATCGCAGTGCGGTAGAACTCGTCGAGCAACAGGTAATGCTGAGTCGTTCCGCAATCCTCGCCACTGAGCTGCGCGTCGCGCTCGCCGAGCACGAAACGTTCAGGGTCGATCAGGAAAAAATGCGCTTCTGCCCCCATCGTGGCGGCCCAGACTTCCAGCGCGTGGCACTTTTTGCGCAGCTCCAGAATTTCGTCGGGCGAGAGGTTCGTGTCGTGACAGATCCACACGTCCATATCGCTGTCGTCGGCCTGCGCCAGTGTGCCCAGGCTGCCCATCAGGAAAATGCCGCGGATCGGCTGCGGCGGGTTGCCTCGGCGGGGTTTGTAGGAAAACGAGCGCGTGAGCCGTTGCGCTTCGGCGAGGGCCTGGGCGTCAGGTTCGTAATGTGAAACCCCGGCCGGGGTTGCGCTGGAAACGTAGCCAGGCAACAGCGGGTGGTTGACGTGGAAAAACAGCGGCAGCAGCGCCAAAACTGATTGTTGGCGGGTGGACAGCCCTTCGTTGGCGCGGCCGAGCCGCCCTTCGTTGAGGGTCAGAAATCGGTTGCGCAACTGGCTGAGGACCTTACGGTCGATGCCCTCATCCAGATCGGGGCGGATCTCGAAACTACGGGTCATCGTGACTCAAGGCCGACGAACGGCACTGCTGGGGAACAAGAATGGCGACGGCAAGAAGACCCAGCATCAGGCGGCTGTGAGTTTTTATGGCGCCAATTTTTTATCGGCGCAGCATCTTACAAATGAAGGGTTCGCGAAACCTTTATTTAATGCCTCTTGGTAAAGGTTTCGCGAGGCGGTGATGTCAGGCCGCTTCCTGGGTCGTGGCAAGGATGATCAGCAGGGATTGCGCGTGTTCGGCGGCATCCAGTCCCAGACTGGTGAGGTAGCCCCCGTCGACCTGAGTTGTCAGGCCTTTCTCGAAAAGACGTTTGGCGGCGGCAACGGCAGAAGGCGCGGCCACGTGATGGACCTTGAGGCCCTCCTGGGTATTGCGCAGATTGAACAGTGACAGGATTTCCAGTTCGGCAACCAACTCAGGGGTATACGACATAGAGGCTCCAGACTTTTTGTAATGGATGACGCGGCGAAGGAATCGCAGACGTGACAGCCCCGTAGGTCAAGCGGCAGCGAGGCCTCTGCAGTGTAGTTAGGGTCTGGGAATTTTGCAGGAAGTATCTGGCCGGTCGTCAGGTTAAGCGTCCTCAGACCTGAAAGTCCGCCCCCACGCGTTCGGCAGAAGCGGGCCGCACGTTATTCATGGGGTATGCAAAGCCGCTCTTGATTCAAGCCGAAGGCCGTGGGAGTTGGCTTGCCTACGATCTGCCGGGAACCGGCAGCCAATCCTGCGCATGCGGCGTATCTGACACAGCCGAGGTGTTTGGTGGTGCTGCCGCTGCGCGCCAGATCGTAGGCAAGCCAACTCCCACGGCCTGCGGCCAAAAACCAGACCGCATACGGCGGGAGGGCCACGCCGTTACTCGCTGTCGTCCAGCTTCACGCCCGGTGGCAGTTCTGGCAGGGCGCGAAGGGCTTTTTCGTACCATTCGGTGTTGAACGGGCGGTCTTCTTCGAGAATGCCGTCAATCTCGACGGCCAGCACGTGAGCCATCATTTCCAGAATGTCTTCACACTCGTAACCCACCAAGGTCAATTTGTTGAACGTGGCTTTGGCGGCAGGCGGGTTGTCGCTCTCGATCTGGTTTTCGATGGCCTGGATCAGGGTCGATTCAGCGAACTCTTCTTCGTCGTTGTCGATGCGGTCGCTCATGGCGGACTCCTCAGGAAAGGCCGGCAGTTTAACTGCAATCGGGCGTCAGGTGATCGTCAGTGCGCATGACGCACGTCAAGCCCGAAGACGTAACCGGTTGTTAGGGTTCCTTCGCTCAGGTCCGGCAACGCGTGTCGGACAGGGCTGAAATGACCGCTTCAAAAGGCCAAGGAGGCCTGCCAATGTTCAAGCTTTACGGATTCGCCTCAAGCAACTATTTCAACATGGTCAAACTGGCGCTGCTGGAGAAGCAGCTGCCGTTTGAAGTCGTGTCCATGCACGGCTGCCAGAACCCGGAAACCCTCGCCGTCAGCGCGCGGGGCAAGGTACCGGTTTTGCAGACGAACGAGGGGTTCATCAGCGAAACCGACGTCATCCTGCGCTACCTCGAAGACACCCATCCTCACATTCGTCTGTTGCCCGCTGACCCGTTCCGCCGTGCTCAGGTCTGGACGACCGCCAAGGAAATCGAGCTCTACATCGAACTGCCCGCACGGCTGTGTTATGTCGAAGTGCTGTTCGGCGGTCGTGCGACACCTGACGCGCTGAAGGCCAAGGCCAAACGGGATCTGATCAAGGGATTTGCGGCGCTGGCGAGACGGGCGCGCTTCGCCCCCTATCTAACGGGCGCTGACTTTACGTTGGCGGACATCTATTTCATGTACAGCGTGGATCTGGCGCAGCAGGTGGGCGAGCGCCTGATGGGCTTGAATCTGCTCGATGAGGTGAAAGGGGCGAGGGAGTTGCTGGCGCGACTGAATGACCGGCCGAGTGCGCGCATCGTGGCGGCGGATCGGGAGTTGGATTATCCGGTGTTTCTGGAAAGGGTCAGGCCCACAGGGGCAGCGTAGCGGGGCCTTTGAGGAGCGCGCTTGCCCACATCATGGGCAAACGCGCTCCTACTGAGCCAGGGTCAGCGGGCCGCGAGCAGTTGCTTGCCGCGTCCGACCGCTGCTTTCACTTGCGCAGGCGCAGTGCCGCCGATGTGGTTTCGGGCGTTGACCGAACCTTCCAGCGTCAGAACAGCGAACACGTCCTGTTCGATCTGATCGCTGAACTGACGCAGTTCCTCCAGCGTCATTTCCGCCAGGTCCTTGCCGGTTTCCACGCCGTATTTAACGGCATGACCCACGATTTCGTGGCAGTCACGGAACGGCAGGCCACGACGAACCAGATAGTCGGCCAGGTCGGTCGCCGTCGAGAAACCACGCAGGGCCGCTTCACGCATGATCGCGTGTTTAGGCTTGATCGCAGGAATCATGTCGGCGAAGGCTCGCAGCGAGTCGCGCAGGGTATCGGCAGCGTCAAACAGCGGTTCTTTGTCCTCCTGATTGTCCTTGTTGTAGGCCAGCGGTTGGCCCTTCATCAAGGTCAGCAGGCCCATCAGCGCGCCGAACACGCGGCCGCTCTTGCCACGGACCAGCTCCGGCACGTCAGGGTTTTTCTTTTGCGGCATGATCGAGCTGCCGGTGCAGAAGCGGTCCGGCAGGTCGATGAACTGGAACTGCGCACTGGTCCACAGCACCAACTCTTCGGAGAAGCGCGACAGGTGCATCATCGCCACACTGGCCGCCGAGCAGAATTCAATGGCGAAGTCGCGATCGGACACGCTGTCCAGCGAGTTGCCGCCCACGGCTTCGAACCCCAGCAACTGGCAGGTCAGTTCGCGATCAATCGGATACGTAGTGCCGGCCAGCGCGGCGCTGCCCAGCGGCATGCGGTTGGTGCGCTTGCGGCAATCGACCAGACGCTCGTAGTCGCGGCTCAGCATCTCGAACCAGGCGAGCATGTGATGCCCGAAGGTCACAGGCTGTGCGGTTTGCAGGTGGGTGAAACCCGGCATGATGGTGTCGGCTTCGCGCTCGGCCAGACCCAGCAGGCCTTCTTGCAGGCGAGTGATCTCAGCCAGAATCAGGTCGATTTCATCACGCAGCCACAGGCGAATGTCGGTGGCTACCTGATCGTTACGGCTGCGACCGGTGTGCAGCTTCTTGCCGGTGATGCCGATGCGGTCGGTCAGACGCGCTTCGATGTTCATGTGCACGTCTTCCAGGTCCACGCGCCAGTCGAACGCACCTGCTTCGATTTCGCCCTGAATAGTCTTCAGGCCATCGATGATGGTGTCGCGTTCGGCATCGGTCAGCACGCCGACTTTGGCCAGCATCGTGGCGTGGGCAACCGAGCCCATGATGTCGTGGCGGTAAAGGCGCTGATCGAAGGTGACGGAGGCGGTGAAGCGTGCGACGAAGGCGTCGACGGGTTCACTGAAGCGGCCGCCCCAGGACTGGTTGGTCTTGTCGGTGCTCATGGTTTCGCTCGCTGCTCTGCTGATGGCTGTGCTGATTTAAAAAAGGCGCGGGCGATGATAACAGCATTGCCGCTTTTTTATCCCGGACAGCTTGCCCACCGGGGTGCGAGCGCAGAGACTGGGCCCATGCAAACCGAGCGCAACAAACCGGGCCAGAGCGCTTCTCCCGGCAAAGAGTTCTTCCTTCCGGAACTGTGCCTGCCTCAGGCGCTACTGGTGCTGGTCGTGCTCGCCGAGCTGCTGGTGCTGGTCCTGGTGCTGGTGGAGCCGATGCATCCAGGCTTCGACTGGGTACGGCTGGCGCTGATTTCACTGTTCGTGCAGTGGATCGTGTTGCTGTCGGCGGCGCTGCTGTGCGGTTTGCGCCCTTGGTTGGCGCGTCTGAAACCCGGCGTGGCAGGCGCGATGGGCTGCTTGCTGGTGGTGGCAGTCACGCTGGCTTGCACGGCCGTGACTGACTACTGTCAGTTGGACGGAGCCTTGCCGGTCGACAGCGACATCGAACGCTACCTTCGTTATTCATTGATTGCGCTGATCATGTCGGCGCTGATGTTGCGCTACTTTTACTTGCAGAGTCAGTGGCGCAAACAGCAACAGGCCGAATTGCGAGCCAGGATCGAGTCTTTACAGGCCCGCATCCGGCCGCACTTTCTGTTCAACACGCTCAACAGCATCGCGAGTCTGGTCACCAGCGACCCGCTCAAGGCCGAGCAGGCGGTGCTGGATTTGTCGGACCTGTTCCGCGCCAGTCTGGGCAAGCCCGGCAGCCTGACGACATGGGGGGAAGAACTGGAGTTGGCCAGACGTTATCTGTCGATTGAGCAATATCGACTTGGCGAGCGTCTACAGTTGGACTGGGACGTCAGCGCAATTCCCGACGACTTGCCGATTCCCCAGCTAACCTTGCAGCCATTACTTGAGAACGCGTTGATCTATGGCATCGCTCCCCGTGTGGAGGGTGGCGTGGTCAGGGTCGAGGCGAACTACGAACGGGGAGTATTTATATTGCGCGTCAGTAATCCCTATGACGAAGTCGCCCTCCGGCAGACTTCAAGCGGCACTCAGCAGGCCTTGGCAAACATCGGCGCTCGAATCACGGCACTTTTTGGCCCTCTCGCGAGTCTGAGCGTGGAGCGCCGTGACGGTCGTCACTTCACCTGTCTACGCTATCCTTGTGCGAGACTCACGCAGGAAGCCAGAGCAATATGAATGTCCTGATCGTTGATGACGAACCCCTAGCCCGTGATCGCCTGAGCCGTCTGGTTGGCGACCTTGAGGGTTACCGGGTCCTTGAACCCAGCGCCACCAATGGCGAAGAAGCCTTGACGCTGATCGATAGTCTGAAGCCCGACGTGGTTTTACTCGACATCCGCATGCCGGGCCTGGATGGTCTGCAGGTTGCGGCCAAACTATGCGAACGCGACACACCACCAGCCGTGGTTTTTTGCACGGCTCACGACGAGTTTGCCCTGGAGGCATTTCAGGTCAGCGCCGTGGGGTATCTGGTCAAACCGGTGCGTCCTGAAAACCTGCTTGAAGCACTGCGCAAGGCCGAGCGCCCGAACCGCGTGCAACTGGCGGCGATGACCCGTCCGGCCGCCGAGAGCGGGAACGGCCCACGCAGCCACATCAGTGCTCGCACCCGCAAGGGTATCGAGCTGATTCCGCTGGACCACGTGATCTATTTCATCGCGGACCACAAATACGTGACCCTGCGCCATGAAGATGGTGAGGTCCTGCTCGATGAACCGCTCAAGGCGTTGGAGGATGAGTTCGGGGATCGCTTCGTGCGCATCCACCGCAATGCGCTGGTGGCTCGCGATCGCATCGAGCGTTTACAGCGCACGCCTTTGGGGCATTTCCAGTTGTTCCTCAAGGGGCTTAATGGCGATGCCTTGATCGTCAGCCGCCGGCACGTGGCCGGTGTGCGCAAGATGATGCAGCAGCTGTAGCTCGTGTCTGTCTGGCGTGTGGGGATCTTCTGTGGGAGCGAATTTATTCGCGAAAAATAGTCCAGGCGACAACGATGTGTTGAATGTACCGCCGCTTCGCGAATGAATTCGCTCCCGCAGGTCTATGTGCAGTGAGGCGAGCAGTGGAAAGCGACACGCCGTCGCATGGCTTCCGTGCATCGATTGAGAACATGATGCGAGCAGATTGACGACAGTCATTCGGCCCGATTGGGCCGAGCTGTTATTATCCGCCGCATTCACTCAGTACGGATTGATCCATGTCCACTCGCGAAATCCGCATCGCTACGCGCAAAAGCGCGCTGGCACTCTGGCAAGCCGAATACGTCAAGGCTCGCCTGCAGGAAGCTCACCCCGGTCTGACTGTAACGCTGGTGCCAATGGTGAGCCGGGGCGACAAGCTGCTGGACTCACCGCTGTCGAAAATTGGCGGCAAGGGCCTGTTCGTCAAAGAGCTGGAAACCGCGCTGCTGGAAAACGAAGCGGACATCGCCGTTCACTCGATGAAAGACGTGCCGATGGATTTTCCGCAAGGCCTGGGTCTGTTCTGTATCTGCGAGCGCGAAGACTCTCGCGACGCATTCGTCTCCAACACCTTCGCCAGCCTCGATGAGCTACCAGCGGGCAGCATCGTCGGCACGTCGAGCCTGCGTCGTCAGGCGCAATTGTTGGCGCGGCGTCCCGACCTGAAAATCCATTTCCTGCGTGGCAACGTCAACACGCGTCTGGCCAAGCTCGACGCGGGCGAATACGACGCGATCATTCTGGCAGCCGCAGGCCTGATTCGGCTGGGCTTCGAAGACCGCATCACGTCCGCGATCAGCATTGAACATAGCCTCCCGGCAGGCGGGCAGGGCGCCGTCGGCATCGAGTGCCGCAGCGTCGACACTGAACTGCACGCTCTGCTGACTCCGTTGCACCACACCGACACCGCTTTGCGCGTCACCGCCGAGCGGGCGCTGAACAAGCACCTCAATGGTGGCTGCCAAGTGCCTATCGCCTGTTACGCCGTACTGGAAAACGACCAGTTGTGGCTGCGTGGCCTGGTGGGCGATCCGGCCGGCAGTGTGCTGTTGCACGCCGAGGCCCGTGCACCCCACGCTGATGCCCAAGCGTTGGGCGTGCAGGTTGCTGAAGCGTTGTTGGCACAGGGCGCCGCAAAAATTCTCAAAGCAGTCTACGGCGAGGCGGACGAGGAGTGACGGGCTGGCGCCTGCTGCTGACGCGGCCAGCCGAAGAGTCGCAGGCGTTGGCCGAGACCTTGGCGCAAGCGGGCGTTTTCAGCGCCAGTCTGCCGTTGCTGGACATCGAACCGTTGCCGGTCTCGGAAGAAAATCGCTCGATCATTTACGACCTCGCGGCCTACTGCGCGGTGATCGTCGTCAGTAAGCCAGCCGCGCGACTGGGGCTGGAAATGGTCGACGAAATCTGGCCGCAGCCGCCCATGCAAACGTGGTTTACCGTCGGCGCCGCCACCGCGCAGATTCTCGACGACTACGGCCTTCGCGTGTTCTTTCCCGAACACGGCGACGACAGCGAAGCGCTGCTTGATTTGCCTCAGCTTCAAGACGCCATTTCCGGTTACGACCCCAAGGTGCTGATCATGCGCGGCGAAGACGGCCGCGAATTGTTGGCCGAGCGCTTGCGCGAACGAGGTGTTAGTGTCGATTATCTGCCGCTGTACCGCCGCAACCTGCCGCAATACCCGGCGTCCGTCTTGCCACAGAGGGTGGCGGCGGAACGCTTGAACGGGCTGGTGGTCAGCAGTGGACAGGGTTTTCAACATCTGCGTGATTTGGCGGGCGATGCATGGCCGTCCCTGGCGCAGATGCCTTTATTCGTACCGAGCCCTCGGGTCGCTGAACTGGCGCGTGAAGCCGGGGCTCTGACCGTAGTGGACTGCCGTGGCGCCAGCGCTTCGGCCTTGCTGGCAGCGTTGCGGGCTCAGCCTGCACCTGCCTCTCAGGCGTAATGATCGACGGGTCGGATTACGCGATTACGCCCAAATGCAAAGGATGGATACGTGAGCGAAACAGTCTTGCCAAAAGATGACGTTGAACCGGTACTGGTCAAACCTGAGCCGCTGCCTGATTCCGCGCAAAAAGAACCTTCTCCCCGCCGTTCCAGCAACGGGCTGGCCGTTTTGGCACTCTTGTTGGGTGCGGCAGGCGTGGCGGTCGGTGGCTGGAGCGTGTGGCAACTGCGCGCGATCCAGGCCGGTCATCAGCAGCAGTCAGGGGAGCTGCAGGACCTCGGTTCGCAAACCCGCTCCCTCCAGCAAAGCGAGCAGCAATTGTCGGCACGTCTGGCGCAACTGCCGCCTGCGCAGGAGCTTGAAGACCGCCGCCGTCTTGTCACTCAATTGCAGGGCGATCAGCAGCGTTTGAGCCAGCGCGTCGAGACAGTGCTGGGCGCGAGCCGCAAGGATTGGCGTCTGGCCGAGGCTGAGCATCTGCTGCGTCTGGCAAGCCTGCGGTTGTCTGCGCTGCAGGACATCAACAGTGCCCAGGCGCTGGTGCAGGGTGCCGACGAAATTCTGCGCGAACAGGATGATCCGGGCGCCTATGCCGCACGTGAGCAGTTGGCGAAGAGCCTGGCGGCCTTGCGCAGCGTCGACCAACCGGACCGCACCGGGCTGTTCCTGCAACTGGCCGCCCTGCGCGATCAGGCCCTTCAATTGAACGCGCTGGCGCCGGAATACAAAGACAAAGGCGAGTCGCTGCTGGGCCTGACCGATGGCAGCGAAGACAGCTACTGGGCGAAATGGTGGGACAAGATTTCCCAATACATCCGTCTCGACTTCCACGCCGACAAAAACATTCGTCCGCTGTTGGCGGGCCAGAGCCTGACCCAAGTACGACTGGCGTTGAGCCTGACGCTGGAGCAGGCGCAGTGGGCCGCGCTCAATGGTGAGCAGCCGGTTTACGCCAAAGCCGTTGCCGAAGCGCGTAGCGTGCTGGACGCCAACTTCAATCAGGACAACCCACAAAGCAAGATGCTGGGCGAGCGTCTGGACGAACTCGCCAAACAGCCTGTGGCTGTCATCACGCCTGACCTGACGCAGAGCCTGAGCTCCGTGCAAGCCTACTTAGAGCAGCGCCACACCCCGGTGGGCGGAGCATTGGGGCAACCTGCTGAAGGGGCGCAGCCGGGGAGCAAACCATGAAGCGCGGCTATGTGATCGTCTTCGTCCTGATCGTCGTCGCGGCATTGGTCGGCCTGGCGATTTCCCGTCACGCCGGTTACGTGCTCATCGCCTATGACACCTTCCGCTACGAGTCGAGCCTGTGGGCCGCCTTGGCGCTGTTGGTCGCCATTGTGATCCTGGCCTGGCTGGTGCGGGGTCTGATACGGCTGCTGACGACCTCGGGCGGTGTGGTCAATCCGTGGTCGCGCCGTAACCGCAGCCGTCGTGCGCAGATTGCTATCGAGCGTGGCCAGATGGACCTCGCCGAGGGGCGTTGGGCCAGCGCTCAGCGCCACCTGCACCGCGCGGCGGAGGCTGAACCTCAACCGCTGCTGTATTACCTCGGTGCCGCCCGTGCGGCGAACGAGCAAGGCCGTTATGAGGAGAGTGACAACCTGCTTGAACGCGCCCTTGAACGTCAGCCTCACGCCGAGCTTGCGATTGCCCTGAACCATGCTCAGTTGCAGCTCGACCGTGGAGACAGCGACGGTGCGTTGAGCACACTGCAGGCGATGCACGAACGTCATCCGCACAACCCTCAGGTGTTGCGTCAGTTGCAGCGTCTCTATCGTCAGCGCGGCGAATGGTCTGAGCTGATTCGACTGATGCCTGAGCTGCGCAAGGACAAGGTGTTGCCTGCGCAAGAACTGGCTGAGTTGGAAAAGCGCGCGTGGGGCGAGAACCTGTCGCTGGCGGCTTATCGCGGAAACGATAGCGAGACGGGTCCGGCGGGTCTGCCTGCTCTGGAAACGGCTTGGCAGCAACTGACCTCGGCTCAGCGACAAGAGCCAGCGTTGATCCTGGCGTACGCCGAGCAACTGCGTCGCCACGGCGCTGACGTGCAAGCCGAAGAGGTGCTGCGCAACGCAATGAAGCGTGACTACAACAGTCATTTGGCGAGACTCTACGGTCTCGTCCGAGGGAGTGATCCCGGCAAGCAATTGCAAACGGCGGAGGGCTGGTTGAAGCAGCACTCAGACGATCCTGGCCTGTTGCTGACGCTGGGGCGCCTCTGTTTGCAGAGCAGCCTGTGGGGCAAGGCGCGGGATTATCTTGAAGCGAGCCTTAAGCTACAACGCAATCCCGAAGCCTGCGCCGAGTTGGCACGGTTGCTCGGTCAGTTGGGGGAAACCGACCGCAGCAATCTGTTGTTTCAGGAAGGCTTGGGCTTGTTGGACGAGCGTTTATTGGCGCGACCGCTTCCCGCACTCGCGCGCGCCTGATCCTCGGCAGGTTTGCCGCAAAAGGCCCGCTCTGCGGGCCTTTTTGTTGGGTTGTCGCCAATTCGTGTAGGGCGTTTCTCAAAATGCGACAGGATTTTTTCTCGCTTGATGCCAGTTAGCGTAAATTCCTATTTGTGTGGTCGGTAAATCCTTACTCACGCTAAGAAATATCCTCCTCTGGTTGCCTTGAAAGCGAGTCTCGCTTTCCTCTACCGTAACCGCCTTCGTCTTTTGTTACGGATTTTCCATGCATCTGGCCCGCACCCGCACCCTGTTCTTTCTGGCGTTTATCGCCTGTGCGTTGATCGTGTGCGCGACGTTTTATCTGGAACGTGTGGTGGGAAATGCCCCATGCCCACTCTGTTTTGCTCAGCGCGTGCTGTTGCTCAGTTGCTCGGTCGTTTGTCTGGTGGCTACGGTCCACGCGCCTCGCGCGCTCGGTTGGCGTATCTATTCCGGCGTTCTTCTGCTGGCTTCCTTGACGGGAGCGGGGCTGGCTGGGCGGCAGGTCTGGCTGCAGGCCTCACCGCCTGAAAACCCCGCCGCTTGCCTGGTCAACCTCCAATATCTGCTCGATACCCAGCCTTGGCTAAAGGTGTTGGCCATGATTTTCGCAGGCCACGCCGGATGCTCGGAAATCACTTGGTCGTTGTTCGGCATCAGTCTTCCGGAGTGGAGCCTGCTGGCATTTTCGGGTGTTGCGCTGTTTGCGATGTATTACGCGTTCATCGAATTTTGCCGATTCAGATCAATGGATACGGACATGACAGATTAAACACTTGTATGAACTTTATCGTCTGCGTACCTTGAAGGCCTGGTCGCACGGGCATAATCTGGCCCGCACGCGTCATCGGAATAATGCTGCTGTCGACGTATTTCAGAGCCGGTTTTCATACGCATCCGGCCGTATCGCCAAGCGATTACAGGCAGCATGCCCCTGAAGGGAAGAGAGAACATCATGCTCGAAAGTTGTCAGAACGCTCAGGAACGCTGGGGTGGGGTTCACAAGCTGATTGATCGTTGGTTGCTGGAGCGCAACGAACTGATCAAGGCTTACGATGTTCTAGGTGCAGAGCCGAACGCGTTGTCTGAAACCACGAAGCAGCTGCAGGAATTTTGCGGCACGCTCGTCGACTATGTGTCGGCCGGTCATTTTGAAATTTATGAGCAGCTGACAGGCGAAGCCAAGGCGTTCAATGACCAACGCGGGCTTGAGTTGGCGGACACCCTTTACCCTCGCATCGATGTGATCACCGAGAAGCTGCTGGCTTTCAATGATCTGTGTGATGAAGGGAAGTGCGTGGCGGAGAAGTTCAAGGAGCTGGGTGGTTTGCTCCATGAGCGTTTCGAGCTGGAAGATTGCCTGATCGAAGTGCTGCACAACGCGCACAAAGAACAGGACGCGGTTCAGGCCTGATTCGGTTCAGGTTAAAAAAGGGCGCCATCGAGGCGCCCTTTTTTATTGCGTGGGGGTTCTACTGAGAGACCGCCAGCAGTTCGATCTCGAACACCAACGGGGTGTAGGGATCGATCAGGTCGCCTGCGCCCTCTGCGCCGTAGGCTTGTGCGGAAGGGATCACCAGTCGCCATTTCGCACCGACCGGCATGTCCACCAACGCGGTGGTCCAGCCCGCGATGACGCTGTCCAGACGGAACCATTGAGGCTGTTGGCTCTGATCGAAGATCGTGCCGTCAGGCAGGCGTCCGACGTATTTCACTTGGACGCGGCCATTGATATCGGGCTTGGCACCGCTGCCGGGCGTCAGTTCGGTCATCAGGATGCCGTCGGCCAACTGGCGAACGCCAGGCTTGGCTTTTTCGGCGTCCATGAATTTGCGTTCTTCTTTCAGCGCGGCTTCGGTCTGGGGTTCGGACTGGCCGGAATTTTCCGCTTGCGCGAGCGCCGCATCGTGATCGCTGAGGATCTGCTCCATGCGCTCCGGCTTGATGGCGAGCGGCTTGTTTTGATACGCCTGTTGCAGGCCTTCGATCAGCGCAGGCAATTGCAGGTCCGGCGCCTCCTGGCGCAGCCGTTCACCCAGGCTCGCACCCAGGCTGTACGACAGATCGTGGGCGTTGTCGGAAGCGGGAGCGTCGGTCGCGTGGGCAAGGTTTACCAAGAGGAACAACGACATTAACAAATAGCGCGACATGAATGCTCTCCGGCCTGGGAAGTGGCGATTATGCCAGCGCCGGCTGCCAAATGTGATGACGATGTGAAGGGATTTTGGCCGAACTGCAACAGAGCCCGATTTGTAGTGTCAAGATGCCCTAGCGGCGGTGCGGGCAGAGGTCTAGTATGAGCCGCATTCAAATCAGCCAGGAGGTAAGTCATGTCGGCCACCAAGAAGCCAGTAAACACTCCGTTGCATTTGCTCCAACAGCTTTCGAGCAGCTTGCTCGAACACCTTGAAGATGCCTGTTCCACAGCGTTGGCTGATGCCGAGAAATTGCTCGCCAAGCTTGAGAAACAACGCGGCAAGGCGCAGGAAAAACTGCACAAGTCCCGCATTAAATTGCAGGACGCCGCTGCCGCTGGCAAAGCCAAGGCGCAAACCAAGGCGAAAGGCGGCGTCGCGGAGCTCGAAGCTCTGCTCGACGCGTTGAAAGATCGTCAGACCGAAACGCGCGCCTACATTCTCAACCTCAAACGCGATGCCCAGGAAAGCCTCAAGCTGGCGCAAGGCGTGGGTCGTGTGAAAGAAGCGGTAGGCAAAGCATTGAGCGATCGTGCAGCCAAGGCACCCGCTAAAGTGACCAAACCTGCTGCTAAAGCGGCTGCCAAACCTGCCGCGAAGGCTCCGGCGAAAGCGCCTGCCAAGGCCGCTGCTAAACCAGCCGCCGCTGCCAAGCCCGCTGCGAAAACCACTGCTGCCAAGCCCGCCTCTGCGAAAGCGCCTGTGAAAGCTGCCGCTGCGAAGCCAGCTGCGAAAACCGCCGCTGCTAAACCGGCTGCCGCCAAAGCGCCGGTTGCTGCCAAGCCAGCGGCTAAGCCAGCTGCCAAGGCTGCGAGCAAACCTGCTGCAAAACCCGCCGCGAAAGCACCTGCCGCTGCGAAGGCGCCTGCTAAAACTGCAGCCGCAAAACCTGCTGCCAAACCTGCGACCGCTGCTGCCAAGCCGGCTGCTAAAGCTCCGGCTGCAAAAACTGCCCCTGCCAAGCCAGCGGCTAAAGCTCCAGCTGCAAAAGCTGCCGCCGCCAAGCCAGCGACTGCCGCTGCCAAACCGGCCGCCAAGCCAGCGACTGCCGCTGCCAAACCGGCCGCTAAGCCCGCCGCTGCCAAGCCCGCTGTCGCCAAACCAGCCGCTGCGAAACCAGCCGTGAAGCCAGCGGCCAAACCTGCCGCCGCGAAGCCTGCTGCGAAACCAGCGGCCAAGCCTGCCACTCCGGCAGCGGCTGCGAAGCCCGCGACTTCGGCTCCAGCAACGTCCGCTTCGACCACGCCAGCCGCTCCTGCTGCGCCG
The DNA here is from genome assembly GCF_044753445.1 of Pseudomonas sp. NPDC088368. NCBI lineage: Bacteria > Pseudomonadati > Pseudomonadota > Gammaproteobacteria > Pseudomonadales > Pseudomonadaceae > Pseudomonas > Pseudomonas sp. NPDC088368. The sequence continues at coordinate 211,519 of NZ_JBIVNG010000005.1, forward strand.
ACCGCGCCAGCGGCTACGCCAGCGACCGGTTCGACGTCGAACAGCGCGTCCTAAGTAAGATCCTCACCGACGCGTTGCAGCACGTGCAGCGCGTTGGGAGCTTCTTTTCCAGCGTTACCCGCGAGCGCATTCAGCCAGACAGCCGCATGCTCCGCGTCATGCTCAGGCCAGTCCTGAATCAGCCGCTGCAATCGCACCAGCAATTCCCGCTCGGCATCCAGCTCCAACCCCTTCACACGTTCCCGTAGCGCACTGAGTTCTTCGTCCGTCACTGCGGCGGCTTTCCATTGCGTACGCACAGCCCGTAGCGGCCCAACAACCTGGTCGTGCCAAGGCGTAGCCAATTGTCTGATTTCCTCTGCCCGTTGCGGATTGAACGAGATGTTGCGCTGATCCAGCCAGACGCCACACAGCAAGGCGCAGACGTTGCCGCCCTTGGCCTGCAGCGCCAGACACGCCTGCTCGACGCCCGGTCGGGCATAGAAATCGAGGGTGAAACTCCAAAGGTCGGAAGGCATAGTCATCTACCTGTTTTGGACGAAGCTGGTAGACTCCGCCGCCATTATGATCAGACTTCAAAGCCTTACCTTACAGCGTGGTCCGCAACGTCTGCTAGAAGACGCCGAGCTGACCCTGCACGCTGGCCAGAAAGCCGGCCTGATCGGCGCCAATGGCGCCGGCAAATCCAGCCTGTTCGCTTTGCTGCGGGGTGAACTGACCCCCGACAACGGCGACTGCTCGCTGCCCGCCGATTGGCGCATCGCGCACATGCGCCAGGAGGTCGATACCCTCGAACGTCTGGCCGTGGACTATGTGCTCGATGGCGACCTGCGTCTGCGTCAGGTGCAGCACGACTTGGCAGCGGCCGAGGCCGCCCACGACGGCGCGGCTCAGGCACGTCTGCATTCGGAGCTCGACAGCGCCGATGGCTACACCGCCGACGCCCGTGCCCGCAAATTGCTCGCGGGCCTGGGCTTCACCAATGAGCAGATGGAACGACAAGTCGGCAGCTTCTCCGGTGGCTGGCGGATGCGTCTGAACCTGGCGCAGGCACTGATGTGCCCGTCCGACCTGCTGTTGCTCGACGAACCGACCAACCACTTGGACCTCGACGCCATTCTCTGGCTTGAGGACTGGCTCAAGGGTTATCCGGGCACGCTGCTGCTGATTTCCCACGACCGGGATTTCCTCGACGCCGTGGTCGATCAGATCGCTCACGTCGACCAGAAAAAGATCACGCTCTATCGCGGCGGTTACAGCGCGTTCGAACGTGCCCGCGCCGAACGTCTGGCCCAACAGCAGCAGGCCTACGAGAAGCAGCAAGCGCAGCGTGCGCACATGGAAAAGTACATCGCCCGCTTCAAGGCGCAAGCCACCAAAGCCCGTCAGGCGCAGAGCCGGATCAAGGCACTGGAGCGGATGGAAGAGCTGTCGGCCGCCCACGTCGATTCGCCGTTCAACTTCGTTTTCCGCGAGTCCGACAAGATTTCCAGCCCGCTGCTGGACCTGTCTGACGCACGTCTGGGCTACGGCGACAAAGCCGTGCTGCAGAAGGTGAAGCTGCAACTGACGCCGGGAGCGCGGATCGGACTGCTCGGCCCGAACGGTGCCGGTAAATCCACCCTGATCAAGAACCTCTCCGGCGAACTTGAGCCGTTGAGCGGGCGCTTGGTGAGGGGCGAGAACACGGTCGTCGGTTATTTCGCCCAACACCAATTGGACTCCCTCGACGCCAAGGCCAGTCCGTTGCTGCATTTGCAGCGCATCGCGCCGACCGAGCGTGAGCAGACGCTGCGCGACTTCCTCGGTGGCTTTGACTTCCGTGGTGCGCGTCTGGAAGAGCCGGTGCTGAATTTTTCCGGTGGCGAGAAGGCTCGTCTGGCGTTGGCCCTGATTGCCTGGGACAAACCGAACCTGCTGCTGCTTGACGAACCCACCAACCACCTGGATCTGGAAATGCGCCTGGCCCTGACCATGGCGTTACAGGAATTCAGCGGCGCGGTACTGGTGGTTTCTCACGATCGTCATTTGCTCAAAAGCACGACCGACAACTTCCTGTTGGTCGCCGATGGCGTGGTCGAAGAATTCGACGGCGATCTGGACGACTACACCCGCTGGCTCGCCGATTACCGTCAGCGCCATGCGCCGGTCAGCAACACCCCGGTCAACGCCGACAAGACCGACAAGAAAGCCCAGCGTCAGCAGGCCGCAGCGCTGCGTCAGCAACTCGCCCCGCACAAACGCGAAGCCGAGAAGCTGGAAAAGGAACTCGGCACGGTTCACGAAAAACTGGCGAAGATCGAAGCGGCCCTTGGCGACAGTGCGATCTACGAAGCGGCCAACAAGGACAAGCTGCGTGATTTGCTGGCCGACCAGGCCAAGCTGAAAACCCGCGAATCCGAGCTGGAAGAGGCGTGGATGGAAGCCTTGGAGCTGTTGGAATCGATGCAGGCCGAGCTGGAAGCGTTGTCCTGATGGAGGCGTTGGCGCTACCGGTTCCGGCGTACTGGATCGAGCCGATCCTGATTGGCTTGCAGATTCTGTTGATCCTGCTGATCGGCTACACCTTGCAACGATTCGTCGCGCGTTTCCTGACTCGGATGGCCGAGCGTTATCCGCTGCTGCCACCCGAGCTTTTGGTGATGGTTCGCGGCGGGTTGCGCTGGTTGATCATGGGCACGGCTTTCGTGGCTGTCCTCGGTCGTCTCGGTGTTTCCGCTTCGGTGTTGTGGGCGGCGCTTTCGGGGTTCGTGGCCGTGGCAGCTGTGGCGTTCTTTGCCATGTGGAGCGTGCTGTCGAACCTGCTGTGTGCGGTGTTCATCTTCACCATGGGGCCGTTTCGCATTGGCGATGTGGTCGAACTGGTGGACACCACTGACAAGCCCGGCATCAAAGGCCGCGTGACCGCCATCAACCTGATGTTCACCACACTGGTCGAGCCAGCCGAGTTGGGCGGCACATTGGTGCAGGTGCCTAACAGCCAGTTCTTTCAGAAGTCGATCCGCCGCTGGCGGGGCAACGACGGCATGGCGATCATCTCTGGCGAAAAACGCTCAAGCGACGGGCCCGCGCCGAAATCGCCTCACAGCTGAGTGCAAAACAGCTATTCGTGAATCTGGCGTAACAGTTAGAAATCATTGGTCTTTGGGCCGCGTAAACACTAGGTTAGACGGAGTTTCCGTTCTGCCTGAGGTGCGTCATGTCGCTCGAAACGTGGTTGGCCTTTTTCGCCGCCTGTTGGGTCATCAGTCTTTCTCCGGGGGCCGGTGCCATTGCATCGATGTCCAGCGGTCTTCAATACGGATTCTGGCGCGGTTACTGGAATGCGCTTGGCCTGCAACTCGCGTTGATCGTCCAGATCGCGATTGTTGCCGCAGGCCTCGGCGCCGTGCTGGCGACGTCGGCATTGGCGTTTACGCTGATCAAATGGTTTGGTGTCGCGTACCTGGTGTACCTCGGCGTCAAACAATGGCGCGCCCTGCCAAGCGATCTTTCTGACGATGCGGCTATTCGCCCGATCGGCAAACCGCTGGCATTGGTCACCCGGGGTTTTCTCGTGAACATCAGCAACCCCAAGGCGCTGGTGTTCATGCTCGCGATCCTGCCGCAGTTCATCGACACCCACCTGCCGTTGCTGCCGCAGTACCTGACGATTGGCGTGACGATGGTCACCGTGGATTTGATCGTGATGGCGGGCTACACCGGGCTGGCGTCGAAAGTGTTGCGCGCGCTCAAGACGCCGAAGCAACAGCGCCGAATGAACCGCACGTTTGCCGGTTTGTTCGTGAGTGCGGCGGCGTTTCTCGCGACCCTGCATCGCGCATAAGCCCCGATGCAGCGACCTGTAGGAGCGAATTCATTCGCGATGGGCCGGAACATCCGAAAGAGATCGATTGGATGTACCGCCGCATCGCGAATGAATTCGCTCCTACTGGTGATAGGCGTGGGGCTTACGCTCAACGCAGGATTTTCGGCGCCTCATCACGTGGCAGGTTGTTGCGTGGCGCAGGCTGATCCTGTGAATACTCAACCTCACCACGCAGTTGCTCTCGCAGCTGTCGCGCCACATCCAGTCCGAAGGACTTCGACACTTCCTTCACCACCCGACCCCGATTCGGCGTGACGCGTACGTCATTGCCATTCAACAGCTTGGTGTCCTGACCTTCGCCCATCGCCGTGAACGCCGAGGTGATTTCGAAGGTGCGGGTGTTGATCAGGCTGAAGTCGCCCACCAGCGTGAGGCCCAGCACCGCAGAGTGGGCGTTGGTGTTGGCGATTTCGTTAACGTCCTGACGGAAGTCGATGTCCGACACGGTGCCGAACAGCACGTAATCAGCCCCTTTGAAGTTGCCATTCTTGATGCGCTTGATCACGTCGTATACGTCTTCCTTAGCGCTCGCCGTGTAAGGCGTGCCCTGCACCAGCTGGAACATCCCGGACTTGAGAATCTCGCCCTTGATGTCGCCGCTGAATTTTCGCAGCTCGCTTTGTTCGATGTACGTGGTGCGCGCTTCGTATTCGTTGTAGCTCGACGAGCCGCTGGCACCGTAGCGATTGACCTGAACGTTGGTCTGCGCTGACACCGTGTGGATGTATTCCTCCACCTGTTGCTCGAACGCCAGGTCAGTGACCGCGATTTTCGGTGCGGCCTGGGCGCCGAACGCGCACACCAGACCCAGAATGCCGATCCATGCACGCATCATCAGCGCTCCGTGGTCTTGCGGATTTCTTTCTCGTCCATCCACTCGGCCAGACCGCTTTCGACGTCGATCAATTGCAGGCTGAATTTGTAGAAGACGTCTTTGTAGTCGCTGCTGCGCTTGACGATGGAGCTGATCGAGCCTTCAAGGCGGTATTTGGCCGCGACCATGTTGCCGGTTTTGCTGACCGTAGACTGTTTGTACAGGCCACTCTGGTTTTGCAGCTTCAGTTGATCGACCTGGCTCTGCATGTCGGTATTGTCGCTGGCGAAACGCGCGGTGCCGGACTTCATGAGCTGGGTCTTGATCGACGTGGTGATTTCGCGCGTGTCGATGTATTCGCTGGTCTTGTTCTTCACGTCATAGACCTGCACCACCGGGCGCCCCTGTAAAGTGCCGGACTGCGCCAGTGAGCGGGTCATGCTCTCTGCGATCATTTGCAGGTCGGTGGAGCCGAATTCGTTGGTCACGGTTTCAACAGCCTTGGTGTCGCCGTAGCTGATGTTCTTGCTGCCCAATGTGGGCGAGTTGTTGGCGCAGCCGGTGGCCAGCAGGGCGACGGCAGCGAGCAGAGAAAGGCGAATGAATGGCATGAAAGGGGTCTCTTTTGCTGAGCGAATAAGGGGCATCAAGGGGTTTTGACTTCGAGGCGGAAGTCCGTGGCCCTGGGCACGGGCGCGATGGCGGGGAGGAAACTGCTCTGCGAGCCGTACAGTGTCAGGCTTTTCCAGGTCTCGGGCTCAGCGACCGGGAAGCCGTCATTGCCCAGCCAGGCAAAGCGGTAGTACATCGTCTTGTTGTAGCTGCTGGTGTTGTTCAGCGAGACGTTGACGGTCAGGAAGCCGTTTTCACGGGCGACCCGCATCGGCCCGATGTCGATGTTTTTCAGGTCACCCAAAGCGACCACCTTGCTGGCGGCGCTGCCCGGGGCGGGTGGCGGCGGGGTGGCGCAACCGGCGAGCAACGCCAGGGCCATCAGGGCGCAGATCTTGCGAAGCATGTTGTGTCTCCGTTCAAGGGGTGTTGAGTGCCACGGCTTGCGGCAGGGTCGACGGGATCACCTGCGCGGCCAGGCCGCTGGTGAACACCTGATTGCCGATGGCACGCAGGGTGACCACTTGGTAAGGGCGGTCGATGTTGAGTTGCACATGAGCACCGCCCAGCGAAGAGGGCAGAGTCACCTGATGCTCGCCCGGTTTGAGGCGCATGCGTGCCACCAGGGTGTGGTCCGGTAAGGTGCGCCAAGTGCGGGTGTCGGCGCCTTCCGTGACGGCGGACGCAATGCCGACGGCCAGCCCTGCCAGCGGATTGACTTCGTTGAGCTTCTTCTGCGCGACGCCACGGCTGATGGCCCGCACGGTGGTGCGCAGCAAAATGCCCGGCATGTCGTCACGCAGGGCGCGGCGGGACATGGCGGTGGTGCTGTTGAGCGACGTCAGGTTGACGGGCTGACCGTCCACGCCGACCTGATTGAAGAACGGCGTCGAGTTGTCGGCTTTGATGACTGGAAACGACAAAGTGGTGATGACCAGATTGTTGTCGATCGGCAATGGAAGCGGGATACGAATCGAATCACGCGCAGGTGCGAGGCCGACCTGCACCACCAGCAATACGTCGCTGCCGTCGGTGGCGGTGTTTTTGCTGCCTGCGGCATCGAGGTCCAGCAGGGCCTGATCCAACAGCGGTGTGTTGGGGCGTAGCTCAGCCGCCTGACGATAGCCCGGCGCTGCCAAGTCTTTTTCGCCCAGCGCTTCGTACACGAAACCGGCAAGGTAGTGACTGAACGCGCTCTGATAGCTGTTCTTCAGGTTTACGACTTCCGGTGCGTCGAGGGTTTCGACCGGATAGCCCTTGAGGTCCTTGTACTGGAACGTCATGCCCTGGCTTCGGGCGTCGTCTTCGCTCTTGAGGTACTGCTTGTCGCGCAGCTCGGCGATCACGGCTTCGCGCTCGTGGGTTCGCTTGATGTCAGTGCGAGCGCCATCGAAGTCGTTTTCCGCCAGCCGGTTCAGCGCCATTTGCGTGGTCAGCATGACTTTTTCGTAGTCGTAGCCTTCATAGCGCCGCACTTTGTCGTTCACCAGGTAGCTGCCGAACCCGGCCAGGTACTTGCCGCTGTCCAGCTTGACGGCGTCTTCCCAAGCGATGACCGTCTGGTCCGCACGCCCCCACGCCAGTTGGCTACCCGCGAGATCGCCTTTGGAACGCAACAGTTCGCCTTTCTCGAAGTAGTAGAGAAGGTCCTTGTCGTCCCCGGTGTTGTGTTTTTCCAGCAGCATCAGGGCGCCGTCGACGTTGCCTCGGGTGAGTTGCTGGTTGGTCTGCTGCAGCTCGGTGTCGTAGCTGCGAAACGCAGCGCAGCCGGTCAGTTGCGCGGCAATGATCAGCACCAGTGTGCCGAGTGCGCGAGAGCACATCGAATCTGTCCTTGAGTGAGCCAGCCGGTTTCCATGACGCTCGGCTGTGCAATTCCTTTTTTGAGAAGCGGGGCTTCCAGCGGGCCAGTCATCAAGTGATGGCTGTGTGCCACGAAGTGGCGGCGGAGGATTATAAGGACAGAGACACTTTAAACAATGGCTTTTTGATGTCGCGCGGGATTTTCAGACACGTCTTACACAGCCCCTGTGCCACGCTGTTTTCGAAAAAAATTGATGTGTCGCACCTTGGCCTGCAAAAAACGGCACGAAAGACGCCGTAAAACTTGAGTGCAAGTCTCTCAACATGAACAATGACAACCCTTCGCATTCCTGTTTGAGATCCACTCATGTTTTCCCCTTTACGCTTCATGGCCGGCTTGGGTCTGGCGCTGCTGGTCCTGCTTAGCGTGACCGCTCGCGCGGATTCCGATGATGGAGCCGCACAAGCCCTTCACCTGTTCAACTACGTCAGCGCTGACTACCCGGCGACGGTGGCGGACGGCAAGGTGATCGACGAGGCTGAATATCGGGAGCAACTCGAATTTCTCGGCGCTGTTCAGGGTTTGATCGCGGGCTTGCCCGAGCGGCCGGAGCGTGCCGAACTCACGCAAGGCGCGAAGGCGCTGCTGTCGGCTGTCGAGCAAAAGGACGATGGCGCGCAGGTCGCGCATCAAGCACGGCAGTTGGGGGCGAAGTTGGCCGTGGCGTACGAAGTGAGCCAGGCACCGGTCATCACCCCGGACCCGACACGCGGTGCGCCGCTGTACGCGCAGTATTGCTCGGTCTGTCACGGCAATGCGGGAGCGGGTGATGGTCCTGCGGCGGTCGGCATGTCGCCACCCCCTGCGAACATGCGTGATGCGTCGCGGTTTGATCGCCTGAGCCTGTATGACGTCTACAGCACGTTGGGCCTGGGCATCGAAGGCACGGACATGCCGTCGTTCGCCGACCAACTGGATGACCGTCAGCGCTGGGATGTGGCGACCTACATCGCAAGCTTCACGGCCGACCCCAAAGCCGAAGCGGTCAAGACGTTCAACCTCGCGGACTTGGCCCGCCAGACTCCGACAGAAGTGCTGGTTGTAGAGGGCCCGAAAGCCGCCGCGGCCTTCCGCGCCCAGCGTGCCCAGCCACCGCAGGTCCAGCGGGGTCCCTCGCAACTGCTCGATTACACCAGCTCGACGCTGGACAAGAGCCTGGCCGCGTACCAGGCCGGTGATCGCGAGCAGGCCTATGACCTGTCGGTGGCCGCCTACCTGGAAGGTTTCGAGCTGGTCGAAAGCTCGCTGGACAACGTCGACGCCACGGTGCGCAAGGACACCGAGAAGGCGCTGATGGCCTACCGTCAGTCGTTGCAGGACGGGCTGCCCGCTGCAGAAGCGGCTGAGAAACTGGCCGCGGCGAAGGCAAAACTCAAAGTGTCTGCCGATCTGCTTGGCAGCGATGGCCTCAGTACGTCCCTGAGCTTCATCTCGGGCCTCTTGATTCTGTTGCGCGAAGGGCTGGAAGCGATTCTGGTGCTGGCGGCGATTCTGGCGTTCCTGCGCAACACCGGCCAGCAGTCGGCGGTGCGCAGCGTCAACGTGGGTTGGGGTTTGGCGCTGCTGGCTGGCTTGGGAACGTGGGCGCTGGCAGCGTACGTGATCGATGTCAGCGGCTCGCAGCGCGAGTTGCTGGAGGGGGCGACAGCGCTGTTCGCCAGTGTCATGGTGCTGTGGTTGGGCGTGTGGATGCACGACCGTCGTCACGCGGCGGCGTGGCAGGACTACATCAAGAGCAGCCTGGTAGGCGGTGGCGGTCGGTTCGGCTTCGCAGTGCTGGCATTCTTCTCGGTGTACCGCGAGCTGTTCGAGGTGATTCTGTTCTACGAGACGCTGTGGCTGCAGGCAGGTCCCGCCGGGCATAACGCCGTGCTGGCTGGCGGTGCCACGGCGCTGGTGCTGTTGGTGGGCCTCGCGTGGGTGATTCTGCGCGGTTCGGCGAAACTGCCGTTGGCGATGTTCTTCGGTATCAACGCTGCGCTGCTGTGCGCGTTGTCGGTGGTGTTCGCCGGGCATGGCGTCAAGGCGCTGCAAGAGGCTGGCATCTTTGGCACGCGGCCTGTGCCGTTCTTCGAGTTCGATTGGTTGGGCATTCACGCCGATGCGTATTCCTTGGGCGCGCAGGCGGTTGCGTTGCTGGCGATTGCGTTGCTGTATGGTCGCAGCCGGTGGGCGGACAAGCGTCGGATCGAAGCGGCGTAACCCACTCCTACAACGGCAGATTGATGGAGTTCTAAAATGCGCGTCTGGATCGATGCCGATGCCTGTCCGAAAGCGGCCAGGGATCAAGTGGTCAAATTCGCCCTCAAGCGCCAGTTCGAGGTCGTGCTGGTGGCGGGGCAAGCGGTGCCTAGGCCTGCGTTCGCGCTGGTCAAGCTGATCGTGGTGCCCAGCGGCCCTGATGCGGCTGACGATTACCTGGTCGAGCATGCCGCGCCGGGCGAACTGGTGATTTGCAGCGACGTGCCGCTGGCGGATCGACTGGTGAAAAAGGGCGTTGCGGCGCTGGACCCGCGTGGCAAGGAGTTCGACGAGCAGAACATGGGTGAGCGACTGGCGGTGCGCAATCTGTTCACCGACCTGCGTGAGCAAGGGCAGGCCAGCGGTGGGCAGGGGGCTTACGGGGATCGCGAGAAACAGGCATTCGCTAATTCGCTGGACCGGATTCTGACCCGGTTGACGCGAGAGAGGGATGCACGCGGTTGAAGCTGTGGGACCGAATTTATTCGCGAGAGGCCGGTACATCCGACGCATCTCTGATGTCTGGAACATTTTTCGCGAATGAATTCGCTCCCACAGAGGTTTTGCGTCAGCAGTGATAGCAGTGTGTCCGGCAGACACAGACTCCCTGTAGGAGCGAATTCATTCGCGATTGGCCGGTGCAGGCGACACATCGCTACGGTCTGACCCATCTTCGCGAGTGCATTCGCTCCAACAGATTGAGTCCGGTGTATTTCGGTCCAATGGTGTATCAGGCCGAAACTTCCTCACTTTCCTGCACCAACTCCAGCACCCGATCCACCAGCTTGTTGATCCCCGACGCTGCTTCGCCAATCGACTTGGCAACCATGTATGCCGGGGTGCTGACCAGCTTGCGGGCCTTGTCTTCAACGATGTCCGTGACGTCGCATTCTTCGTGCTGGCCACCCATCCTGGTGATTTTGGCGGCGGTTTCAGGACAATTGCCAACGGTGCAGGTCACGCCCGGGCCGTAGATCTTGGCCGCCAACGCGGGCGACACACAGATCAATCCAATGGGCTTGCCCGCCATGGCGAAGGCTTCTGCCATGGCCAGCACTTCCGCTTGAACCTTGCAGCCTGACCCTTCTGAGGCGAAGTTCGACAGGTTCTTCGCCGCGCCAAAGCCGCCCGGGATGATCAGCGCATCGAACTCAGTGACGTCCGCCTCGCGGATGTCCTCAATGGCACCCCGCACGATGCGCGCTGATTCCACCAACACATTGCGGGTTTCGGGCATCTCTTCGCCAGTGAGGTGATTGATCACGTGGTACTGAGGGATGTTTGGCGCGAAGCATTTCACCTCGGCGCCGCGTTGATCCAGACGCAGCAGGGTGAGCACGCTTTCGTGAATTTCCGCGCCGTCCTGAACGCCGCAACCGGAAAGAATGACGGCCACTTTTTTGCTCATGCCTGTGTTCCCTCTCTTGAGCGATCCGGGCTAGACCGGGTACGCCGGTGATGTCGTGTTCCCTGGCGCTTACGAGCGGCTCGCCGCGCCAACGATGTCCTCAAATGTCTACTAATTTGTCATCTGTTGCCATAGGGTTTTGCCGTGGTGACGCCTAATCTTCGAGGTTTCGTTGTCGGGTGGCGTCGATGAATTTCATTCTGTACGCAGTGCCGTTTTTCTTCGTGCTGATCGCTGTCGAGCTGGTCGCCGACCGTTGGCGCAAGGTCAACAATTACCGGGTCGCCGATGCGATCAACAGCCTGAGTACTGGCGTGTTGTCGACGACCACGGGCCTGCTGACCAAAGGCGTGGGGCTGGTCACCTACGCCTTTGCGCTGGAGCATCTGGCCTTGTGGCGGCTGTCTGCCGAGAGCGTCTGGGTCTGGGTGTTCGCCTTCATCTTCTACGACTTCTGCTATTACTGGCTTCATCGGATGGGGCACGAGCGCAACATTCTCTGGGCCGCGCACTCCGTGCATCACCAGAGCGAGGACTACAACCTCTCGACCGCCTTGCGCCAGACCAGCACCGGCTTTCTGCTGAGCTGGATTTTCTATCTGCCGCTGGCCGTGGTCGGCGTGCCGCTGGTGGTGTTCGTGGCGGTGGCCTCGCTCAATCTGCTTTATCAATTCTGGGTCCACACTAGGCACATTCCCAAGCTGGGCTGGTTCGAATGGTTCTTCGTGACGCCGTCTAATCATCGCGCTCACCACGCGCAGAATCTTGTCTACATGGATCGCAACTACGGCGGGGTGTTCATTGTTTGGGACCGGCTGTTCGGCACCTTCCAGGAAGAGCTGGATGAGGAGCCGCCGATTTTCGGGGTGACTACGCCGCTGAGAAGCTGGAACCCGCTGTGGGCGAACGTGCAGTTTTACACCCAGTTGGCAGCGGATGCCCGGCGCGCTGGATCGACGTGGGATAAATGGCGGATCTGGTTCATGCCGACTGGATGGCGGCCCGCGGACGTGGCGGCGAAATACCCGATCATCAAGCCAGACCTGGCGCAGTTCCGTAAATTCGAAGTGCCGTTGGGCCTGACGCAGCAGCTGTACGTTGGTGCGCAGTTTTCGCTGTACACACTATTGGGCAGCTATCTGCTGTCGAATGGCGACGTGTTGCCGTGGCCTGCGCTGATCGTCGGCTGGTCATGGGTTGCGCTAGGATTGTTCGTGTTTGGCGCGGCCCTGGAAAACCGACCGTCGGCGTTGAAACTGGAAGGATTGAGGCTGGCGGCGAATCTGCCGCTGATGGCGCTGGCCCCCGTGGTGGGGCTATGGCCCGCGAGTGCATTGGGCTGGACGGTGCTGCTGACTTACACGCTGTTGAGCGCAATCACGGTGTATTGCGCTCGGGGCCGTTTCACTCGTCTGGCCGGTCCTTGACCTCGACGGGAGCCGTCGCGGGCACCGCCAGCTTGGCCTCGCGAGCGATGCGGGCATTCTTGATGCGGCGTCGCAGCCACAGCAGGCCACCGATCACCAGCAGGGCGCCAAGTACCCAGAGCTCGTATTTCTTGACGTTGCCCAGCAATCCTTCGAGAACCGCGCCGAATTTGTATGCCGCAGCCCCCAGCGCCGCCGCCCAGACCGCAGCACCGATGCCGTTGAGCAGCAAATAACGCCCCGGCGGATACCCGGAAAGGCCGATGGCTACCGGCATGACGGTGCGCAAACCGTAGACAAAGCGGAAGCTCAACACCCAGATGTCGGGGTGCCTGCGAATGTGTTCCAGCGCACGGTCGCCCATCAGTTGCCAGCGCGGTTTGCGTGCCAGAAGCTTGCGGCCATGCTTGCGCCCCATGAAATACCAGAGCTGATCGCCTGCGTAGCTGCCGAAGAAGGCAACCACCACGACCAGATTGATGTCCATGTACCCTCGAAACGCGAGAAATCCAGCGAGCACCAAAATGGTCTCACCTTCAAAGAAGGTTCCAAGGAAGAGGGCGAAGTAGCCAAATTCTTGTAAAAAATGCTGGAGCATCATATGGGTGCTGGCGAAATGAACGCGCAGCCTAACGCGCCGGACACATTCAGGAAAGTGTCCAAATGTGTCACTACGTTAAAGTTTCTTACGACCCAAGCAGAATTGTCGTCTAGGAAGCGCATTTAAGTCCTACACGGTATGGTGGACATCCCACTGTCATGCGTCAGTCATAATGCTGGCTTATAACTGTCACGTTTGCCCGCGCGCTCGGGCCCGCAGGTGTCCGGTGTGACCGGTCTGCGCCGCTGATCGTCCCTTTTGTCGTGAAGGGACCGACAGATCGATCTCTTCGGCCGTTCTCCCGGCCCAACTGTTACAGGGCAAAAGCCTTACAGGATTATTCATGAGTACCGAAGGAAGCACCGAAGCCTCAATTGAACTCGAGCCCACCGTCTCGTCTCCTGAAGTCACCGCCGTGGTCGAACCGACCATCGAGGTGCTGCCCGCTGTCGAGCCGCAGCAGCCTGCCAGCCCGGCGATCGTGATCCCCAACCTGGATGACAGCAGCCTCTATATTCACCGCGAGCTGTCGCAGCTGCAGTTCAATATTCGCGTACTTGAGCAGGCGCTGGATGAATCCTACCCGCTGCTCGAACGCCTCAAGTTTCTGCTGATCTTCTCCAGCAACCTGGACGAATTCTTCGAAATCCGCGTCGCGGGGCTCAAGAAACAAATCACCTTCGCCCGTGAGCAAGCCGGTGCCGACGGCTTGCAGCCTCATCAGGCGCTGGCCCGCATCAGCGAGCTGGTTCACGGTCATGTGGACCGCCAGTACGCCATCCTCAACGACATCCTGTTGCCCGAGCTTGAAAAGCATCAGGTGCGCTTCATCCGTCGTCGTTACTGGACCACCAAGCTGAAGACGTGGGTCCGTCGTTATTTCCGCGACGAAATCGCACCGATCATCACACCGATCGGCCTCGACCCGACGCACCCGTTCCCGTTGCTGGTCAACAAATCCCTGAACTTCATCGTCGAGCTGGAAGGCATCGATGCCTTCGGTCGCGATTCGGGTCTGGCGATCATCCCGGCCCCGCGCCTCTTGCCGCGCATCATCAAGGTGCCGGAAGACGTCGGCGGCCCGGGCGACAACTATGTGTTCCTGTCGTCGATGATCCACGCCCACGCCGATGACCTGTTCCAGGGCATGAAGGTCAAGGGCTGCTACCAGTTCCGCCTGACCCGTAACGCCGACCTGGCGCTGGATTCCGAAGACGTAGAAGACTTGGCCCGCGCCCTGCGTGGCGAGCTGTTCTCCCGTCGCTACGGCGATGCGGTGCGTCTGGAAGTGGCCGACACCTGCCCGAAACACCTGTCCGACTACCTGCTCAAGCAGTTCAACCTGAGCGAGACCGAGCTGTATCAGGTCAACGGTCCGGTGAACCTGACGCGTTTGTTCAGCATCACCGGCCTGGACAGCCATCCGGAGCTGCAATACCTGCCGTTCACCCCGGCCATTCCGAAGCTTTTGCAGAACAGCGAAAACATCTTCAACGTGATCAGCAAGCAGGACATTCTGCTGTTGCACCCGTTCGAATCCTTCACGCCGGTGGTGGATTTGCTGCGTCAGGCCGCAAAAGACCCTCACGTTCTGGCTGTGCGTCAGACGCTGTACCGCAGCGGCGCCAACTCAGAAATCGTTGATGCGCTGGTGGATGCCGCGCGTAACGGCAAGGAAGTCACGGCAGTCATCGAGCTGCGCGCACGGTTCGATGAAGAGTCCAACCTGCAACTCGCCAGCCGCTTGCAGGCCGCCGGTGCGGTGGTGATTTACGGTGTGGTCGGCTTCAAGACCCACGCCAAGATGATGCTGATCCTGCGTCGCGAAGCGGGCGAAATCGTGCGTTACGCCCACCTCGGGACCGGTAACTACCACGCGGGCAACGCCCGTCTGTACACCGACTACAGCCTGCTGACCTCCGACGACGCCTTGTGCGAAGACGTCGGCAAACTGTTCAGCCAATTGATCGGCATGGGCAAGACGCTGCGCATGAAGAAGCTGCTGCACGCGCCGTTCACGCTCAAGAAGGGCATGCTCGACATGATTGCCCGCGAGACGCAGTTCGCGACCGACGGCAAACCTGCGCACATCATCGCCAAGTTCAACTCGCTGACTGATCCGAAGATCATCCGCGCGCTGTACAAAGCCAGCCAGATGGGGGTGAAGATCGATCTCGTGGTGCGGGGCATGTGCTGCCTACGTCCGGGGGTTCCGGGCGTGTCGCACAACATTCAGGTGCGCTCGATCGTGGGTCGCTTCCTGGAGCACACTCGCGTGTTCTACTTCCTGAATGGCGGCGACGAGCAAATGTTCCTGTCCAGTGCCGACTGGATGGAGCGCAACCTCGACAAGCGCGTCGAGACCTGCTTCCCGGTAGAGGGCAAGAAGCTGATTCTGCGCGTGAAGAAGGAGTTGGAGGGGTATCTGACCGACAACACCCACGCGTGGTTGTTGCAGCCGGACGGGCGCTACCTTCGCAGCACGCCAACCGGCAACCAGAACGCCCGCAATGTGCAGGCGTCGCTTCTGGAGAAGTTGAGCAACCCGGTCCTCAGCGTACGCTGAGGTTGATGTTGACTCGGGTCAGCCACTCCGCTTCCAGCGCGAAGTCGGCCTGAGTCAGCTGGTTGTTTTCCAGCCAGCCATCCGGGAACAGGATGTCGAGGTCGTTGCCGTTGGCGGTCAACACAGGTTGCGGCATCTCTTGGGTGCCGCGAATGTGGTGGAACAGGATCGCGAAACGCAGCAGCACGCACAGACGAATCAGCTTCACGCCTTCATCGCCAAATTCGGCGAACTTGTCTTTGGGAATGTTCCGACGATGGCCGCGCACCAGCAGCGCGAGCATCTGTTGGTCTTCCCGCGAGAAACCCGCCAGATCCGAGTGCTCGATCAAGTACGCGCCGTGTTTGTGGTAGTGATAGTGGGCGATGTCCAACCCCACTTCATGCACCTTGGCGGCCCAGCTGAGCAGTTCGCGATACAGATCGTCTTCCAGTTCCCACGCCGTGGCGACCTGCTCCAGCGCTGACAGCGCCTTGCGCTCGACCCGTGCGGCCTGTTCCAGATCGACGTGATAACGGTCCATGAGCGAGCTGAGAGTACGCTCACGCACGTCTTCGTGATGATGACGGCCCAGCAGGTCATACAGCACGCCTTCGCGCAGCGCGCCTTCGCAATGGTCCATGCGCTTCAGTTCGAGGGCGTCGAAGATCGCTTCGAGAATTGCCAGACCGGCCGGGAAAATGGCGCGGCGATCTGGCTTGAGTCCGTCGAAGTCGATCTTGTCCACTTCGCCGAGCTTCATCAGCTTGCGTTTGAGCCAGGCGAGGCCTTCGGCATTGACTTCGCCAGTGCCGTGGCCGCCTGCTTTGAGGGCCAGGCCGATGGCGCGGATGGTGCCGGACGAGCCAATTGCCTCATCCCACGTCAGACGATGCAACGCGTGCTCAATGCTCATGATCTCCAGCCGCGCCGCCGTGTAGGCCTGGGCGTAACGCGCCGGGGTGATCTTGCCGTCTTTGAAGTAACGCTGGGTAAAGCTCACGCAACCCATTTGCAGGCTTTCGCGCAGCAACGGTTCGAAGCGCTGGCCGATAATGAACTCGGTACTGCCGCCACCGATGTCCGCCACCAGGCGTTTGCCTGGTGTGTCGGCGAGGGTGTGGGACACGCCGAGATAGATCAGGCGCGCCTCTTCACGGCCGGAAATGACCTCGACAGGGTGGCCGAGGATTTCTTCAGCGCGGTGGATGAATACGTTGCGATTGCGCGCTTCGCGCAGGGCGTTGGTGCCGACGATCCGCACGGCGCCCGGTGGCATGCCGTTGATCAGTTGGGCAAAACGCTTGAGGCAATCGAGCCCCCGCTGCATGGATTCTTCGTTGAGCTTGCGCTCGTCGTCGATGCCGGCGGCCAGCTGCACTTTCTCGCCGAGCCGCTCAAGAATGCGGATTTCACCCTGATTCGCTTTGGCGACCACCATGTGGAAGCTGTTGGAGCCCAAGTCGATCGCGGCGATCAGCGAGAGGTTTTTGGCTGTGGATGGCGACATGGTCAAAAGGTCTCGGTCGTTAACCCCGACATCGTGCCACGAACCATCACTGCCGCCAAACGCGCATTTAAGCGTTGGGCGTGACGTGATTGTTTACAGGTCGATGGCCAGCGACCTGTTCAGGCGTGTTCGACCGATCCAATGAAATTCGCCAGCTCCGGCGTTTTCGGATTGGCCATCAGCTCTCTTGGATCGCCCACCTCATGCACCTTGCCCTGATGCATGAACACCAGCTTGTCGCCCACTTCCCGGGCGAAACGCATTTCGTGGGTCACCATGATCAGCGTCATGCCGTCTTTCGCCAGCTCGCGCACGACGCTGAGCACCTCATTCACCAGCTCCGGGTCCAGCGCCGAGGTGATTTCATCGCACAGCAGCACTTTTGGCGACATCGCCAAGGCGCGTGCAATCGCCACGCGCTGCTGCTGGCCTCCCGACAAACGATCCGGGAACGCGTCGAACTTCTCCCCAAGTCCGACGCGATGGAGCATTTCTTTGGCAAGCTGCGTCGCTTCAGCCTTGGAGACTTTTTTCACCACCTGCGGCGCGAGCATCACGTTTTCGCCCACGGTCAGGTGCGGGAACAGGTTGAACTGCTGAAACACCATGCCGACTTTCTGCCGCAGGCTGCGCAGATCAGCCCGCGCTGCATCGAGGTATTCGCCATCGACCTCGATCACGCCGTCGTTGATCGACTCCAGCCCGTTCAGCGTGCGCAGCAATGTGCTTTTGCCCGAGCCGCTGCGGCCGATGATCGCCACGACCTGGCCTTCCTCGACGCTGAGGTCGATGCCTTTGAGCACGTGGTGATCGCCGTAGTATTTGTGCAGGGCGGAAATTCTAAGCAGAGGCATGAAGTCTCCTTTCCAAGTAACGGGCGCTGAGCGACAGCGGATAACACAGCAGGAAGTAGCCCAGAGCGACGAAGCCGTAGACCATGAAAGGCTGGAACGTGGCGTTGGCGAGCATGCCGCCGGTCTTGGTCAGCTCCGTGAACCCGATGATCGACGTCACGGCGGTGCCTTTGACGACCTGCACCGAAAAGCCCACGGTCGGTGCCACGGCGATGCGCAAAGCCTGGGGCAGAATCACATACCGCAGTTGCTCGAAAGGCGTCAGCGCCAGACTTGCCGACGCTTCCCACTGACCGTTGGAAATCGATTCCACACAGCCCCGCCAAATTTCAGCCAGGTACGCGCTGGTGAACAGTGTTAACGCCAGCGCTGCCGCGACCCAGGGCGAGATGTCCACACCCATCAGCGCCACGCCGAAGAACACCAGAAACAGCTGCATCAGCAGCGGCGTGCCCTGAAACAGCTCGATGTAGCACCGCGCGAGCCGGCGCCAGAAACTCTTTTCAGAGATGCGCATCGTCATCACCAGCAAGCCGATCAGGCCGCCGCCGATGAACGCCACCAGCGACAGCGCCAGCGTCCATTGCAGGCCTGTGAGCAGGTTGCGCACGATGTCCCATAGCGTGAAATCCATCAGCGGCTCCTCGCGATGTAGCGACGTCCGATCCACGCCAGCAACTGACGAATCATCAGCGCCATGAACAGGTAGATCAGCGTGGTGATGATGTACGTCTCGAAGGCGCGGAAATTACGCGACTGAATGAAGTTGGCGGCGAAGCTCAATTCTTCCGTTGCAATCTGAGAGCAGACCGCCGAGCCGAGCATGACGATAATGATCTGGCTGCTGAGCGCGGGCCAGACCTTGCCCAGGGCCGGAATCAACACCACATGGCGAAACGTCTCGAAGCGCGTCATCGCCAGTGCGGCCGAGGCTTCCAGCTGCCCGCGAGGAATCGCCTGAATGCCTGCGCGAATGATTTCGGTCGAGTACGCGCCGAGGTTGATCACCATCGCCAGCACCGCTGCCTGCCATTCGGAAATCTGCACCCCCAGCGACGGAAGGCCGAAGAAGATGAAGAACAGCTGCACCAGAAACGGCGTGTTGCGTATCAGCTCGACGTAGACCCCAAACAGGGCCGAAAACGGCTGGATCTTCCAGGCCCTGACGATGGCGCCGACAATACCGACGCTGACGCCCAGCAGAGTGCCGATGGCCGTCAGCTCAAGGGTGAACAAAGCCCCACGAACCAGCAGGTCAGCGTTTTGCAGGACCGGAATAAAGTCGAACTTATAGGCCATCTGAAAACCTCAACCAGACGCAGTGACTAAAGCGGGGCGATCAGAGATCGGCAGGCAGCGGCTGTTTCAGCCAGGTCTGCGAGTTCTTCTCCAGCGCGCCGTCTTGCTTCGCCGCTTCCAGAATCTCGTTGACCTTGGCCAACAGCTCCGGCTGGCCCTTGTTCACGCCGACGTAGACCGGCGAATCCTTCAGCTTCACTTTCAGCGACGGGATGCGTTTCGGATTCTTTTCGCTGATCGCGACCATTACCACGTTGCCGCTTGCAATCAGGTCGGTCTGGTTGGCGAGGTAGGCGGCGATGGTCGAGTTGTTGTCTTCGAAACGCTTGATGGTGGCTTCTTTCGGTGCCACGGCAGTCAGCTCGATGTCTTCGATGGCGCCACGGGTCACGCTGATGGTTTTGCCTTTGAGGTCGTCCACGCCGTTGATGGCAGCGTCAGGTGGACCGAACACGGCGAGGTAAAACGGCGCGTAGGCATGGGAGAAGTCGATGACTTTCTCGCGATCCGGGTTTTTGCCCAGGCTGGAGATCACCAGATCGACCTTGCCGGTGGTGAGGAACGGGATGCGGTTTGTGCTGTTCACCGGGGTGAGTTCCAGCTTCACCTTGAGCCGGTCGGCGATCAGTTGCGCGGTGTCGATGTCCAGGCCGCGTGGTTTCATGTCCGGGCCTACCGAACCGAAGGGCGGGAAGTCTTGCGGTACGGCGACTTTCAGCGTGCCGCGCGCGGTCACATCATCCAGCCCGTTGGCGTGGGCAGGGGCTTGGCCGAGCAGGAAGCTGGCAAACAGGGCGGCAAGCAGAGCGCTGTAACGCTGGGTCATGGGACGTCTCCGAATCGAACGAGGTGAAGGCAATGCATGGGTGATGTTCAAGGGCCAGTGCACAGCCCATGCCATCGCTGCGTTTGCGACCGTGGAATGAGGGCTGGCGCCCTGATCCGGTCTAACTGGTCTGAACAGTTGGGCGCCGGGTCGCCCCGCTTTGGCGCGCCTGAAAGCCTCGCCGCCCTTCACTTGGGCGTCACTTGCCGAATCAGCGGGATGACTATAAAAGAAGGTTTTCCACGGTCATTGCGCCTGAAAACCCATGCACACGAGCCCGATTGCAGTACCCGAAGCCGCCTTCCAGGCGATCCGCAAATTGATCGCCGAGCAAGGCTATGGCCCTGGCGACAGCCTGCCCTCGCAGCGGGATCTCGCGGTTCGTCTGGGGGTCAGTCGCGCTTCGTTGCGCGAGGCGTTGTCGTCGTTGAGTGCGTTAGGTGTAGTCAGCGTGCAGCCCGGTAAAGGGGTGTTCGTTCAGGCGATTTCTGAACCACAACAGCGCACGAGTGGTTTTTCCTGGCCTTTTGCGGCCCATGCTTCGCCGTCGGAGACGTTTCAGCTGCGTTACGCGCTTGAAGGTTTTGCGGCAGGGCTGGCGGCTGTGACGCTGACGGCAGATGAGCGCGATGTCCTGGAGGACAACGTCGAAGCCATGCGCCTCGAACTCAAGGCCGGGGATTTCGACGGCGCCGCCAAACTGGACTTCGATTTCCACCGACGTATTCTCGTGGCCAGCGGCAATCAGGCGATTCTTGGGATCATTACCGCCAGCGCCGACATTTTTCTGGAGAGCCAGAAGCTGCCATTCATTCGCGCGGGCAGGGCGATGGAAACCTGGCAGGAACACCGCAAGATTCTCCGCGCCCTGGCACGTAATGCTTCAGGCCCGGCGCAGAAGGCCATGCAGGAGCATATAAGAGGCGCTGCGCTGCGTACGGGGATTGTGTTCGTGGCGCCTTCGGCCTGATTTCGGTCCCAAACGGGGCGCTTGTCTGGAATTCGAACGCATGACCTGTGGGAGCGAATTCATTCGCAATGCGGTGGCACAACCGATGGAGGTCCGTCGGATGCGCGGGCCAATCGCGAATGAATTCGCTCCCACAGGGATGGTGCCCCACGCGCCAACGGGGCCGGCTCTTACCTGATTGGGGTCACTCCAATAAAGCTAGTCATCTAAACCCATAGCAAGAGACAATCGCCTCTACCTTCCTGTCACGACCCGACACAGTTATGATGGTCCACGTTTTTTTGCCTATGACCTCGGAGAAATCTCATGAGTAGCGACCTTATCAAACACGTCAGCGACGCGAGCTTCGAAGCCGATGTCCTGAAGGCACAAGGCCCTGTGCTGGTAGACTACTGGGCTGAGTGGTGCGGCCCTTGCAAAATGATCGCCCCGGTTCTGGACGATATCGCTGGCACCTACGAAGGCAAACTGACCATTGCCAAGCTGAACATCGACGAAAACCAGGAAACCCCGGCCAAGCACGGCGTTCGTGGTATTCCGACCCTGATGCTGTTCAAGGACGGCGAAGTCGCTGCCACCAAGGTTGGCGCTCTGTCCAAGTCGCAGTTGCAAGCGTTCCTCGACGCCAACATCTGATGGCGCAAAGGCCCCGCAAATTGCGGGGCTTTTTTCTGGCGTTGTACTAGACGCTTCGAAAATCAAGTGGTACATTCGGCCCCGCAACGGCTTCTCCGTTGCCCCCTGCTAGCCGTCGCCGACGCTCTCCTTTCGATTTGTACGCGATCCTGTCGCCTTCTCTGCGGCGCGGCCTCATTAAGCCAAAAGCTTAATTTCCCCCTCATACACGATTACGTCATTCCTATATGAACCTGACTGAACTCAAGCAAAAGCCTATTACCGATCTGCTCGAAATGGCCGAACAGATGGGCATAGAAAATATGGCCCGTTCGCGCAAGCAGGATGTGATCTTCTCCCTGCTGAAAAAGCACGCTAAAAGCGGCGAGGAAATCTCGGGTGATGGTGTGCTGGAGATCCTCCAGGACGGCTTCGGCTTCCTCCGCTCTGCAGACGCTTCCTACCTCGCGGGCCCAGACGACATCTACGTCTCGCCTAGCCAGATCCGCCGCTTCAACCTTCGCACGGGCGATACCATCGTTGGCAAGATCCGCCCGCCGAAGGAAGGCGAGCGTTACTTCGCACTGCTCAAGGTCGACACCATCAACTTCGACCGTCCAGAAAACGCGAAGAACAAGATTCTGTTCGAAAACCTGACGCCGTTGTTCCCGACGATTCGCATGAAGATGGAAGCCGGTAACGGCTCCACCGAAGACCTTACCGGTCGTGTCATCGACCTGTGCGCCCCTATCGGCAAAGGTCAACGCGGTCTGATCGTTGCTCCGCCGAAAGCGGGCAAGACCATCATGCTGCAGAACATCGCGTCGAACATCACCCGTAACAACCCTGAAGTTCACCTCATCGTTCTGCTGATCGATGAGCGTCCGGAAGAAGTGACCGAAATGCAGCGCACCGTGCGCGGTGAAGTGGTTGCCTCGACGTTCGACGAACCGCCAACCCGTCACGTGCAAGTCGCCGAAATGGTGATCGAGAAGGCCAAGCGCCTGGTCGAGCACAAGAAAGACGTGGTCATCCTGCTCGACTCCATCACCCGTCTGGCTCGCGCCTACAACACCGTGATTCCAAGCTCCGGCAAGGTACTGACCGGTGGTGTTGACGCCCACGCGCTGGAAAAACCAAAGCGCTTCTTCGGTGCGGCTCGTAACATCGAAGAAGGCGGCTCGCTGACCATCATCGCCACCGCGCTGGTTGAAACCGGTTCGAAGATGGACGAAGTGATCTACGAGGAATTCAAAGGCACCGGCAACATGGAGCTGCCTCTGGATCGTAAGATCGCCGAGAAGCGCGTCTTCCCGGCCATCAACATCAACCGTTCCGGCACACGCCGCGAAGAGTTGCTGACGGCTGACGACGAGCTGCAACGCATGTGGATTCTGCGCAAGCTGCTGCACCCGATGGACGAAGTCGCTGCCATCGAGTTCCTGGTCGACAAGCTGAAACAGACCAAGACCAACGATGAGTTCTTCCTGTCGATGAAGCGCAAGTAACACGCTCAACGGCACGCGCTGAACGGCTATAGAAAAATGGTGTCCTTTTGGGGCACCATTTTTTTTGACTTTTTTTAACAAGAAAGCGGACAAGGAGCGTCATGCACACCTTTGGCAATCGTCGGGACATCGACGGACTGCGCGCGTTGGCCGTCATTCCCGTGGTGCTTTACCACTTCGGGTTTGGCCTGTTCAGCGGCGGGTTCGTGGGCGTCGATATGTTCTTCGTTATCTCCGGCTTCCTGATCACCTCGATCATCTTTCGGGAAATCAGCGCCGGGCGCTTCAGCTTTGTCGATTTCTGGGCGCGTCGCGCCCGACGCATCATTCCCGCCCTGAGCGTCATGATGCTCGCCGCCTTGCTGGTCGGCTGGGTGCTGATGCCCGCGAACGACTATTCACAGCTGGGCCGCGCCGTCCGGTATCAGGCGATGTTCGCGTCCAACATCCTGTTCATGCGTCAGGACGGTTATTTCAACCCCGCCTCCGATTTCAAACCGCTGCTGCACACCTGGTCCCTGTCGGTGGAGGAGCAGTACTACATTCTGTTTCCCTTGCTGATGGTGTTGTTGACCCGTTACCTGCGGCAGTGGCGCTGGATGCTGTTTGGGCTCTTAGTGGTGTCGTTCGCGCTCAACGTCTGGGTGATCAAACGCAACCCCGACGAGGCTTTTTTCCTGCTGCCGATGCGGGCATGGGAGTTGTTGTGCGGCGCGATGCTGGCGGTGCTTCCCGTCTCGGATCGCAAGATGCCGCATTGGATGTATGAGGCGGTGAGCCTGGCGGGGCTGCTCGCGGTGCTGTACGCGATTTTCGGTTTCGACAAATACACGCTGTTTCCCGGGTGGGCGGCGCTGTTTCCGGTCCTTGGCGCGACGGCGATGATCTGGGCGAATGGACAGGCCTCCACATTCGTTGGACGGCTGTTGAGCGTGAAAGGGATGGTCGGCGTCGGGCTGATTTCCTATTCCTGGTATCTCTGGCACTGGCCGGTGTTCGTGTATGCCAATGCGGTGTCTGTCGATGGCATGCAGGCGCTCGAAGCGTCGGGATGGGTCGTGCTCACGCTCGTGCTCGCGTGGCTCAGTTGGCGTCTGGTTGAGCTGCCGTTCCGTGAAAAACGGGTGCTGGCAGAGCGTAAGCCCGTGCTGTTTTCGGGTTTGGCGACGCTGTTGATTATCGGCCTCGCAGGCCAACTGATACGCACCAGTGATGGTGTACCGCAGCGCATTTCGGGACAGGCTTTGCAATACGCGGAGGCGCGGGACTGGCAGCGTGGGCAGATGGACTGCCTTCTGCAACGCGACAGCCCGGACATGAGCAAAATCTGCCGCTTTGGAGGCAGTGAGCAAACCGCGCCCGTGCAGCTCGTGTGGGGAGACAGCCATGCGGCGGCTTTGCTGCCAGCCATTGAGGCTGACGCTAATCGCTACGGCATCCCGGTCTGGCTGGCCAGCCTGTCGGGTTGCCTGCCGATCCTCGGGCATGAAACCCGCCAGCAATGTCAGGATTTCAATCAGGCTACGCTGCAATCCATTCGCGAGCACAAGATCCGCGATGTCGTGCTGGCGGCACGTTGGAGCCTGTATCTGTACGGCGAAGAGGACGGCGACATGCAGCACGTTCTGTATCCGGACGACAGCCGCCCCGTCGCCGAGCAGGAAGTGGCCAAAGACCTGACTGCAATGGTCCACAGCCTGCGCGACGCGGGTGCGCGGGTGTGGATTTTCAAGGAAGTCCCTCTTCAACGGCAGGGCACGGTGGCGCGGTTGGCCAGTCTGGCGATGGTCGGGCGTTCTGCCGAACGATTGGGACGACCCATCGCCGAGCACCTGGCGCGCCAGCAGTTTCTGAACACGCTGTTTACACAGCTCAGCCAGCAGGACCCGAACGTGCGCGTCCTCGACCCTGCGCCCTTGATGTGTCCCGGCGGGATTTGTCGCGCCGAATTCGACGGCTATTCGCAATACATGGATGAAAATCACCTGTCGGATAAAGGCGGCGAGCGCATGAAGCCTTTGCTGGCGCCGATTTATCTCAGCGAAAACGCCGCTCAGGGCAGATGAATCCGCGTTCGGCTGCTGCCGTTGCCCGCCAGAGCAGGTAGGATGTGCATCTATTTGTTAAGTGGCCGGGTTAATGAAATTCAAGGATCTACGGGATTTCGTGCAGCAGCTTGAGCAGCGCGGAGAGTTGAAACGCATTCAAGTGCCTATTTCTCCTGTGCTGGAGATGACCGAAGTCTGCGACCGGACCCTGCGCAACAAGGGGCCGGCCTTGCTGTTCGAAAACCCGACGGGTTTTGACATTCCTGTGCTTGGCAACCTGTTCGGCACGCCAGAGCGCGTGGCCATGGGCATGGGCGCCGAGTCCACCGAAGAGCTGCGGGAAATCGGTAAGCTGCTCGCATTCCTCAAGGAACCCGAGCCGCCGAAAGGCCTGAAAGACGCCTGGTCGAAGCTACCGATCTTCAAGAAAGTCATCTCCATGGCGCCGAAAGTCGTCAAGGACGCCCCGTGCCAGGAAGTGGTCATCGAAGGCGAGGACGTCGATCTGGGCATGCTGCCAGTGCAGACGTGCTGGCCTGGCGACGTTGGCCCGCTGATCACGTGGGGCCTGACCGTCACCAGAGGCCCTAATAAAGAGCGCCAGAACCTGGGCATCTATCGTCAGCAGGTCATTGGCCGCAACAAGGTCATCATGCGCTGGCTTAGCCATCGCGGTGGCGCGCTGGACTTCAAGGAGTGGTGCGATAAGCATCCCGGTCAGCCTTTCCCGGTCTCCGTCGCACTGGGCGCTGACCCGGCGACGATTCTCGGCGCGGTCACGCCAGTGCCGGACAGCCTGTCCGAGTACGCGTTCGCGGGCCTGTTGCGTGGCAACCGCACCGAACTGATCAAATGCCGTGGCAACGACCTGCAAGTGCCGTCGAGCGCGGAAATCGTCCTGGAAGGCGTGATTCATCCGGGCGAAATGGCCGATGAAGGCCCTTACGGCGACCATACCGGCTATTACAACGAAGTCGACCGCTTCCCGGTCTTCACCGTCGAGCGCATCACTCACCGCATCAAGCCGATCTACCACAGCACCTACACCGGACGTCCGCCGGATGAGCCGGCCATTCTAGGTGTAGCGCTGAACGAAGTGTTCGTGCCGATCCTGCAAAAGCAGTTCCCGGAGATCACCGACTTCTACCTGCCCCCCGAAGGGTGTTCGTACCGCATGGCGGTCGTGACCATGAAGAAGCAGTACCCCGGCCACGCCAAGCGCGTGATGTTGGGTGTGTGGTCGTTTTTGCGACAGTTCATGTACACCAAGTTCGTTATCGTCACCGACGACGACATCAACGCCCGTGACTGGAACGACGTCATCTGGGCGATTACCACGCGCATGGACCCCAAGCGCGACACCGTGATGATCGACAACACGCCGATCGATTACCTCGATTTCGCCTCGCCGGTTTCCGGGTTGGGATCGAAAATGGGGCTCGATGCCACGCATAAATGGCCGGGCGAGACCACCCGTGAGTGGGGTCGCGCCATCGTCAAGGACGAAGCCGTCACCCGCCGGATTGACGATATCTGGAACCAGCTGGGAATAGATTGATGCGCGTAACTTTGCAGCCGTCGGGCGCAGTGCTTGAAACCTTGCCCGGCGAGCGGATTCTCGACGCCGCCCAGCGACTGGGCTACGAATGCCCGCAAAGCTGTCGCAACGGCAATTGCCATATCTGCTCCGCGCTGTTGGTCGAAGGCAGCGTCGAGCAGGGTGGTGAAGTGCGCGGGCATGGCGAAATCTACACCTGCCTGGCCGTGCCGCAAGAAGACTGCGTGGTGCTGTGGGACAGCGTCTTGCCTTTGGGAGAGTTGCCCGTGCGAACGTTCGCGTGTCAGGTCACTGAATGCGTTGAGGTCGGCGGTGATGTCTGGCGCGTGATGCTCCGTGCCCCCGCAGGCAGGCCGCCGCGTTATCACGCCGGTCAGTACCTCATGATCGCCCGCGACGACGGTGAAAAGTCCGCCTTCTCCATGGCATCGGCGCCAGAAAGCGGTCGGGATCTGGAATTTCACGTCCTGGCTCGCGAAGCCAGTGCGCAAAATTTGATCAAACAGCTTCAGCGCGACGGCATGGCCCGGGTCGAGCTGCCGTTTGGCGATACCCATTTGGGCGAGTTGCCCGATGGCCCGCTGGTGCTGATCGCCGCTGGCACGGGCATGGGTCAGATGCACAGCCTCATCGAACATTGCCGCTCCAAAGGTTTTCCGTATCCAGTACACGTTTATTGGGGCGTGCGACGTCCTGAAGACTTCTACGAACTGAAGCACTGGGACGAGTGGAAAACCCTGCCAAACCTGCATTTGCACAAAGTCGTCAGCGACCTGTGCGATTGGGAAGGGCGTTGCGGAATGTTGCATGAAGCCGTGTGCGAAGACTTCGCAGACCTGAAGTCGATTCAGGTCTATGCCAGTGGATCGCCCAACATGGTGTATTCCACGCTGGACGCGCTGGTCGTCGCAGGAATGGACGCTCATCAAATGCGCGCGGACGTGTTCGCTTACGCGCCGCGTGCGTGACCGTCCGCCCGATGGCAGCTGCCGTGGAGAGCTAATTGCATCAGAATATGTGCAGGGTCGGTTTTAAGGCGTCACGACCTGCAAATTGCTCAGAACCGTGAAAAGGTGTTGATTCACTGTTGCCTGAGCCGCTTCGACCGTTGTTCAGCACTGCACTGGCGTTATCTCTGGCCAGTGAGGGAGCCAGATGGAGAACCAAATCAATAGCTTGGTGGAGGCCGTACATGACGGTCTTGGGCTGTCTTACCCACCTGTTATCGACCTCGGGCCAAAACTGACCCGCGAACAACTCCTTGCTTCCATGCACACCACGATGAGCCGACACACTGGCGGCCCTGTCTGGCTGTTTGCGTACGGCTCACTGATCTGGCGTCCCGAATGCTCCGCCGTGGAGCGCGTGCGCGGCCGAGTGCACGGCTACCATCGCGGTTTGTACCTTTGGTCCCACGAACATCGCGGCACGCCGGAACAGCCAGGGCTGGTATTCGGCTTGGATCGCGGCGGCTCGTGCAGTGGCTTCGCCTATCGTCTTCCCGAAGAAAACATCGAAGCCTCGTTGCTGGCTTTGTGGGAGCGGGAAATGCCATTCCCGTCCTACCGCCCCCACTGGCTCAGCTGCCGCCTTGAAGACGGCACCAAGGTTCAGGCCCTGGGTTTCGTGCTTGAACGGCATTTGCCCAGCTACGCGGGGAACCTGCCCGACAGCGTCCTGACCCAAGTCCTGGCCAGCGCCAGTGGTCGTTATGGGACGACGTGGGAATACGTCGAGCAGACGATTCACGCGCTGCGAAATCATGCGATGCCGGATGTGAGTCTGGAAGAGCGGTTCAAACGGTGTAAGCCGATTTTGTTGGCGGTTTAACATCCGGTTGCCACGTCGCTGTCGTCTGCTGCCCGCGAAGCGTTAGTTTTCGCTGACTTACACAGGAGGTATCCCGTGAGCGCTCAACTTTCTCCGATCGTTTCCGAGTTTGAATCAGAAGAACAGGCCGCGAGCTACGATGCTTGGTTCCGCGCGAAGGTACAGGCGTCTCTGGACGATGAGCGACCTAGCATCTCTCATGACGAAGTGATGGCCGAGATGAAGATGAGGTTGGCCGCCAAGCGCGAAAAGCGTCGCAATGATCGTTGATTGACGACCGAAAGCACGAATACATTGATGAGCGAAACCCGAAAGCAGCTGACGCGCTACAGGCGGAAATAGAAAGAGCGACTTCCGCCCTTCCTGAACATCCTTATCTTTACCGAATAGGCCGAGCGCCAATGACCCGGGAGATATTGTTTATCCGAATTATCTGGTCGTTTATCAAATCACTGATCGGATTGAAATCGTGAGCGTTCTCCATGCTCGTCAGGAATATCCCTGAGCGGAGTTCGGCGCGATAGGCCCCAGGACCTACCGCGCCGTAGCTTCAGACCACTAAGCCGCAGTGTCACGCGACTGACTGGCCACGCGCGTATGCCGTAACGTCGGTGCCAGAAACACCATCGCCAGCACGCATGATGAGACGAGTATTACGAAGCCACCATCCCAGCCGAAATGGTCCACGGTGTAGCCCATCAGCGCACTGGCCGCGACCGACCCACCCAAATACCCGAACAGCCCTGTGAAGCCTGCCGCCGTGCCCGCTGCTTTTTTAGGCGCGAGTTCCAGCGCTTGCAGGCCGACCAGCATCACCGGCCCGTAAATCAGAAAGCCGATTGAGATCAACGCGATCATGTCGATGGTCGGGTTGCCCGGTGGATTGAGCCAGTACACCAGCGTCGCTACGGTCACCAGCAGCATGAACACGATGCCGGTCAGTCCACGGTTGCCACGGAAAATCTTGTCCGACATCCAGCCGCACAGCAGCGTCCCCGGAATGCCCGCCCACTCATAGAAAAAGTAGGCCCACGACGTCTTGTCCACGTCGAAATGCTTGGCCTCTTTCAGATAGGTCGGTGCCCAGTCGAGTACGCCATAACGCAGCAGATACACGAACACGTTCGCCAGCGCGATGTACCAAAGCATTTTGTTGCGCAGCACGTATTTGACGAAGATTTCCTTGGCGCTGAATTCCTCTTCGTGGCTCGCGTCGTAGCCTTCCGGGTAGTCGTTCTTGTATTCCTCGACCGGCGGCAAACCCACGGATTGCGGGGTGTCGCGCATGGTGATGAACGCGAACAGTGCGACGAACAGCGCGACCGCCGCTGGCACGTAGAACGCCGCGTGCCAGTCGTTGGTCCAGCCCAGGCCGAGCAAGAACAGCGGGCCGATCAGACCACCGCCCACGTTGTGCGCCACGTTCCACACCGACACCACGCCGCCGCGTTCTTTCTGCGACCACCAGTGCACCATCGTCCGCCCACTCGGCGGCCAACCCATGCCCTGCGCCCAGCCGTTGATAAACAGCAGAATAAACATGATCGCCAC
Organism: Pseudomonas sp. NPDC088368; assembly: GCF_044753445.1. Lineage (NCBI taxonomy): Bacteria > Pseudomonadati > Pseudomonadota > Gammaproteobacteria > Pseudomonadales > Pseudomonadaceae > Pseudomonas > Pseudomonas sp. NPDC088368. The sequence goes on from NZ_JBIVNG010000005.1 coordinate 241,468, forward strand.
GCTCGACGTCGCCCAAGGCGCGAATCCGAACACGAACATCGTCGCTGCAGACACCAGCAAGCCAAACGGCAAGAAGTAGCGAGGGTTGGATCGGTCCGACACCAGCCCCATTAAAAACTTCGACAGGCCGTAGGCGATGGCGATCGCCGAAATCGCCAGCCCCAACTCACCCCGTGTGTAGCCCTGATCGATCAGGTACGGCATGGCCAGCGAGAAGTTCTTGCGCAGCAAGTAGTACCCCGCATAGCCGAAGAAAATACCGGCGAAAATCTGCCAGCGCAGGCGACGATAGGTGCTGTCGACACGCTCGGCAGGCAATGGGGCCTGATGCGCGGCAGGTTTGAAAAAGGCAAACATCGAGACACTCCGAGTTCTTATTTTGGTATGCGATTTCGAATATTACATTTTCATTACAGAAAATAGGAAGGCTTCTCGTCAGATGAACCGCCGAAATTTGGCTGTTTTGCGTGTTGGAATATGAACATGGCGCAGATGTGTAATCAGGAGCGGGAGCTTTCGGATTCGTCCTACTTGAGAACCAGAATCGATCACCTTACTGACGAGCACGCAGACCCCTACCATCCCCGCCATCTGCCACAGGGCGTTCGGGGACGAGGTAAGGGTGAAATCACAATGGAAGGTGTCAGCCATTTTGAGTGGCTGTGCGCTGATGCTGAGCATGTCCGTCGGTGCGCGCGAGATGCACCCCCTCTTCGAGCGCTATGTCTCGCCGACATATCCCTCTGCGTTGCGCGGCGGGAAGCTGTTTTCAAGCGTGCGGGTCCACTACGACATCCACCATGACGGCACTGTCACTGACGTCAGGGTCGTGGAGCAAACCGATCAGAAAGCCGCGAACTCTGCGCTGTCCGCCGTCAAACGCTGGCAGTTCGAGCCGTGGGACGTGACAGAAGAAATGCCCGCCCGGATCGGTGAATCCGTGCATTTCGTTTTCGATCAGGAGCGGCTGGAGAAGCGATTGCGGATAGTGATCTCGTGGGCGCGGAGGGATGTCTCATGAGCGGCCTGAAACAGTTTGCACGATGGCTGCTGTGGTGGTCAGTGCTGATGTCTGCATCCTTGCACGCCGGCCAAAACCCCGAATACGAACGCCAGATCCCACCACCCTATCCCCGAGCCTTGTACGAAGAAGGTCTGTCGGGGTTGGTCATCTTCGAATATCGCGGGCACAACGACGGCTCGGTCACGGATGTGAAAATCATCGACAGCTCCCATCGCCACTTCGCCAAATCCGTTGAACGTACCGTCCCCAAATGGCGGCTCAAACCTTGGCAAGTCACTGCGCAGGCGCCTGAAACGATGAGCTTCCGGCAAGAGTTCTATTTCACCCACACGCGCGAGCGGAACGACCCGCACAGCTGGATGCGTCGATACCTGCGAACCCTGTCGTGCAACGCCTTCAACAAAGCGCTGACAACGTTCAAGGCCGAGTCACCCAGCCAGAACGTGCACGACCTGCACTTCATCACCTACACCTTCAGAGTGTTGGGCAAGGCCGCCACGCGGCACAAGATGACAGACAATCAGCGAGCGGAATTAGGGGATGAGTTTGATCGGGCGATTCCCGGGGTGGTCGAGCAATGCGCAGCGCAGCCTGGGCTGCGTTATAAGCAAGTGTTGCCGGAGAGTGTCCGTGCATTGCTCTGAGTCAGCCTTTATCAAGCCCCGAACTGAGCCGGGGCTTGGGAGCAATCATCTGACCCCAACCACCACCTTCCCAACCGCCTTCCTCTGCCCCAACGAATCAATCGCTTCACCCGCCTGTTCCAGCGGATAAACCTTCGACACGAGTGGCTTCAGTTTCCCCTCTCCGAACCATTTGAAAAGTTGCTGAAAATTCGCCGCATTGTCCTGCGGCTGACGCTGGGCAAACGAGCCCCAGAACACGCCGACCACCGAGGCGCCTTTCAATAGCGCGAGGTTGACGGGCAGTTCGGGGATGCGGCCGCTGGCGAAGCCGACGACGAGGAGGCGGCCGTTCCAGGCGATGGAGCGTACGGCCTGGTCGAAGAGGTCGCCGCCGACGGGGTCGTAGATGACGTCGACGCCGTTGCCGTTGGTGAGGCGTTTGAGTTCGTCCTTGAGGTTGGTTTCGCTGTAGTTGATGAGCTCGTCGGCACCGGCGTTTTTGGCGACTTCGAGTTTTTTGGCGCTGCTGGCGGCGGCGATGACGCGGGCGCCCAGGGCTTTGCCGATTTCAACCGCAGCCAGGCCGACGCCGCCGGACGCCCCGAGGACGAGCAGGGTTTCGCCGGGTTGCAGGTTGGCGCGCTGTTTGAGCGCGTGCATGGAGGTGCCGTAGGTCATGCTGAACGCCGCAGCGGTGGTGAAATCCATGGCCTCGGGAATCGGAAGAACGTTGTACCCGGCGACGGCGATCTGCTCGGCGAAGCTGCCCCAACCGGTGAGGGCCATTACCCGGTCGCCGACTTTCAGGTGGCTGACTTTTTCACCCACGGCGGCTACGACACCCGACGCTTCGCCCCCTGGCGAGAAGGGGAAGGGCGGTTTGAACTGGTACTTGCCCTCGATGATCAGCGTGTCGGGGAAGTTGACCCCGGCGGCGTGCACGTTCAACAGAATCTCGTTTTTCTTGGGTTCTGGGGTCGGAACGTCTTCCAGCACAAGGTTTTCGGCAGGGCCGAAGGCTTTACAGAGCACGGCTTTCATCGGGGACTATTCCTTTTCCAGTGATGGCCGATAAGTGTAGGTAGAGGGGGTGTGGGGTCAATGAGCATGCCCCGGCCTGATAGGCGTGCATAAGCTGGAGTAAGCTATGGCGCGAACCGGACGAGGAGTGGGACTGTGAAAGCGTGGATTCTGATGTTGTTGGCGTTGTCGATGCCCGTCGTGGCAATGGCCGAAGAGGGCGGTGGCGAGAAAGAAGACCCGAACAAGGTCTCTTATGTGGCGTTAACGCCGCCGTTCGTGGGCAACTACGCGCTGGACGGCAGCCCCAAGCTCCACGTGTACAAGGCCGACGTGGCGTTGCGTGTGACCGGCGCCGAAGCGCAGAAGCTGGTCAAGGCGAACGAGCCGTTGATCCGCAATCAGTTGGTGGCGCTGTTCACTCAGCAAACGATTGAGAGCATGAGCAACGTCGACGCTAAAGAGAAGCTGCGTCAGGAGGCGTTGAAGCAGACCCAGCAGGTGTTGAGCCAGGAAACCGGCAAGCCTGTGGTGGATGACCTGCTGTTCAACAACTTCATCGCGCAGTAAATATTGGCCTGAATCTGTAGGAGTGAGGTTGCTCGCGATTGCATAGCGTCAGGTAGCAAACAATCGCTGACAGGGCGTAATCGCTAGCAAGCTCACTCCTGCAAGTAATAGGCGTCCGCGAGTTCAACGCAACGCCAACACCGCCGCCCACTGTTCGGGCGTGACGGACATGACGGAAAGCCGACTGCCCTTTTGAACCAGCGGTAGTTGTTCCAGCGCGGCCTGCTGTTTCAAATACCCCAGGCTCAATACCTTCGGAAACGTCTCCACGAACGCCACATCAATGGCGCTCCATGGATTTTTCTCGTCATTGGCTTTGGCGTCGAAGTAATGGCTGTTCTTGTCCAGCGCCGTGGGATCGGGATACGCCGTCTTGGTGATTTTCCCGATGCCCGCGATCCCCGGTTCAGGGCAGCTGGAGTGGTAAAAGAAAAACTCATCGCCTTCAGCCATGGCCCGAAGAAAGTTGCGCGCCTGGTAATTTCGAACGCCATCCCAGCGGGCTTGGCCGAGAGTTTGCAAGCCAGTGATCGACAGCTCGTCGGGCTCGGATTTCATCAGCCAATAGGCCATGGATTGGGGCTCCTGAAGACGTAATGGACAGGTTGTCCGACGCTTTTATGACAAACCGACGGTCGGTTGACGCCAGCATTTGCGTGTTGCATCACGTTAACGCAGAATGCCGCCATTTTCAGCGCCACACCGTTTCGCGGCCTATAGAAACATGTCGTGAACGACAGCTTTTTGATTTGCCAAAGGGGGGCAATCAATGCAACGCAAGCCGGATTTACTATGGATTTTGGTCATTTTGTTCGGCTTGGGCATTGTCACCACGGGTTACGCACAAAGTTTGTGGTCCGCGAAGCCGGATGCACCGGTTGAAGTTACGCAGCAACAGCCTCAACAGACGCGTCGTTGAGCGCCTGATACCTTCGCCTTATCAACTGGGGGACCGAATTCATTCGGAAGCGGTGTTACAGCCGAGATGATGGGTCGGATGTACCGGTCTATCGCGAATGAATTCGCTCCTACAGAGCATTCCGCGCCTCAGCCATCACGCTATATACCAACGCTTGTCAGACACCGTTCCCTGCAACGGCACATCCCAACTGGCCACCGCCAGTTTTCCAACCTTCTGACACTCATGCGCTAAACCAAGCAACACCGGTTTCTGCCAGGCTTTCCGACGTGCCTGATACGCCAGGCTGCGGTCGTAGAAACCACCGCCCATGCCCAGCCGACCACCCTGATCGTCGAACCCCACCAGCGGCATCAGGATCAGGTCCAGCGCCCAAATTTTGCGCTGCTGGCGGGGGTTGATGTGCGGCTCGGGGATGCGAAACCGGTTGGGCCTGAATTTATCTCCCGGTCGAACCCGCTGAAACACCATCTTGGTCCTAGGCCATGCACTGAGCACAGGCAGATAGGTCGCCTTGCCCCGACGTTGTGCTTCGCGCAGCAGCAGGCGTGGGTCGATTTCACCGTCCATCGGAAGGTACAGCGAAACATGCCGGGCGCGGCGAAAAAGCGGGTTCTGCGCCAGCTGGCGGTACAAACCTTGCGCCGCCTGTCGCTGTTCGGCTCGATTGAGCGAGCGACGCGCCTTGCGCAACAAACGGCGCAATTGAGGGCGGGAAAGGGTCGAGGGATCGTTCAGGGAAGCGGCGCCAGAAGAGGTCATGCAGGCGGGTCCGAGAGAGTAGGAGAGGGACTGTCTGGAATCAGGGCGATTCACGATGGTCCCCGGTTCCACCGCCAGACAGGACGTCTGGCAATGGCTTGAGAATTTGAGACTCCCCGACGAACCGCTGTCGGTGTAGCCCTTGAACCCGAAAGTTCAAGGTGGAGATTGCAGGAGGCTTTAAGGCTTTCCGTCGAGCGGACATGCACACCAACCCCAACGTGCAACCCCCGTGGTTGTGCGTATCGGCTCAGGGACATGACCGACTGGCAAGCACTCCAGGGAGCGGTCGCCAGTATAACGAATGATGCTCGAACAATCAGCCTTGTGCTTTTGGCTCATCCGTGGCAAGGACGAGGTCTACGCGGTCCAGCAGGTCACGCACTTGCTCGCGAGTCGAGCCGCTGGTTTGAGTCTCGGGCAGTTCCTGTTTGTGCAGCAGGTCATGAGTAATGTTCAGCGCGGCCATCACGGCAATGCGGTCGGCACCGATGACTTTGCCGCTGCTGCGGATCTCACGCATCTTGCCGTCCAGATAACGCGCGGCGCTAACCAGATTGGTGCGCTCCTCTTGAGGACAGATGATCGAATATTCTTTGTCGAGGATTTGCACGGTGATGCTGTTGCCATTACTCATGAGTCTTGCTCCAGGGCCTTGAGGCGCGAAATCATGGACTCGACCTTTTGCCGGGCGATTTCGTTCTTTTCAATGAGGTGAGCGCGTTCCTCGCGCCAGGTTTTTTCCTGAGCTAATAGGAGTCCGTTTTGACTTTTTAGTTGCTCGACCCGATTGATCAATAATTCCAGTCGGGCCATCAACGCTTGCAGGTCGTTGTCTTCCATCGTTTTCCACTGATTATTTTCTGATGAGTGGTGCAGGAGCTGGCCTCAGGAACTGCCTTGAATGTCGCCTGGATAGCTTGGGCGCGTCTGCCGGTGCTACGATACAAGGCCTCCATTCTAGACATTGCGCCGCTTGGCGCCTAGTTGCCCATGCCTAATCAGAATTCCCCGTACAACGCATTCGCCACCCTGCTCACCAGCGGTGGTCATCCTGTCTCTCCCGCCGAGTTGCACGGCCTGTTGCTGGGCCGCAGTTGCGCGGGCGCCGGCTTCGACGCCGAAGGCTGGTTCGACGACGCACACGAACTGCTGCAGACCGAGCCTGAGGCCAATGTCCGTCAGGCTTTGATCGGCTTGCAGGAGATGGTCAAGAGCGAGCTGACCGGCGACGACATGGCTGTCGTGCTGCTGTTGCCCGGCGACGATGAATCGCTGACCGCCCGCACCACGGCGATTGGCCAATGGTGCCAAGGCTTCCTCCACGGCTTCGCGCGCGTCGGTGGACAGCCGATGAGCGACGATGCCAAGGACGTCTTGCAGGACCTGGCCGCCATCGCCCAGATTCAGGACTCGCTGGACGAGTCCGAAGACGGCGAAAGCGACTACATGGAAGTCATGGAATACCTGCGCGTCGCGCCGCTGCTCCTGTTCACTGAGTTCAACAAGAAAGCGGAGCCTGAAGCGAAGCCTTCCCTGCACTGATTGCCATCGTTGTCGTTCGGTCATTGGCCTGCGTGCGCTGATGACCGGAGCGCCCACCCGGAGGACCGCACTTGCCCATGATCCATATCCCGAAAGCCGAATACGCCCGTCGCCGCAAAGCCTTGATGGCGCAGATGGAACCCAACAGCATCGCCATTCTCCCGGCAGCCGCTGTGGCCATTCGAAATCGTGATGTCGAACATGTGTACCGCCAGGACAGCGACTTCCAATACCTGAGCGGCTTCCCCGAGCCGGAAGCGGTGATCGTGCTGATCCCCGGTCGGGAATATGGCGAGTACGTGCTGTTCTGCCGTGAGCGCAATGCCGAGCGAGAACTGTGGGATGGCTTGCGTGCCGGACAGGACGGCGCGATCAGCGAGTACGGGGCCGACGACGCATTCCCCATCACGGACATCGACGACATCCTTCCGGGCCTGATTGAAGGGCGCGACCGGGTGTATTCCTCGATGGGCAGCAACCCCGAGTTCGATCGCCATGTCATGGAGTGGATCAACGTGATCCGCTCGAAGGCGCACTTGGGCGCGCAGCCGCCGAAAGAATTCGTTGCGCTGGATCACCTGCTCCACGACATGCGCCTGTATAAATCGGCAGCGGAAGTGAAGGTGATGCGCGAAGCGGCGCAAATTTCTGCTCGCGCCCACGTTCGGGCCATGCAGGCCAGTCGTGCCGGTCTGTACGAGTTCAGCCTCGAAGCCGAGCTGGATTACGAATTTCGCAAGGGCGGGGCAAAGATGCCGGCCTACGGCTCCATCGTCGCGTCGGGCCGCAACGGCTGCATTCTTCACTACCAGGAAAACGACGCGCCATTGAAGGACGGCGATCTGGTGTTGATCGACGCGGGCTGCGAGATCGACTGTTACGCCAGCGACATCACGCGGACGTTTCCAGTCAGCGGGAAGTTTTCAGCAGAGCAGAAAGCGATCTACGAACTGGTGCTCAAATCCCAGGAAGCGGCGTTCGCAGCGATCAAGCCGGGCAATCATTGGAACCAGGCCCATGAGGCCACGGTGCACGTGATCACTGCCGGGCTGGTCGAACTGGGCCTGTTGCAAGGCGAGGTCAGTGAACTGATCGCCAGCGAGGCGTACAAAGCTTTTTATATGCACCGCGCCGGGCACTGGCTGGGCATGGACGTGCATGACGTCGGCGAATACAAGGTCGGCGGCGAATGGCGTGTGTTGGAAGTCGGCATGGCGCTGACCGTTGAGCCCGGCATTTACGTATCGCCGGACAATCAGAACGTCGCGAAAAAATGGCGCGGGATTGGGGTACGAATCGAGGACGATGTCGTGGTGACCAAAAAAGGCTGTGAAATCCTCACCGGTGGCGTGCCCAAGACGGTGGCTGACATCGAGGCCCTGATGGCCGCTGCGCGAACCGAAGCTGCATGAGCCGTTTCAATCTGGCGATTGTGGGTGGCGGGCTGGTCGGCGCGAGTCTGGCGCTGGCGTTGCAGGCGGGTGCCAAGGCGCGGGGCTGGAAGATCGTCATGATCGAACCCTTCGCGCCGGGCGATACCTATCAACCGAGTTACGACGCGCGCTCATCGGCGCTGTCCTTCGGCGCTCGGCAAATTTATGAACGCCTGGGCCTGTGGCAGCAGATCAGCCGCCGCGCCGAGCCGATCCTGCAGATTCAGGTGTCCGACAAAGGCCGTTTTGGCGCCGCGCGACTGTCCTCGATGCAGGAAGGCGTACCCGCGCTGGGCTATGTGGTGGAAAACGCCTGGCTCGGCCAATGCCTCTGGCAGGGTCTTGATAAAGACGTGATCACCTGGCGCGTGCCTGCTGAAGTCAAACAGATGCAGGCGCAGCCCGAAGGCTATCGCCTGACCCTGAACGACGACACCCAGCTGGACTGCGATTTGGCGATTCTTGCCGACGGTGGCCGGTCCAATCTGCGCGAACAGCTCGGCATCGGCGTGCGCGCGACGCCTTATGACCAAAGCGCGTTGATCGCCAACATCACGCCCGGCGAGGCCCATTGCGGACAGGCGTTCGAGCGCTTCACCGAAGAAGGCCCGATGGCGCTGCTTCCGTTGCCGGAAAATCGCTGCGCGCTGGTCTGGACCCGCAAGCCGGACGAAATCAAACGGCTGATGGGATTGGACGACCGCAGTTTCCTCAGCGAATTACAGAGCGTGTTCGGTTACCGACTCGGCGCGCTGAAGCAGGTCGGCGTACGCCACACTTACCCGCTGTCATTGATCGAAGCGGAAGAGCAAGTGCGCTCGCATCTGGTGGTGTTGGGCAACGCCGCGCACAGCCTCCACCCGATTGCCGGCCAGGGCTTCAACCTGTCCCTGCGCGATGCCGCGTCGTTGGCCGAAGCGCTGCTCGCCAGCGATGCGACGCCGGGGGATCTGGCGACCTTGCAGGCCTACCGCGACCGCCAATTTCTGGACCAGAAACTGACCGTGGGCTTTTCCGATCAGGTCACGCGCCTGTTCGGTAGCCAGCAGGCGGCGATCACGGCAGGGCGCAATATCGGCCTGCTCGGTCTCGACCTGCTGCCGTCGGCCAAAAGCTGGTTTGCTCGTCAGGCCATGGGGCTGGGAACGCGGGCCGATGTTTGACCCCTTCTTTTATTCGTGGCTAATGCCGCACTTCATTCCGTGGCGCCAGCCACCAACGAGACGATTCAAAGCATGGAAACGCGCGCAGATCTGCTGATTGTCGGGGCCGGAATGGTCGGTAGCGCACTCGCGCTGGCGCTGCAAAACAGCGGGTTGAACATTCTGGTGGTCGATGGCAGCCCGTTGAGCGTCAAGCCGTTCGACGCGAGCACGCCCTTCGAGCCGCGTGTGAGCGCGTTGTCGGCAGCGAGCCAGCGGATTCTTGAGCGTCTGAACGTCTGGGAAGGCATGGTCTCGCGGCGCGTCAGCCCTTACAGCGACATGCACGTGTGGGACGGCAGCGGCACGGGCAAGGTGCACTTTTCCGCATCCAGCGTGCACGCGCAGGTGCTGGGTCATATCGTCGAAAACCGTGTGGTTCAGGATGCGTTGGTCGAGCGTTTGCACGATTCCGACATTGGCCTGCTGGCCAATGCGCGCCTGGAGCAGATCCGGCATTCCGGGGATGACTGGCTGCTGACCCTGTCCGATGGCCGCACCCTGCGTGCGCCACTGGTGGTCGCTGCCGACGGCGCCAACTCCACGGTTCGACGCATGACCGGCATGGCCACCCGCGAATGGGACTACCTGCATCACGCCATTGTCACCAGCGTGCGCACGGCACAATCCCACCAAAGGACGGCGTGGCAGCGTTTCACCGACGAAGGCCCTCTCGCGTTCTTGCCGCTTGAGCGTGAAGGCGAGCATTGGTGCTCCATCGTCTGGTCGGTCACGCCCGAAGAGTCCGAGCGCTTGATGAGGCTGGAAGATGACGCGTTCTGTCGCGAGCTGGAGAAGGCGTTCGAAGGCTGTTTGGGTCAAGTTATTTCAGCCGATCCGCGTTTGTGTGTCCCGTTGCGTCAGCGTCATGCCAAGCGGTACGTGGCGGGCGGGCTGGCGTTGATTGGCGATGCGGCGCACACCATTCACCCATTGGCAGGCCAGGGCGTAAACCTGGGGTTCCTCGATGCGGCCGTGCTGGCCGAAGTGCTTCACAACGCCGTAGAGCGCGGCGAGCGTCTGGCGGACCAAAAGGTGTTGAGTCGCTTTGAGCGCCGTCGCATGCCTCATAACCTGGCGCTGATGGCCGCGATGGAGGGCTTTGAGCGTCTGTTTCAGGCTGATCCGTTGCCGGTGCGTTGGTTGCGCAATACCGGTTTGAAGATGGTCGATCAGTCATCTGAAGCCAAGGCGATGTTCGTTCGCCAAGCATTGGGGCTGACCGGCGATTTGCCGGAGCTGGCGAAGATCTGATCCCGCCTCTTTTCACGCTGCAACATCTGGTAACTGCTCGATCCGGACTTCGCGGATGCGATTTACTACCATTTGGCCTCATTTTGAAAACGTGAGATTTCAGCATGCAGGCGAGCAAGCGTCTTCTGGCTGTCCTGGCATTGTCCGTGCTCGGCAGCACCGCCCAGGCCGCTGATGAAGTGGTGGTGTATTCCTCCCGAATCGACGAGCTGATCAAACCGGTCTTCGATGCCTACACCGCCAAAACCGGTGTGCAGGTCAAGTTCATCACCGACAAGGAAGCGCCTCTGATGCAGCGCATCAAGGCCGAGGGGCAGAACGCGACGGCGGACCTGCTGCTCACGGTCGATGCCGGCAACCTCTGGCAGGCCGAACAGATGGGCATTCTCCAGCCCTTCACCTCGCCGGTGATCGACGAAAACATTCCCCCGCAATACCGCGCTGCCAGTCACGCCTGGACCGGCTTGAGCCTGCGCGCGCGGACTATCGCGTATTCGACCGACCGGGTTAAGCCAGCGGAGCTGACCACCTACGAGTCGTTGGCTGACAAACAGTGGGAAGGCCGCCTGTGCCTGCGGACCGCGAAGAAGGTTTACAACCAGTCGCTGACCGCCACGCTGATCGAAACCCACGGCGCCGAGGCTTCAGAAAAAGTGCTCAAGGGCTGGGTCAACAACCTTTCCACCGACGTGTTTTCGGATGACATCGCCGTATTGGAAGCGATCAACGCTGGGCAATGCGATGTGGGGATCGTCAACACCTATTACTACGGCCGCCTGCACAAGCAAAACCCGGATCTGGCCGTGCGCCTGTTCTGGCCCAACCAAACGGACCGTGGCGTTCACGTCAATCTGTCGGGCATCGGCCTGACTAAATACGCGCCACACCCCGAGGCTGCGAAAGCGTTGGTGGAGTGGATGACCGGGCCTGACGCGCAAAAGATTTTCTCGGGCATCAACCAGGAATTCCCCGCAAACCCGAAAGTGGCACCGTCGGAAGAAGTGGCGAGCTGGGGCGAGTTCAAGGCCGACACCATTCCTGTGGAAATTGCCGGACGCCGCCAGGCCGAGGCGATCCGCATGATGGATCGTGCGGGTTGGAATTGATTCTGCGCCGCATCGGTATCTGATTGATCATCGACTCCGAGGGCAACACACGTTTCTGTGGGAGCGAAGTCATTCGCGAAATATGCGTCAGGCGATGGAGGTGTATGCGCCTTGGCGCCGCATCGCGAATGAATTCGCTCCCACAGTGATTCTCTACGACTCACAGACTTTCTGAGACCCCCTTTGGCCCATCCCGCCCAGCGCCGCTGGTATCCCCTCGTTTTTGCCATCGCTGCGCTCGTCCTTCTGCCGCTGAGCGTTTTGCTGCTCTCCTGGGAGACCGTGGATCATGAAATCTGGTCGCACCTGTGGGAAACCCAGATGCCGCGCCTGCTTGGCAACACCCTCACGCTGGTGATCTGTGTGGGCGTGGGCGTGACGATTTTGGGCGTTAGTCTGGCGTGGCTTACGGCCCTGTGTGAATTCCCCGGCCGTCGCTGGCTCGACTGGGCCTTGATGCTGCCGTTTGCCATCCCTGCCTATGTATTGGCCTTTGTGTTCGTCGGCCTGCTCGACTTCGCAGGTCCGGTGCAAACGCTGATGCGCGAATGGTTTGGCACCGGCGTCCGCTTCCCTCGCGTACGCTCCACGGGCGGGGTGATCGTCGTGCTGGTCCTGGTCTTCTATCCCTACGTTTATTTGCTGGCGCGCACAGCATTTCTCGCGCAGGGCAAGGGTTTGATGGAGGCGGCGCGGATTCTCGGGCAGTCTCCCTGGCAGGCGTTCTGGCGCGTGGCGCTACCGATGGCACGACCGGCAATCGGCGCGGGCGTCGCGTTAGCCCTGATGGAAACCCTCGCAGATTTCGGTGCGGTTTCCGTTTTCAATTTCGACACCTTCACCACCGCCATTTACAAGACCTGGTATGGGTTCTTCAGCCTGTCGAGTGCAGCTCAGCTTGCGAGTCTTCTGCTGCTGGCGGTGATGCTGCTGTTGTACGGCGAGCATCGTGCGCGGGGCGCCAGTCGCACCAGCAACGAGCGGCCCCGAGTCCAAGCCCTCTATCACTTGCACGGCCTCAAGGCGGTTGCGGCATCCACTTGGTGTGGGCTGGTGTTTGCCTGCGCGTTTGTGGTGCCGCTGTTGCAATTGATCGTGTGGGTCTGGCAGCGCGGGCGTTTTGATCTGGACGAGCGTTACACCGGGCTGATCCTGCACACGCTGTATCTCGGCGGTATCGCGGCGCTGGTGACGGTCAGCGTGGCAATGGTTCTGGTATTCGCTCGCCGACTGGCGCCGACCCGTGCGATTCGTTCGGGTGTCAGCCTGGCCAACATCGGCTATGCGCTGCCGGGTTCCGTGCTGGCGGTGTCGATCATGCTGGCGTTCAGCTATCTGGACCGTGAGCTGGTGGTGCCGCTGTCCAGCTGGCTGGGGGGCGCGGGCAAGCCACTGTTGCTCGGCAGCCTGGCAGCATTGGTGCTGGCATACCTGGTGCGCTTCATTGCCGTGGCGTACGGCCCCCTGGAAAACAGCCTGTTGCGGATTCGCCCGTCGCTCCCCGAGGCGGCCCGCAGCTTAGGTGTCAGTGGGCCACGTTTGTTTTTCAAGATTTATCTGCCGTTGTTGATTCCCGGCACCTTGAGCGCCGCATTGCTGGTGTTCGTCGACGTCCTTAAGGAAATGCCCGCCACGTTGCTGATGCGCCCGTTTGGCTGGGACACGCTGGCGGTGCGCATCTTTGAAATGACCAGCGAAGGCGAGTGGGCGCGAGCGGCTTTACCGGCGCTGACATTGGTCCTTGTCGGTTTACTCCCGGTGATTGGCCTGATCAGACGTTCTGCCAGACCCATCGGCTAGGTGCGGGGGCACGACCTTGCGGCTACAATGCGCCGCAATCGACGCGGTCTGTCAGACAATTCCGCACATTCGCAAAGGCTTCAGACCCCAAATTACGGGGGATTTGCGGTAATTGTGAGAGGCCCCGTCTTCGCCAAGCCCGGAAGGAGACACCCATGGGACAGCGCACACCGCTCTTCGACCTGCATCTCGCCCTCGGCGCGAAGCTGGTCGATTTTGGTGGTTGGGATATGCCGTTGCACTACGGATCACAAGTCGAAGAGCACCATCAGGTGCGCCGCGACTGTGGGATTTTCGACGTGTCGCATATGCACGTCATCGACATCACCGGCAGCCAGGCCAAGGACTGGCTGCAATACCTGCTGGCCAATGACGTCGGCAGGTTGCAGCACACCGGGCGCGCGCTCTACGGCGCGATGCTCGACACCCAGGGTGGGATCGTCGACGACATGATCGTCTACCTCACCGACTCGGGTTATCGATTGGTGGTCAACGCAGCCACCGGCGCCAAGGACCTGGCCTGGATGAACGCCCACCTTTCCGGTTTCGACGTGCACCTGACGCACCGTTCCGAGTTGGCCATGCTGGCCATTCAGGGGCCGCACGCCCGACAGAAAATCGCCGAACTCGTCACACAAGCCCGCACTGAGCTGATCCACACCTTGCGTCCGTTCGAAGGCCAGCAGGAGGGTGACTGGTTCATCGCGCGCACCGGTTACACCGGTGAAGACGGGTTGGAAATCATCCTGCCGAGCGACCAAGCTTGCAGCTTTTTCAATGACATGGTGGGCGCAGGCATTCCGCCAATTGGTCTGGGCGCTCGTGACACGCTGCGTCTCGAAGCGGGGATGAATCTCTACGGTCAGGAAATCGACGAACAGGTCTCACCGTTAATCTCCAATATGGCCTGGACAGTCGCATGGACCCCAGAGGATCGCGATTTCATCGGACGCGCCGCGTTGGAGGCTGAACGAGCGAAAGGGGCTGCCTCAAAGCTTGTAGGCCTTGTCCTTGAGGAGCGTGGTGTTTTGCGCGCACATCAGGTCGTCCGAATAGCGGAAGTTGGCGAAGGAGAGATCACCAGTGGTAGTTTCTCTCCTACGCTAAGCAAGTCGATTGCCTTGGCACGTGTGCCGGTTGCGACAGGTGACCGCGCCGAGGTGGAAATTCGCGGCAAGTGGTACCCGGTTCGCGTGGTTCAGCCGACTTTTGTGCGACACGGCAAGACCCTGGTTTAAACCCGGTTTTCAAGAACAATTCCCTTTAGCGGGCTTTCCGCTGACCTGATGATGTAGAGAGGACAAAGACTATGAGCAACGTTCCCGCCGAGCTGCGTTTTGCCGAAAGCCACGAATGGGCCAAGCAAGAGGGCGACCTGATTGTTGTCGGCATCTCCGATCATGCGCAGGAAGCGCTGGGTGACGTGGTATTCGTCGAGTTGCCGGAAATCGGCAAAGTGTTCGCCGCGGCTGGCGACGCGGCTGGCGTGGTCGAGTCCGTGAAAGCTGCCTCCGACATCTACTCGCCGGTTGCTGGTGAGGTGGTTGAAGTGAATGAGGCACTGGGCGACAAGCCTGAGTCGCTGAACGAAACGCCTTATGACTCGTGGATCTTCAAGGTAAAACCGAGCAATGCCGACGGCGATCTGGCCAAACTGCTGGACGCTGCGGGTTACAAGGCTGCCATCGGCGAATAAGTCGCCGGTGATCAACGAGTAGGAGCGCGATTGCCCGCGATAACAATGTGTCGGTGACCACTTGGTGTCTGACACACCGCTATCGCGGGCAAGCGCGCTCCTACGTTGTGTCTTACTGCTCAGCCACCAGATTCTTAGCCAGAATCGCGTTGGCCAGATCCATGTCCGACGCATTCAGGCTCGGATTGTCCTGACGCACCTGATTCAGCGCCGCTTCCAGATACGGGCCACGAATGGCGCCGTTGCTGGCGACGAAGCTGCCTGCATCGTCCTGCGCTGCGACGATCAGTTTGTGATGCCGGAAGGTCAGGTAGGTCGAACCGGTGGTGGCGCCAGACGACAGAACGTCGCGCAGGAAACCGTCAGCCATTGCTGAACCGACCGGCAGGGAAAGCAAAGCTAACGTGGCTACAGCAAGTTTTAGACGCATGACGGGGGTACTCCGACTTTGGTTGTTCTGAAACGATTTGATACGCCGCGTCCTGATCTAGTTCCACAACCTCCGTTAAAACCTCGTGGCAGTCACTCCTCTAGCGCCTTCTCGATTCGACAAATCACGCTGCTTCGACCTTCAAAATCGCGCCTTCCTGCGCAATCACGCGCACATGATCCCCAGCAGGCGTATCTGGCCCGACCACCATCCACACCCCGTCACCGACCTTGATCTTGCCGCGCCCGCCGACGATCGCGTCATGCACGACGAAGGTCCGGCCAATCAGCTCCGAGCCCCGCATGTTCAGGCCTGGCTGGTCAGATTTGCGCAACACGTTACGCTGTCGCCGCCACCAGTACAGCGCCGTAAGCACCGATAGCACGGCGAACAGCAGAAACTGCACTTCCCAGCTCATGGCCGGGATGATGTACGTGAGGATGCCGACACCCGCCGCTGCCACGCCGATCCAGAGCAGATAACCGCCCGCACCGAAGACTTCCAGAATCAGCAGCACCGTGCCAAGTCCCAGCCAGTCCCAGAACGACAGGTCTTGCAGGTATTCCCACATGGCTCAGACCCGCTTGCCGGTGTCGGGTCTGCTCTTGTCGAGCGGTCCCTTGTCGAACGTCGCTTTGACGATTTCCCCGATTCCGCCAATGGCGCCGATCATTTGGCTCGCCTCCAGAGGCATCAGGATGACCTTGCTGTTGTTCGCCGACGACAGCCTGCCCAGCGCGTCGATGTATTTTTGCGCGACGAAATAATTGATGGCTTGCACGTCTCCGGCGGCAATGGCTTCGGACACCACTTGCGTCGCACGGGCCTCGGCTTCTGCCTGACGTTCCCTGGCTTCGGATTCGAGAAACGCGGCCTGACGCTCACCTTCGGCTTCGAGGATCTGTGCCTGTTTCTTGCCCTCGGCGGTCAGAATGGCCGACGCGCGAAGGCCCTCGGCTTCAAGAATCTGTGCGCGCTTGATCCGCTCGGCTTTCATCTGCCCGGACATGGCCGCCATCAAGTCGGCGGGCGGGCTGATGTCCTTGATCTCGATTCGTGTGATTTTGATGCCCCACGGGGCAGTCGCCTCATCGACGATGCGCAGCAGGCGTTCGTTGATGCCATCGCGCTGGCTGAGCATGGCGTCCAACTCCATTGAGCCGAGCACGGTACGGATGTTGGTCTGCAGCAAGTTGCGAATCGCATGCTGCAGGTTGTTGACCTCGTACGCCGCCTGGGCGCAGTTGACGACCTGATAGAAGCATACCGCGTCAATTTGCACCGTCGCGTTGTCGGACGTGATGACTTCCTGCGGCGGGATGTCGAGCACGGTTTCCATCATATTGATCTTGTGCCCGATGCGATCCACCACCGGCACAATGATGTTCAAACCTGGTTTGAGGGTGTTGGTGTAGCGACCGAAACGCTCGACGGTCCACTGATACCCCTGCGGCACGACCTTGAATCCCATGAACACGATGGCGATGGCCAACGCGACGAACAGTAAAACCACACTACCGATTTGCATAACCTGTCCCTGTCGATTGCTGAGTGAAGAATGCGGCGAAGAGTACGGGGATCGGAATCCGTTCTGCGAATATTTCTTGTAACAGCCCCGCTCATGGCGCCAGCGTATGGATCACGCAAGCGACTCATTGAAGAATAGCTCGCGCATCAGGTTGAAGACCGTGGTCTTCACGGCAGTGTCGAGCGAGGTCCACGCAAGCCCGGTCACGGCACGGTAATCGCCAAGCTGCAAAGGTCGCGACGCGACGTTGGGCGGCAGCGCCCGTCCCGCGTGATAGGGCAGCAGGCCGATGCCCAGCCCTGCGGACACGAGGGCGAGCATCGTCGTGAATTCGCCCAACTCTTCCGCCACCTCAAGCTTGCCGCCCTCATGAGCAATCGCCCGCAACAGGCCGTCGTGAAAACCTGCCGCGTAGCGCCGGGCAAGCATCAGGACAGGCAGATGCGCCAGGGCTTGCACGTCGAGGCTTTCCAACGCCGTCAGCGGGTGATCGGCGGGCAGGGCGACGATGATGGGTTCGTGCAGCACCACTTGCGTCTGCACACCGGCATGGGGCGCTGGCAGGCGCATCAGGCCGAAGTCGAGCTGTCCGCTTTTGAGGGCGTGCACCTGTTCCGGCCCCGGCATGTCCTTGAGTTCAAGCTGAATGCCGGGATAACGCTGGTGCGACTGCCGAATGAGCATCGGCAGCAACTCGGGCAGCACCGAGGACACGAACCCCAGACGAATCCGCCCCGTCTCGCCTCGCCCCAATCCGCGCGCCACATCGGCTGAATGCTGCGCCTGATGCAGCGTTGCCCGGGCTTCGTCGAGGAACAGCCGTCCGGTCTCGGTCAGCGTCACCGAATGCCGATTGCGGTCGAGCAGGCGAACGCCCAGCCACGTCTCCAGCGACTTGATCTGCATGCTCAAGGCGGGCTGAACAATGGCCAGCCGCTGGGCAGCTCGACCAAAATGCAGCTCCTCCGCCAGCGTGACAAAGGCCCGTAGATGCTTGAGTTCCAAGGCAACTCCGTTGGTGATCAAAAAGAATGATCAGCCGATCACCAACGACCATTGGACCCGGTACGAGGGATGCGCTGAAGTATCGACTTTTACGGATGATGGACGTTGAAGCGACTCATCACAACGGATGATTCGATATCGGTCTGACACGAGGAGAACACCATGGCCGTTCTGGAAAGCTTTCGCCTTGATGGAAGAGTGGCGCTGATCACCGGGTCCAGTGCGGGTATCGGCCTGGCGATTGCGCGGGGGCTGGCAGAGGCGGGCGCGCGCGTCGTCCTCAATGGGCGCAACGTCGAAACGCTGCAATCGGCGGCTGCGGCGCTGGCTGCTGAGGGGCACGAAGTCCACACTCAGTCTTTCGACGTCACCGACAGCACAGCAGTGAGCGCGGCGGTTCAGGACATCGAACAGCGCGTCGGCCCGCTGGACATTCTGGTCAACAACGCAGGCATTCAGCGTCGCGCGCCATTGGCCGAATTCAGCGAAGCGAACTGGAGCGAGCTGATGCGGACCAACCTAGACAGCGCTTTTTTCGTCGGGCAGGCCGTCGCCCGCTGCATGATTCCTCGCGGGCGGGGACGGATCATCAATATCTGCTCGGTGCAGAGTGAGCTGGGACGCCCGAACATCGCCCCTTACGCCGCGAGCAAGGGCGCGCTGAAAATGCTGACCAAGGGCATGGCGATCGATTGGGGCCCTTACGGGCTGAACGTCAACGGCATCGGGCCGGGGTATTTCAAGACTGAGCTCAATGCGGCGCTGGTCGCGAACCCCGAGTTCAGCGACTGGCTGGTGCAGCGCACGCCGAGTCGTCGCTGGGGTGAAGTCTCTGAACTCGCAGGGGCTGCGGTCTTCCTCGCGGCCGAGGCCTCCAGCTTCGTCAACGGCCACATTCTTTATGTCGACGGCGCCATCACGGCGTCGTTGTGATTCGGAGAGCTTCCATGCAAGCCATTGTCTGCCACGCCCCGAAAGACCTGCGCGTCGAAGCTGAGGAGCAAGTCCCCGCGCTGACCTCTGGTCAGTTGCGCGTGCGCGTCGCCCGGGGCGGCATCTGCGGTTCGGATCTGCATTACTACCAGCACGGCGGTTTTGGGGCCGTGCGCCTGAAAGAGCCCATGGTGCTGGGCCATGAAATCTCGGCAGTCGTCCAAGAAGTGGGGGACGAGCAGAGCGGTTTCAGTGTCGGCCAGCGCGTTTCGGTCTCGCCTTCGCGCCCCTGTGGCGGCTGCAAATACTGTCACGAAGGGCTGCCCAACCACTGCCTGAACATGCGTTTTTACGGCAGCGCGATGCCATTCCCTCATATTCAGGGTGCCTTTCGCGAAACCCTGGTGATCGACAGCAGCCAGGCGCACCTGTTGGCGCCGACGACGACCCTGGCCGAGGGCGCGCTGGCCGAGCCGTTGTCGGTAGGATTGCACGCGATCCAGCGTGCGGGCGGTGTGTTCGGCAAGCGCGTGCTGGTGACCGGCTGCGGACCGATAGGCAATCTGTTGATTGGCAGCTTGCGCGCCGCCGGTGCGTTGCAGATCGTGGCGGCAGACCTGAGCGACAGCGCCTTGGCCTGCGCTCGACGAATGGGTGCCAGCGAAACGCACAACCTGAAAGATGAGCCTGAAGCGTTGACGCGCTACACCGCCGAGAAAGGGCATTTCGACGTGATGTTCGAAGCCTCCGGAAGCGCTCAGGCCTTGCGCGACGGCCTGACCTGCGTACGGCCCCGAGGCGTCGTCGTGACGGTCGGGCTTGGTGGCGATGTGTCGATCCCGTTGAATCTGGTGGTCGGTAAAGAGATCGACCTGCGCGGCACCTTCCGCTTTCACCCTGAATTCGCGCAGGCGGTGGATTTGTTGAACCGCAAGGTGATCGATGTGAACCCGGTGATTTCTCACACGATCCCGTTCAATGACGCGGTTCAGGCGTTCGAATTGGCGGGGGACAAGCAGCAAGCAATGAAAGTGGTGCTGGATTTTGGGGTCAAGGATCTGTGAACACCTGTTGTGGGAGCGAGTTATTCGCGAGAAATGGCGTGACCGATACGGCTTTATCGTCTGGTCTGCCGCCTCGCGAATAAATTCGCTCCCACAGTGGAATGAGCGTCTGACTCAGACCAGGCGGCACAGATAAACCTCTGTAGGAGCGAATTCATTCGCGATTGGCCAGGACAGACGACGGAGATGCAGTAGATGTTCTACCTTTCGCGAATAAATTCGCTCCCACAGGGAGGGGGGGCGCTCATCCCGGTGCTATCGCTGTTCGCTCTGCGGCGTCACGCGCAGCACTTCTTCAATCGTCGTCAATCCCGCCGCGACTTTTTGCGCGCCCGAAAGGCGCAGGCTGCGCATGCCGTCCTTGAACCCCTGCCGACGTAACGCGGTGAGGTCGAGGTCGGCCGTGATCAGCGTTTTGACGGCGTCCGACATCAGCATGATTTCGTACACGCCGGCCCGTCCTCTGTAGCCCGTATCTCGACACTCTGCGCACCCCACCGCCCGATGCGCACCGCTCGGTACGCCTGCTTGCCACGGGCGGGTCAGGGCCTGCCAGTCCGCTTCGTCGATTTCCACCGGCGCTTTGCAATGCGGGCACAGCGTTCGCACCAAACGTTGCGCCATGACCCCCAAAATCGTGGCTTTGAGCAGGTAATGCGGCACGCCCAGTTCCAACAGACGGCTGATGGCACTCGGCGCATCGTTGGTGTGCAGGGTCGAGAGCACCAAGTGACCGGTGAGCGCGGCCTGAATCGCCATTTCAGCGGTCTCCAGGTCGCGAATCTCGCCAATCATGATGATGTCCGGGTCTTGCCGCATCAGCGCGCGCACACCGCTGGCGAAGGACAGATCGATATTGTGCTGCACCTGCATCTGGTTGAACGCAGGCTCGACCATCTCAATCGGGTCCTCGATGGTGCAGAGGTTCACCTCCGAAGTCGCCAGCTTTTTCAGTGTCGTGTACAGCGTGGTGGTCTTGCCGGAACCCGTCGGCCCGGTCACCAGAATGATGCCGTTGGGCTGGTGGGTCATGCCTTCCCAGCGCCGCAGGTCATCACCGGAAAAGCCCAATTGGTCGAAGTCCTTGAGCAGCACTTCCGGATCGAAAATCCGCATCACCATCTTTTCGCCGAACGCGGTGGGCAGCGTCGAGAGACGCAACTCCACTTCGCCGCCATCGGGGGTCTTGGTTTTGACGCGGCCGTCCTGAGGTTTGCGCTTCTCGGCAACGTTCATCCGGCCCAGACTTTTCAGGCGGCTGGTGACCGCCATCGTCACCTGTGGCGGGAATTGATAGACGTTGTGCAACACGCCATCGATGCGAAAGCGCACGGTGCCCGCTTCGCGACGGGGCTCGATGTGAATATCGCTCGCGCGCTGTTGATAGGCGTACTGGAACAGCCAATCCACGATATTGACGATGTGCGCATCGTTGGCGTCTGGCTCCTGATCGCTGGCGCCGAGCTTGAGCAACTGTTCGAAGTTGCCCAGATTGCTCACTTTTTGATCAGTCGCGCTGGCCCCACTGACCGATTTCGCCAGCCGGTAAAATTCCACGGCCAGTTTCTGCACATCGACCGGGTTGGCGACCACGCGCTTGATCGGCATTTTCAGCACATGCATCAGGTCGGCTTCCCACGCCTTCACGTACGGCTGGGCGCTGGCGATGGTCACGCATTCCCGGTCTACGGCGACGGCGAGAATCTTGTGGCGCTGGGCGAAGGCGTAGGACATCAGCGGCGTGACGGCGGCCACGTTGATTTTCAGCGGGTCAATGCGCAGGTAGGGCTGACCCGCCTGCTCGGCGAGCCAGGCGGTGAGGGATTCGAGGTCGAGTTTTTTGCCGGTGCGCTTGAGGTTTTCAAACTGCTGTGCGGCGATGAATTCAAGAGGATGGGTTTGCAGGTTCTGCGCGGTGCGGCGCAAGGTCAGTGCGTATTCGGCATTGTCCTGATCGAGATAACCCTGTGCGACCAGATCGCGCAGAACTTCATTGAGATCCAGCCAGCGGTCCTGGGACGAGGGGGCAAGGACGGACATGCGGGCTCCTTTGGACGAGACGGCTTACTTCGTAGGTAAGCAAGAGTAGTCCCAAGCGTGCCAGTTGTTGCGTCCTGCAGGTAGTGAAGCGTTGCCAATATTTTCGGCGTTCTCAACCGACAGCCAGTGAGACGGGCTCGGATAGGACGTGAAAATCGCCGATGGGTTCCAGCTCCACTGAACAAACATTGATCAAATTGCGCATTTTTTCGCCAATCACCTGCGCGCGATGCCACGTCATGCCGTCCACTTCCACTTCGATCATCAGCATCCCTTCCTGCTGCAAAACGCTGACCTGTTGCGGGGTCAGGTACTGCATCGCGAAGTAATTCAGCACCCGGCAGATCAGGTCTGGCTCGGCTTCGGCAAGAATCTGGTAACGCGAGCAGCAGTGCGCGTTGTTGGCCGACCAGGCGTCATGACGATGCGGGGTAGGAACGGCTTCGAGGTGCGGCATGCTGAACTCTCCTGTTTCGCTTGTGAAATGAGTTGGCTGACGAGTGGAAGAGAGTTTTACATGCTGAAAAAGAAATATCTGGTCGGTCTTGGGCCGTATTAAACTTATTTCGACTTGTTAATGCGCCATCAAACGTTGATGAGAATAAATTATGCAAATCGAGCTGGATGCCTACGACCGTAAGATTCTGGCGCTGCTTCAAGAGGACGCGTCGCTCTCAAGTGCGCAGATCGCCGAAGCGGTCGGACTGTCGCAATCGCCGTGTTGGCGCAGGATTCAGCGACTCAAGGACGAGGGCGTGATCCGGCGCCAGGTCACGCTGCTGGACCGCAAGAAAATCGGGTTGAACACGCAGATTTTCGCCGAGGTGAAACTCAACGCCCACGGCCGCTCGAACTTCACGGAATTCACCGAAGCGATTCGCGGGTTTCCGGAAGTGTTGGAGTGTTACGTGTTGATGGGGTCGGTGGACTTCTTGCTGCGCATCGTCACGCCAGACATCGAGGCGTATGAGCGGTTTTTCTTCGAGAAACTGTCACTGGTGCCGGGGATTCAGGAGGTGAATTCGACGGTGGCGTTGTCGGAAATCAAATCGACGACGAGTTTGCCGATTGTCCGATGACGCAGATCCCTACAGGGATAGACTGGAATCGTTATCTGTAGAAGCCGGCTTGCTGGCGAATGCGTCTGTTCAGTCACTTGGGTGGTGAACCAAACAACGACTTCGCGGGCAAGCGCGCTCCTACAGTAGGTATTGCAGCGCCGAAGATCAGATCTTCAACAACGTCTTCCACGCCCGGCTTTGCAGCACAGTGATGGTCTGTTGCACGCGGGCGTCGAGGATTTCGTCGCTGATGTCCAGGTGTGCCAGTTGCTCCAGCTTGTTCAGCTCGCCGTATAAACGGTCCAGCTCAGGCAGTTCAACGGTCTGGCGGGCGTAGTGCAGCCAGACTTGAATGCGCTCGATGCGCGGCAGTTGCTCGGCCAGGTCTTCCGGCTGCTGCTGATAACGCGCGAGATTCAACGCAATGGCCTCGTCACCGAGGAAGCGTGGCACCCAGCTGCTCAGCATCGCGTTGCCCTGACGATTGCCGCGGTTGTTGCGCTCGGCGGTCCAACTGCGCTCCATCAGCCAGCGCGAGGTCGTCAGCGAGAACAGGCCCCAGCGCGGGTCTTCCAGCTCTTCGATGAATTGCTCGTGAGCAGCGGCACGGACATCCGCGTCTTCCTGACCGGCCTGAACCAGCGTGCGCCAGTCTTCGAGCAGGGCGTCCAGCGCGGCGCGCAGGTCATGGGTACTGGCGCGTGGGGCGGCCTGGCCGAGGCTTCCGGTCAAGGCGCGCAGTTCGGCGAGCACTTCCACCCACTCCTGCAGCAGGCTCCAGTGGCCATTGAAGCGATATTGTTCGGCCAGACGCTGGCTGCTGCCCAACAGATACCAGGCCAGCGCGCTGTAGGCGTCGTCCACGGATGTTTCGGCATGCAGCTCTGGCAGCGGCAATTTGACCGAGTAGCTGCCGGCATCGAACAGGCGATAGCCGCGCTCGGCCTTGCTGATGTCACACGGCATCAGCGCCAGTTTTTCAGCCAGCTCGGCGGCCAGTTCCAACAACGCGGCAGGCTCACCTTCGCGCAGCTCGAGTTCCAGCTCGCAGATTTCTTCCTTCTGCTTGCCGACGATCACGTTGCCCAAGTCGAGCGCCGCTTCGATCACGACCTTGGATTTGCCACGACCCCAGGCGATTTCGGCTTTCTCACGCACGAAATCGGTGGTGAACAACGGCTTGATGGTTTTCTTGTCCAGATCGGCCAGTTGCTCGGGCCAGCATTCGCCGTCGAGCTTTTTCAGGTCCAGCTTGGCCTTGGGCAGATCCCAGTTGTACTCGTTGCGCTCGGACAGCCCGGCCACGCTCTGGCCACGGGTCTTCAACGTCTGGATGATAGCGTCGCCATCACGGCGCAGGCGCAGAGCCACTTTGGCGTGGGCCAGCTCGCGCTCGGGCGTGTCGAAGTACTGGTTGAACAGCTCCAGCCGTTCCCAGCCACTTTTGTTGCGCTTTTTCAGCAACGGGTGCTCGCGCAGGGCAGTCAGGGTTTCGCGGCTGACGCGGAGTTTGATTTCGGTTTCTTTCTGCATGGCCGGGAATCCAGGCGCGCTATCGCGGATAGGCGCTCTATCTCTTGAACAAGGGGACGCAGCCGGAATCGACACAGCTGCGCGGGTCGTGCAGTGTACAGGACATCACCCATGACAGTTTATTCCTGCGGCCCAATCACCCTATGATGGTTCGCACATTGCGCCTGCATTAGAGGACACGCCTATGCCGTTGCCGTCCATGAAAGACCAGTTCGCGGCCCTGATCGCCGCGCCTTCTGTGAGCTGCACGCAGCCCGCGCTGGACCAATCCAACCGCACCGTCATCGACCTGTTGGCCACGTGGTTGGGCGATCTGGGTTTCGCGTGTGACATCCAGCAAGTCAGCCCTGGCAAATTCAATCTGCTGGCGACCTACGGCACCGGCCCCGGTGGCCTTGTGCTGTCGGGCCACAGCGACACCGTCCCGTATGACGACGCGCTGTGGAAGACCGATCCGCTGAAGCTGACAGAAGTGGACGGCAGTTGGGTGGGACTCGGCAGCTGCGACATGAAAGGCTTTTTCGCGCTGGCCATCGAAGCGTTGCAGCCCTTGCTCGACAAACCCTTCAAGCAACCGCTGATCATCCTCGCGACCTGTGACGAGGAAAGCTCAATGGCGGGCGCCAAGGCCCTCGCGGCAGCGGGAGGCGTGTTGGGGCGTGCCGCAGTGATTGGCGAGCCCACAGGCCTCAAGCCGATTCGCCTGCACAAAGGCGTGATGATGGAGCGCATCGACATTCTCGGGCGCAGTGGCCATTCGTCGGACCCCAGCCTGGGGCACAGCGCTCTCGAAGCGATGCACGACGCGATTGGCGCGCTCAAAGGCCTGCGCCAGCAATGGCAAACCCAGTTCAACAATCCCCAATTCAGCGTGCCGCAGCCGACCATGAATTTCGGGTGCATCCACGGTGGCGACAACCCCAACCGCATTTGTGGCCAGTGTTCGCTGGAGTTCGACCTTCGCCCGCTGCCGGGCATGGACCCTGAGATGCTCCGCGCTGCGATTCGGCAGAAGCTGCAACCGCTGGCCGAGCAGCATCAGGTGAAGATCGACTATGCGCCGCTGTTCTCGGAATGCGCGCCGTTCGAACAGAGCGCCGATGCGGAACTGGTGAGGGTCGCCGAGCGTCTGACGGGTCATACGGCCGAAGCAGTGGCATTTGGCACCGAAGCGCCTTATCTTCAGCGCCTTGGTTGCGAAACGATCGTGCTGGGGCCGGGCGACATTGCTTGCGCGCACCAGCCGGGCGAATATCTCGAAATGTCACGTTTGCAGCCTACAGTGCGTCTATTGCGTCAATTGATCGAACATTACTGCCTGACTCCGATGTGAGTTGGCACTACAGCCCAAACCCATCCAGAAGGAGAGTACGCGTGTTGCGATGCCTGTTCCGACGATAAAGCTCATGCCGCTGTGAGTGTTTTTACCCTTCGTCCCTCTTTATTACAGGCTCATTCGGATATGCCCGATTACGTCAATTGGCTCCGCCACGCGTCTCCCTACATCAATGCCCACCGGGATTGCACTTTCATTGTCATGCTGCCCGGCGACGGCGTTGAACACCCGAACTTCGGCAACATCGTCCACGACCTGGTGCTCTTGCACAGCCTGGGCGTGCGTCTGGTGCTGGTTCACGGCTCTCGTCCGCAAATCGAAAGTCGCCTTGAAGCGCGCGGTATCACGCCGCATTTCCACCGCGAATTGCGTGTCACTGACGCTGCCACGCTGGAATGCGTGATCGACGCCGTGGGCGCGCTGCGGATTGCTATCGAAGCCCGTCTGTCGATGGACATGGCCGCGTCGCCGATGCAGGGGTCGCGGCTGCGCGTCACTGGCGGCAATTTCGTCACGGCCCGCCCGATTGGCGTGCTGGAAGGCGTCGACTATCAACACACTGGCGAAGTCCGTCGGATCGACCGCAAAGGGATCAATCGCCTGCTCGACGAGCGCTCCATTGTGCTGCTGTCGCCTCTGGGCTACTCGCCGACGGGAGAAATCTTCAACCTCGCCTGCGAAGACGTCGCGACCCGCGCCGCCATCGACTTGGGTGCGGAAAAGCTGCTGCTGTTCGGCGCCGAATCCGGCCTGATGGACGAGCAAGGGCGTCTGGTGCGTGAACTGCGACCTCAACAAGTTCCGGCCCACCTACAGCGCCTTGGCAGCAACTATCAGGCGGAATTGCTGGACGCCGCTGCACAGGCTTGCCGTGGGGGCGTGGCGCGTAGCCATATCGTCAGTTATGCCGAAGATGGTGCGCTGCTCTCCGAACTCTTCACCCGTGCGGGCGGCGGTACGCTGGTGGCGCAGGAACAGTTTGAGTTGGTGCGCGAGGCGTCGATTGGCGACGTTGGCGGCCTGATTGACCTGATCACGCCGCTGGAAGAACAGGGCATTCTGGTGCGTCGTTCCCGCGAAGTGCTGGAGCGCGAGATCGAGCAGTTCAGTGTGGTCGAGCGTGAAGGGCTGATCATTGCCTGCGCGGCGTTGTACCCGATTGCCGATTCTGAAGCGGGCGAGCTGGCGTGTCTGGCGGTGAATCCCGAATACCGTCACGGCGGGCGCGGCGACGAGCTGCTTGAGCGCATCGAAGAGCGCGCGAAGGCTCAAGGCTTAAAGACGTTGTTCGTCCTCACGACCCGTACCGCCCACTGGTTCCGCGAGCGCGGTTTCGAGCCGAGCAGCGTTGATCGCCTGCCGAGCGCCCGTGCGTCGCTGTACAACTATCAGCGTAATTCGAAGATTTTCGAGAAGGCGATCTAAGCTCCACGCGGATTTTACGGCCTTCGGCAGAAACCGATTCGCGGCGCCTGCGTGGTTGCTGATTCTGGCCGAAGGCCGTAGGAGCTGGCTTGCCTGCGATCTGGCGCGCAGCGGCAGTAAACCAGACGACCTCATGGTGTCAGGATGGTCGCGGTTGCAGACATTGCTGCCGCTTCGCGCCAGATCGCGAGCAAGCTTGCTCCTACGCCTTCGGCAGAAACCGATTCGCGGCACCAGCGGGGCTATTGATTCTGGCCGAAGGCCGTAGGAGCTGGCTTGCCTGCGATCTGGCGCGCAGCGGCAGTAAATCAGACGACCTCATGGTGTCAGGATGATCACGATTGCAGACATTGCTGCCGCTACGCGCGAGATCGCGAGCAAGCTTGCTCCTACGCCTTCGGCAGAAACCGATTCGCGACGCCAGCAGGGCTGATGATTCTGGCCGAAGGCCGTAGGAGCTGGCTTGCCTGCGATCTGGCGCGCAGCGGCAGTAAACCAGACGACCTCGTAGTGTCAGGATGGTCGCGATTGCAGATATTGCTGCGTGCATCAGAAACAAAAACGGCGCGCCTGAGGCACGCCGTTTTTTCGTTCAGGCATCGATCAGTTACTGATCGCCAGAATGCTCGCCTGATAGGCCCCGACGAAGGTGTCGAAATCCACCGGCTCTTCGGCCTGTTCCAGCTCGGATTGCTGGGCCAGGGATTCGCGGGCGCGGGTTTCGAAATCCGTTTGGTCGTCGACGCTCAGCGGGCGGCTGCGGAAGTATTCCGCGTGCACCTGCGCCTGACGCAGCGAGAACGCCGTAAAACCTTCCTTGCGCTCCGTCATGGCGGCCAGTACTTGTGCCGACGGTGTCAGTGACGCATCCGCGACCTTGGCCCGTTGAACGGCCAGCGATTCTGCGTGTTCAGCGATCCCTTGGCTCTTGTCCAACAACGTGATGATCGGTTCGATCTTGTCCAGCAACTCATCCGCCCAGACTTTCAGGTCGATGGTGGACGTGTTGCGGCTCAGTTGCAGGCCAGGACGACGGCCTTCCTTGACCACGGTGAGGAAGTTGCTGCTGGCATTTCCGCATTCGCAGTCAGCCAGTTGTGGGCTTTCCTGCAGGGCACAGAACAGAATGAAGGCGTCGATGAAGCGCGACTGTTGCAGGTCGATCCCGACCGGCAGGAACGGGTTAATGTCCAGGCAACGGACTTCGACGTACTGAACGCCCCGGGCCATCAAGGCCTGAATCGGACGCTCGCCGGAGTAAGTCACGCGCTTCGGACGGATCGTCGAGTAGTACTCGTTTTCGATCTGCAGCACGTTGGTGTTGAGCTGAATCCACTCGCCATCCTTGTGCGTGCCGATTTCGGTGTACGGCGCGTAGGGCGTTGCCACCGCTTTGCGCAGGCTGTCGGTGTAGGTCAGCAAATCGTTGTAGCACGGCGTCAGGTCGGCCTGGGCGTTGCTCTGATAACCCAGATCGCTCATGCGCAGGCTGGTGGCGTAAGGCAGGTAGAGCGTGTCGGCGTCGAACTGCTCCAACTGGTGCGAGCGACCGCGCAGGAAGCTGGCATCCAGTGCAGGCGAGGCGCCGAACAGATACATCAATAGCCAGCTGTAACGACGGAAATTGCGGATCAGGCCGATATAGCTTTCGGACTGGAAGTCGCGATCGGTGCCGTCGAAATCTTCGGTCTTGCGCAGAACGGCCCAAATGTCTTCAGGCAGCGAAAAGTTGTAATGGATGCCTGCGATGCATTGCATCGTCTTGCCGTAACGCAAGGCGAGGCCCTGGCGGTATACGTACTTGAGCTTGCCAATGTTCGACGTGCCGTAATAGGCGATCGGGATGTCTTCCTCGGCCGGCAGCGGGCACGGCATCGAAGGGCTCCAGATGTACTCGTTGCCCAGCTTGCTATAGGCGAAGCGGTGGATCTTTTCGAGGCTGTCGAGGGTGTCGGCAGGATTGGCCAGTGCTGGCGTAATGAACTCCAGCAACGACTCCGAATAGTCGGTGGTGATCTGCTCGTTGGTCAGTGCAGAACCCAGGCTTTCAGGGTGTGGCGTCTGGGCCAGGCGGCCCTCGCTCGTAACGCGCAGGCATTCACGCTCGATACCGTGCAGGCACTTCTCCAGAAGGGAGAGGTGAGATTGCTCGCCGAGCAGAGCCAGGCGGCGATTGAGAAGTTCGCTCAAGTTGGATTCCTTCACGCGTCAGTCGGCCCTATATGGGGGCGATATGGCGATCTACAAGGGTGAAGAAAGGAACTGGCGTTTTCGCCTCGTTTTCGGTCCGAACGCCGATGCCCGTCACTGACCATTTCCACAGGCTTTCATGTGGGAATGACCAGAAAATTTCGACACTGATACACAGCGCCGAAATTAACCCATATCCCTATCGGACAGCTACACGATCGCGAATGTGCCTTGTGCTTTCGCGACCAGTTTGTCGGCCTGATGCACGGCAGCTTCGACTACCAGTGTGCGCCGACCGGCGTGCAGCACCGTCGCGACACAGGTGACTTCGCCATCCGCCACGCCGCGCATGTAGTTGATCTTGCACTCGACAGTCACGCTTTGCTTGTCGAAGCCATGGGCGCTGGAGCAGGCCAGCCCCATGGCGATATCGACCAGACTGAACAGCGCGCCGCCGTGCATGACATTGCCGCGATTGCGCAGATGTGGCTCCAGCGCCAACGCCACCTCTGCGACGCCTTCCTCACTGAGGCGCACGACACGGCAGCCCAGAGTCTTGAAATAAGCGCTTTGTGTCAGCTCGTCCGGAATATCCATCAGCGTTTCTTCAGTTGCTTGGCGTTGGCGAACAGCGAAGCCATGGCGTTGTTGGCCGGGGCGGCTGTCGCGGTTTCTTTGCGCGGCGCGCTGGTTTGTTGCTGCCGTGGCGCTGCCCCAGGCCGTGCACCACGGGCGCCGTCGATTTTCTCGCCCGGCGTGTCGCTCATGCGCATCGACAGGCCGACGCGTTTGCGTGGGATGTCGACTTCCATGACCTTCACTTTCACCACATCACCGGCTTTGACGGCTTCGCGAGGGTCTTTGATGAATTTCTCCGACAGCGCAGAGATATGCACCAGGCCGTCCTGGTGAACGCCAATATCGACGAACGCGCCGAAATTGGTCACGTTGGTGACGACACCTTCGAGGATCATGCCCAGTTGCAGGTCTTTCAGGTCTTCGACGCCGTCCTGGAACTCGGCGGTCTTGAATTCCGGGCGCGGGTCGCGGCCCGGTTTCTCAAGTTCTTGAAGAATGTCGGTGACGGTTGGAAGACCAAAGGTCTCGTCGGTGAATTTCTTCGGGTCCAGACGCTTGAGGAAGCTGGCGTCGCCGATCAGCGAGCGAATGTCGCGGTCGGTTTCGGCAGCAATACGTTGTACCAACGGGTACGCCTCAGGGTGAACGGCGGACGAATCCAGCGGGTTGTCGCCGTTCATGACTCGCAGAAAGCCTGCGGCCTGTTCGAAGGTTTTCTCGCCCAGGCGCGCGACTTTCTTCAGCGCGGCGCGGGTTTTGAAAGCGCCGTTCTCGTCACGGTGAGTCACGATGTTTTGCGCCAGTGTCGTGTTCAGACCGGAAATACGGGCGAGGAGGGCGACCGACGCCGTGTTCACATCGACGCCCACGGCGTTTACACAGTCCTCAACTACGGCGTCCAGACCGCGTGCCAGCTTGAGCTGCGACACATCGTGCTGGTATTGGCCGACCCCGATGGATTTCGGGTCGATCTTTACCAGCTCGGCCAGTGGGTCCTGCAGGCGACGAGCGATGGACACCGCGCCACGGATCGACACGTCCAGGTCCGGGAATTCCTTGGCGGCCAGTTCCGACGCCGAGTACACCGATGCACCCGCTTCGGAGACCATGACCTTGGTCATTTTCAGGCCTGGGTATTTTTTGATCAGCTCAGCGGCCAGTTTGTCGGTTTCGCGACTGGCGGTGCCGTTGCCGATGGCGATCAGATCGACCGAATGCTTGGCGCACAGGGCAGCCAATACGGCGATCGTCTGGTCCCACTGGTTTTTCGGCACGTGCGGGTAAACCGTAGCGTGGTCCAGCAGTTTGCCGGTGGTATCGACCACGGCCACTTTGCAACCGGTGCGCAGGCCCGGGTCGAGACCCAGTGTGGCGCGCGGGCCAGCCGGGGCGGCCAGCAGCAGGTCATGCAGGTTGTGGGCGAAGACGTTGATCGCCTCGGTCTCGGCGCCATCGCGCAGCTCGCCCAGCAGGTCGGTTTCCAGATGGGAATACAGCTTCACCTTCCAGGTCCAGCGCACGACTTCACTCAGCCATTTGTCGGCCGGACGGTTCTGATTTTGCAGGCGGAAGCGCTCGCTGATCATCATCTCGCACGGGTGCAGCGTGCCTGGCAGCTCTTCACCGACTTTCAGCGCAGAGCTGAGAATGCCTTCGTTGCGGCCGCGGAAAATGGCCAGCGCACGGTGGGACGGCATGCTTTTCAAGGGCTCGTCGTGTTCGAAGTAGTCGCGGAACTTGGCGCCTTCTTCTTCCTTGCCTACCACGACGCGGGCGCTGATCACGGCTTCCTGCTTGAGGAAGCTGCGCAGTTTCTCCAGCAGCGTGGCGTCTTCGGCGAAACGCTCCATCAGGATGTATTTGGCACCTTCCAGCACGGCCTTGACGTCAGCGAAGCCTTTTTCTGCATCGACGAAGCGCGCGGCTTCGGTGTCCGGCGTCAGGCTCGGGTCGTTGAACAGGCCATCCGCCAACTCGCCGAGATCGGCTTCGAGAGCGATCTGGCCTTTGGTACGGCGCTTCTGTTTATAAGGCAGGTACAAGTCTTCGAGGCGGGTCTTGGTGTCGGCGAGCTTGATGTCGCGCGCCAGTTCCGGGGTCAACTTGCCTTGCTCTTCGATGCTCGCAAGGATGCTGATGCGGCGCTCGTCCAGCTCTCGCAGATAGCGCAGACGCTCTTCCAGATGACGCAGTTGCGTGTCATCGAGGCTGCCAGTCACTTCTTTACGGTAGCGAGCGATGAACGGCACGGTAGAGCCTTCATCCAGTAACGCGACGGCCGCTTCGACCTGTTGCGGGCGGACGCCGAGTTCCTCGGCGATGCGGCTGTTGATGCTGTCCATAAAACCACCTGGCAAATGTGTGTGCAAAAAATCCGGCTGCTGGCGAAGGCCTTGAGCGAGTGGTGTCTGATCTTGAGGGCGGCGCATTATACCCAGTGAACCCGGATTAGGGGATTGCCTCGTCGGAGGGCTTGTCAGGGCTGCACGGCTACTCTGTAGATATCTGTAATGCCCCGCGCAGAGCATCAGTGTGACCCCAGGAAAAATCTGCTAACAATGCACACGGTGCACATAACAGCAGCTACGCCATAATGCGCGCCGAGATCAAAGGAGCTTCCAATGAGCAGCACTGCACAAACGGCTGAAGGCGAGAAAATCCTCATCGTTGATGATGACCCGGGTCTGAGCAGCCTGTTAGAACGTTTTTTTACCAGCAAGGGCTACCGCGCCCGTGCTGTGCCCAATGTCGAGCACATGGATCGTCTGCTGGCTCGGGAAGTGTTCCATCTCGTCGTGCTGGATTTGATGCTGCCCGGCGAAGACGGCTTGTCTGCCTGCCGCAGACTGCGTGCCGCGAACAACCAGGTGCCGATCATTATGCTGACGGCCAAGGGCGACGAGTTGAGCCGCATCAAAGGGCTGGAACTGGGCGCCGACGATTACCTGGCCAAGCCATTCAACCCCGATGAACTGATGGCCCGTGTCAAGGCGGTCCTGCGACGCCAGTCCGCGCCGGTGCCCGGTGCGCCTGCCAGTGAAGACGAAACCGTCACGTTCGGTGAATACGAGCTGTCGCTCGCCACTCGCGAGCTGAAAAAGGGTGATCAGGTTCACATGCTCACCACCGGCGAGTTCGCTGTTCTCAAGGCGTTGGTCATGCACGCTCGGGAGCCGCTGACTCGCGACAAACTGATGAATCTTGCCCGAGGCCGCGAGTGGGACGCGTTGGAGCGATCCATCGATGTACAGATTTCACGCCTGCGCCGTTTGATCGAAGTCGATGCCGCCAAACCGCGTTATATCCAGACCGTCTGGGGTGTGGGTTATGTGTTCGTGCCTGACGGTGCTAACAAGCAGTAAGCACATCGACAGGTTGCCTGTGGGGCGCTTTGATCGCCTGCTTACGCCAGCCAGTCATTTCGCGCCTCCCAAGAGGAGGTGTCGAGGTGGCTGGTTTTGCTGTCTCTTGCCATCCGCGACATCTCGCGAGTTTACCTCGCTCCTGCAAAGTGTATAGCCACCGTTATGAAGACTCCGCTCTGGTTCCCGCAAAGCTTCTTTTCCCGCACCCTGTGGCTGGTGCTCATCGTCGTGCTGTTTTCCAAGGCGCTGACGCTGGTGTATCTGCTGATGAACGAAGACGTGCTGGTCGACCGTCAGTACAGCCATGGCGTCGCGCTCACCTTGCGGGCGTATTGGGCGGCAGATGAAAGCGACCGACAGACGATCGCCGATGCGGCGGGGCTGATTCGTGTCGTTGGCGGTGGCGTACCGGAAGGCGAGCAGCACTGGCCTTACTCGGAAATTTATCAACGCCAGATGCAGGCCGAGTTGGGAGCCGACACCGAAGTACGGCTGCGGGTCCACGCGCCGCCAGCGCTGTGGGTGCGGGCACCGAGTCTGGGTGATGGATGGCTCAAGGTCCCTCTGTATCCTCATCCGTTACGCGGTCAGAAAATCTGGAGCGTGCTCGGCTGGTTCCTCGCCATCGGTTTGCTGTCGACGGCGTCGGCCTGGATTTTCGTCAGCCAGCTGAATCGGCCACTCAAACGTTTGGTGTTCGCGGCTCGCCAATTGGGGCAGGGGCGTAGCGTCCGTTTGCCCGTCAGCGACACCCCCAGCGAAATGACCGAGGTGTACCGCGCCTTCAATCAGATGGCGGAGGACGTCGAACAGGCAGGGCAGGAGCGGGAGCTGATGCTGGCCGGGGTTTCCCACGACCTGCGCACGCCGCTCACGCGATTGCGTCTGTCGCTGGAATTGATGCCCAAGGACAACGAATTCATGGATGGCATGGTCCGGGACATCGAGGACATGGATGCCATTCTCGATCAGTTTCTGGCGTTCATTCGTGATGGGCGCGACGAAGAAGTCGAAGAAGTCGATCTGGTCGAACTGGTTCACGAAGTGGTGGCGCCGTACAACAGCCCTGTCGAGCAGGTGCGTTTATGCCTGGAATCGATTCCGCCGTTTCCGCTGCGCCGGGTGTCGATGAAGCGCCTGCTCGCCAACCTCATCGGGAACGCCATGCACCATGCGGGAGATGGCGTTGAAGTGGCAGCTTATGTGTCCGGTGACAGCGGTGCGCCTTATGTCGTGCTCAGCGTGCTGGACCGAGGCATGGGCATTGACCCCTCCGAGCTGGAAGGCATCTTCAACCCTTTCATCCGCGGCGACCGTGCCCGCAGTGGCAAAGGCACCGGGCTGGGCCTTGCCATCGTCAAACGCATCGCTGCCATGCACGGCGGCAACGTCGAACTGCGCAATCGATCAGGAGGCGGGTTGGAAGCGAGGGTTCGGCTGCCGTTGGGGTTGATGTTGCCGAGGGATGCGGATTAAGCGTCCGATCCTGTAGCAGCCTGGCTTGCCGGCGGTCGCGTCAGACGCATCGCCACCGCCGGCAACCCGGACTGCTACGCACATTCATGGCGAGTTAGCGAATCACCCCTTTCCCTTCGTCCGCGTCATGTGCGGGCCGCCGTTTTTCTCGATGTATTGGATGATCATCCCTGCCACGTCCTTGCCGGTCGTGGCTTCGATGCCTTCCAGGCCCGGCGATGAGTTCACTTCCATCACCAGTGGCCCGTGGTTCGAGCGCAGGATGTCGACGCCCGCAACGCTCAGGCCCATGACCTTGGCGGCGCGGATGGCAGTCATGCGTTCTTCCGGCGTGATCTTGATCAGGCTGGCGGTGCCGCCCCGGTGCAGGTTGGAGCGGAATTCACCGGGTTTGGCCTGACGCATCATCGAAGCGATCACCTTGTCGCCCACCACGAAGCAGCGAATGTCCGCGCCTCCGGCTTCCTTGATGTATTCCTGCACCATGATGTCCTGCTTGAGGCCCATGAAGGCTTCGATCACCGATTCCGCTGCCGTTGCCGTTTCGCAGAGTACGACGCCGATGCCTTGGGTGCCTTCCAGCACCTTGATCACCAACGGCGCGCCGTTGACCATCTGGATCAGGTCGGGGATGTCGTCAGGGGAGTGAGCGAAACCCGTCACCGGCAGGCCGATTCCGCGCCGCGACAACAATTGCAACGAACGCAATTTGTCCCGGGAGCGCGCGATGGCGACGGATTCGTTGAGCGGGAACACGCCCATCATCTCGAATTGACGCAGCACGGCGCAGCCGTAGAAGGTCACGGAAGCGCCAATGCGCGGAATGACCGCGTCAAAGCCTTCCAGGGGTTTTCCTCGATAGTGAATCTGCGGCTTATGACTGGCGATGTTCATATAGGCGCGCAGGGTATCGATCACCACGACCTCATGGCCACGCTGAATGCCAGCTTCGACCAGACGGCGAGTTGAATACAGACGCGGGTTTCGCGAAAGCACAGCGATCTTCATGCAACACCTGTGGCAGAGGGATTGGAGGCCGGAAAGACCGGTTTGTCCTGAACGTAAGTAATGCCCGGATTGACCACCAGTTGGCCGTCAATCAAAGCTTTGGAACCCAATAACAACCGGTAACGCATGGCCTTGCGGCAGGCCAGGGTGAATTCCACCGGCCAGACCCGATCTCCCAAGGCAAGGGTGGTGCGAATCACGTATCGCACCTGCGCCTGGCCGTTTGAGCTCTTGATTGTCTTCATCGCCACCAACTGCGCTTCACAACGGCGATGTCGTAACTGCACGACGGTCCCCAAGTGAGCGTTGAAGCGAACCCACTTTTCGCCGTCGCGTTCGAAAGGTTCGATTTCCGTGGCATGCAGGCTGGATGTGCTGGCCCCGGTGTCGATTTTCGCGCGCAAGCCTGCCACCCCCAAGTTGGGCAGCGCCACCCATTCGCGAAGGCCGATGACTGTGAGATGGTCGAATGTTTTCAAAGCGATTCCGTCAAGTTGCGCGTTCTCCCTGACACCCGAAAAGCCAGGGCCAAGGCTTGAAATGCAGGCTGCTCAATGCCAGCGCCGATGACTTTAACGGCCAACGCGGTCTGCTGTGTGACAATCCGGGAACGATAGCCGCACGAGCGATAAAGCGCATGCCCTTACGCATGTGCGGGGAATTCTAATCAAGGTTTGAGATTACTGCGCCCCCGGCGTTGCGTAGTACAGTTCTGACTATTAACCGATTGAGGAATTCAGATGGCACAAAAGGCAGAAGAGGACGACAAGGTTCGTCTTGACAAATGGCTCTGGGCAGCGCGTTTCTTCAAGACTCGCGCGTTGGCGAAAGCAGCGATTGAAAGCGGCAAGGTGCATTGCCGAGGCGAGCGTTGCAAGCCCGGGAAGGAGCCGCGCATTGGTGACGAGTTTCAGATTCGAGCCGGGTTCGATGAGCGCACGGTGGTGGTTCAGGCGCTGTCCATCGTTCGTCGGGGGGCGCCGGAAGCTCAGTTGCTGTACAGCGAAACACCGGAAAGCCTCGCGAAGCGGGAACAGGCGGCCGAGATGCGCAAGGCTGGGAGCCTGGGCGTGACCACGGACGGCAAACCGACCAAAAAGCAGCGACGCCAGCTGTTTCATTTTCGGTCGGGGGATGACTGAGTGCGCGCTCGCGGGGTGAACGTCTGGTCGCGGTGTGTAGGAGCCACGCCCGGCGGCCCCTGCCAATGCGGATCTCTTACAATCGTGCGCCTGGCTTCATGATGCTCAGACAGCCCAGCAGCGGCACCTTGGCGAACAGGTTGAAAATCGGCGCCGTGACTTGCAACAGAAAGCGTGTGGCCACTGCCACGAACGGCGTGTAACAACTCCAGGCCAACGCCAGCAGGGCGATCATCACGCCGCCAATGTAATCGTCCTGACCCCAATGAGCGCCAGCCACCAGGCGGGGCATCATGAACAGCAGCGCCAGCACCCAGATGATCACGCGCTGACTCACCGTACGGCTGAACACAGTCATGAACATCGCCCAGATCAGCAGCACCGAAGCGTGGTCGCCCGGAAAGCTCTGGCTAGAGCGGTCCTTCAACTGCCATTTGTCTTCCAGTGTGGGGAAGATTTCGCTGAGCTTGATCGCGTCCGGGATCACCATGGAGGCGCTGTCATGTTGCAGGGAGGTGTGATCGATGATTTTGGAGAACACCGTGCGAATGATCAGCAACAGAATCAACGTGAGTACGAAGCCGATCAGCGCGGCGCGGGTTTGTACCGCTTTGAATACCCAGTCGCCCTTGATCAGCAGCACCAGCAAGATCAGCCCGACGACGATATCGAACGGGCGCATACTGGCAATCGTCCAGACCCACAACCACACTTTGTTTTGCTCAAGCGGGCGGTTCAGCAAATGGAAAAACCATTCGTCGAATTGGGTGAAAGCGGCGTGGCCTGTGGGCCAGATCCACACCAGCAGCAGTGCTAGGGCGATCAGATTACACAGCAGGAATTTTTTGGCGTTCCACTTGGCTTGGAACAACGCGGGATAGTCCATAAGATGCCCCCATCGGCATGACAGTGCACCCATCGGTGCTAAACGGCGTTTTATAAGCGCTTGTCATCACTTTGTCATTACTCAGATACCTTTCTTCATATGCAAAATTTCCCGGACATCGATTACACCCAACGTTTCATCTTCGACGAGAGCGACGTTCGCGGTGAGCTTGTGGCACTGGAGCGTAGCTACGCTGAGGTACTTGCCAAGCACCCTTACCCCGAACCGGTTGCGCAACTGCTCGGCGAAATGCTCGCTGCAGCTGCCTTGCTGGTCGGCACGCTGAAATTCGACGGCTTGCTGGTCTTGCAGGCGCGCTCGCTGGGGCCGGTTTCGCTGCTGATGGTCGAGTGCTCCAGCGACCGCGAAATCCGCGGCATCGCCCGTTATGACGAAAGCCTCATCACCCCGGCAGCCACGTTACAGGAGCTGATGCCAGACGGCGACCTGACCATGACCATCGATCCTCGCCAGGGTAAACGCTACCAAGGGATCGTGGGGCTGGACGGCGTCGACCTGTCGGCTTGCCTCTCCAGCTACTTCGTGATGTCCGAGCAATTGCCTACGCGCTTCTGGATCAAGGCTGACGGCAAGCGAGCGCGCGGTCTTCTGCTTCAGCAACTCCCTCCCGCACGTCTCACTGACGCGGAAGAGCGCGAAGCCAGCTGGCAGCACGTCAATACCCTCGTCGATACCCTCACCGCCGAAGAGCTGCTGAGCCTGAACAACGAAACCGTGCTGCATCGTCTCTTCCATGAGGACGCCGTGCGCATGTTCGACATTCAGCCGCTGGTGTTCCGTTGCAGCTGCTCCCGCGAGCGCTCCGCTAACGCGCTGGTCAGCCTGGGCCTTGAGGATGCGCAGCAGTTGGTGATCGAACACAACGGTATGGTCGAGATCGATTGCCAGTTCTGTAATCAGCGCTACCTGTTCGATGCCGCTGACGTGGCGCAGCTGTTTGCAGGCGGTGGGATCGATACCCCTTCTGACACCCGTCATTAATGTAGTGTCGATGTAGTGCCAAGGTCGGGCTGAATGGTTTCCGCCCGGCCTGCTTGGCTCTGGATTATGTAGTTCTGACAGTTGGCCCCTACCTTTTTTGGCCTTTTCTGGCATAATCCGGCCCACTTTTCAGCTGTAGTAGTTTGGGTTTTTCTACTACAAAACGTTTGGAGCACTCGGCCAGCGGGCCGACGGGGAATCTCATGACGCAAGCCAACAACGCCGTTTACACCGATCTCAGTGTCGACGAACTGGTTAAAGAAGCCCTCAAACGCGAAGAAGGCGTACTGTCCGACACCGGCGCGCTCGTCGTCGAAACCGGTCACCGTACAGGTCGCTCGCCAGCGGACCGTTTCATCGTCGATGAGCCGAGCACGTCGTCGGCCATCGCCTGGGGTCCGATCAACCGCAAATTCCCTGCTGACAAGTTCGATGCCCTGTGGGCGCGTGTCGAGTCGTTCAACAACGCTCAGGAACATTTCGTTTCTCACGTCCACGTAGGCTCGGCATCCGATCACTACCTGGCCGTCAAGATGACCACTCAGACTGCCTGGCAGAATCTGTTCGGTCGTTGCCTGTTCATTAATCCGGCCCAGTACAACCCTGCCGGTCGCCAGGAATGGCAGGTGCTGAACGTTGCCAACTTCATCTGCGAGCCAGAACGCGACGGCACCAACTCCGACGGCTGCGTCATCCTCAACTTCGCACAGAGGAAGGTGCTGATCGCAGGCATGCGTTACGCCGGCGAGATGAAAAAAGCCATGTTCTCCGTGCAGAACTTCCTGCTGCCGGCCGCTGACGTGCTGCCAATGCATTGCGCCGCCAACATTGGCGAAGAAGGCGATGTGACCCTGTTCTTCGGTCTGTCGGGCACTGGCAAAACCACCTTGTCCGCAGACGAGAGCCGTTACCTGATCGGCGACGACGAGCACGGCTGGGGCGAAGGTGTCGTGTTCAACATTGAAGGCGGTTGCTACGCCAAGTGCATCGACCTGTCCGAGAAGAACGAGCCGGTCATCTGGAAGGCCATCAAGCATGGAGCTGTGCTGGAAAACGTCGTTCTCGACGCCAACCAGCACGCCGACTACGCCGACAGCAGCCTGACCCAGAACAGCCGCGCCGCGTACCCGCTGGAACACGTTGAAAAGCGCTCCGAGAAAAACTTCGGTGGCGAGCCAAACGCTGTGATCTTCCTGACCTGCGACCTGACCGGTGTTCTGCCGCCCGTGTCGATCCTCAGCGAAGAACAGGCCGCTTACCACTTCCTGTCGGGCTACACCGCGCTGGTCGGTTCGACCGAAATGGGTTCGGGGGCGGGCATCAAGTCGACCTTCTCCACCTGCTTCGGCGCACCGTTTTTCCCGCGTCCGGCTGGCGAATACGCTGAGCTGCTGATCAAGCGTATCCGCGGCTTTGGCTCGAAGGTTTACCTGGTCAACACCGGCTGGACCGGCGGCGGCTACGGTGTTGGCAAACGCTTCAACATCCCGACGACCCGTGGCGTTATTGCTGCGATCCAGAGCGGCGCGCTGATCGGTGCAGAAACCGAGCACCTCGACACCGTTAACCTGGACGTGCCGAAATCCGTTCCAGGCGTCGACACCGGGCTGCTGAACCCACGCAACACCTGGGCCGACAAAGCAGCGTACGACGAAGCGGCCAAGGCACTGGCCGGTCTGTTCATCGAGAACTTCAAGAAGTTCGAGGTGAGCGATGCGATCAAGGCAGCGGGTCCGAAGTTGTAAGACCGGGCTTCGCTGAACAAAAAACCGCCTCCAGGGGCGGTTTTTTTATGGATATCTTTTAGCGTCAGTCTTGCCCGATCTTATGGCTCAGCCGGATTTCTCAGTCACCGGAAAATCCTGGGTGATGTCGAAACTGCCCTTGGCAACGACGTTCTTCGCGTTGCACAGCTTCGCGTCGAAACCGGGGTGGCGTTCGCCGTGTTGGGCCGCGAAGGCGGCGGCTTCTTTGGTGCATTCGTCGGTGGGCTGTTCGGGGGAGAGTGCGGCGTTGAACTGAAACGTGCCTACCAATCTATAACGGTCCAACAGTTTGTTGGATGACGTCAGCTTCTCGATCTTGCTGAAGTCGAGTTTGACGTTGCTGTTCGCGCCGTCCTTGTCTGTGTCGAAATACTGGTAGTACGAGCCGGTGTCGTAGGACGCGCTGTTTTCATCATGGGCGACTTCCACACGCCCGCCTTGAAACATGATTGCCTGTTTCTGCTGGTCCGGGTCCTCGAAGGAGAAACCGAGGATTGGCCCGATGCTGACTTCGTTGCGATCACCGTCTGCTTCTTGGTCCGCACTGAGCGTCAGCCAGTTCGCACCGGGCAGCTTGCCGGGCAGGAAGCCAACGCTGACGGCGTCGCCTTTGGCTTCGTAGTGCAGATTCATGGCACCGCTCACGTCTACCGTCATCGATTTTGACAGGCCGCGGGCGTCAGCGGAGGCACTGCTGGCTTTTTCAGGGTTCTTGTCGCCGCAACCTGCAAGAGTGGCAATCAGTGCAGCGAACATGAGCGGAAGGTAACGAGTGAGGGTCATGGGTTTTCCTGAAGTGATCGGCTGAAAGCCTCTGCTTGGCGGAAGGTATGACCGCTGAAAACTCGGTTTTATCAGGCACTGCCGAAAAATATCGTTGTGCGATGGTTTAAAGGCGTGCGCTCGCCGTTCATCGGTAATCCGGGTCGAGGGCACGCCGTTTTGCAGAATCCTGGATGACACTGACTTGCAATCAAGCTTGGCGAAGAAAGGTCAATGGGTCTAGCTGTTAGTGCAGTGGGTCTAGTTGAACTTAATTACTGATGATGTAACGAGGTTTGAATTGTATCAATAAACGACGGCCTTATGATAACTGGAGGAAGGCGCCATAGGCGCCGCCAATGCCGCATTAGGAATAAATCCCGAGCCACTGACGTCCGAAAATTTGACGCCCTTATCGCCCCACGAAATTTTGCGTTCGTCCTTATCGCTTTCGGTCAGGGCGGTATAACTCTCTTTGCGCATGCTCACGTATTTGAGATCGTCTTTCGCGATCACTTTCAAATACTCATCAACGGTCGCGATAGACAAGTTGAGTTTCTTGTCAAGCTCCGCGCCCCAACGTGTTAAACACTGTTCTGCGTAGTGGCGAAGAATAAGGCCGGGCTCGACGAGTGCTTTCTGCCCGTTGGCGCCGTCAATCGCAGCGTTCCCTACAAGCGTCGCATGACGGCCCGCCATTGGGTAAATATGAACCGATGTTCCTGGTGCCGTTTTTGGGGCAACACAGGCGAAACCTCTAGAGCGCTCATCACGAGCGTAGAAGCCGATGTATTGCTTGACGTTCGGCCCCAACACAACGCGGTGTTGCTGGAAGTTGAGCAAACCCGGCACGGGATCAATGGCGAAGATGTTGACGGCGATGTGTTTCAGATCGGGGTCTGCCTGCATGGCATTCGCCAGCATGTGGCAACTGATACCCCCGCGGCTCCAGCCCACCAGATTGACTTGCTTGGGGATGGGTCTACCTTTTTCATCCTTCTTGCGGAAGATCTGAATGATCTTTTCTTGAAGCTGCTGAGGGGTGACTTTGCGATCCCCGTAGTCATAAGTGCGCCACAGCCAGCACCCTGTGCGATCAAGATCATCGATTGGAATATTCGCCTTTTTCAGCCGATCGTATTCTTGTTTGGTTAGCTTTTTGCGCTGCCAGTCGGTTTTACCTTTGATGATAGCGAGCGCATGGGCAACGTTTTCTTCCCAGCCTTTACCGAACAGCGTTCCAGTCAAGCCATAGCCCCCGGGTTCGATAAAAAGTTCGTCAGCCTGCAAGTTACCGCTGCCCGGACCGTCGATGATGATCCAGTCCACAAACTCTTTGCTGGTCATATTGGAGGCCAGCGTGGAAATCAGCTCCCCGTTCCAATAACTCTTATTGTGGATGTCGTATTGGTTAGAACCCGTTCCGCAAAAAAATACCGTTAGTACGCTCATGTTCAATTACCTTTTGGTTGTGAGGTGCCCAAAAGGTAGGTTGAGATAGTTCATTTGACAAAGGAGTAACTGTTTCTCGATATAATCCAATGTCATTGCTTCTAATTGTGTCGGTAGTTGCTCAGGGTCGATAGGTAGCCGCTGCTTCACAAAACTGCTCTTGTGCGAGTTTGTTTTTCTCATCCTTGTCTTTGGCGGCACGCTTGGTCCAGTCG
Organism: Pseudomonas sp. NPDC088368; assembly: GCF_044753445.1. Classification (NCBI taxonomy): domain Bacteria; kingdom Pseudomonadati; phylum Pseudomonadota; class Gammaproteobacteria; order Pseudomonadales; family Pseudomonadaceae; genus Pseudomonas; species Pseudomonas sp. NPDC088368. The sequence continues at coordinate 284,623 of NZ_JBIVNG010000005.1, forward strand.
CTGCACATATCCTTGAAATAGGGCGCGGCAGCACGACGGCACTCACGGTACTCGACGCTGTCGGTCTTGAAGTTCATGCACACGCTGTTGTTTTCAACGTGATTGTTGTAAATGCGGTAGCGCGCTTCATACCGATTGCGCCCATCCACTTCCCTAATGAGTACGCCCGCGACTTCATAGCGACGGCCCGTTTCAGCGTGAGGCTTGGCGGCGGTCGCCTTGTACTGCGCCATGTAACGGTCAGACACCATGCCCTGTGGTCGGGGTGCGTTGTAGTCCGTCGGTTGAATATCGCCAAACCGGCAATTGATGACGTCTCGGTCGATCACATTGCCTTGCTTCATGCAGTCGTCAAGCGGCTTTGACGCCTCAGGTTGGGTGGTATCTAGCTTGGGAGCGACGTAGACCACTTGCTCGGTCGTCCGCATTTCGGGTGTTTGAGCCTCGGGTTCAGGTGCCTCGATGACGTCAGCCGCCGGTAACGTGGCGACGGGCATCGGAGCGGGTTTCTGCGTATGAAACATCTGAGCGACGAGGTAGATAATCGCCATCACTAGCGCCAGACAAATCAACACGCTGCTGAGCGGCCACGTACTTTTGGCAGGTGGGAGTTTTCTTTTTACGGGATGCGAACCGAGCACGACGTCGAACTGGTCCGGCGTCAGACGCTGCATGACGATCTGGCCGTCATCCTCGGGCGGCAGGGTGGGTTGCATGGCCTCTCCTTGGCGATTTTCGTGCTGCAATGGGGCGTCTAGGCCCTCTTCAGCGAGTGAAATCAGATGTGAGTAAAAGTTGCGGCGAGGTTAAACGCCGCAATGTCGTTTTGCTAGCCATGCACATCCCTCGCTTATCAGAGATGTATCCTGTTTGGCATTTCTGTAACGGTTTAGGTGTTCGTCGCCCGAATCTGCCGCGCTAAGGTGCAGGCTTTTGCGACGGTTCATGGAGGGCGGCACATGCATCAAACGCTCGAGCAGGTTTTCGGTTATCGGCAGTTCCGCGCCGGACAAGAGGCAGCGATCAGCGCGGTATTGGCGGGTCGCTCCGCTGCTGCGATTTTTCCCACCGGGTCCGGCAAGTCGCTGTGTTACCAGTTGCCAGCCTTGCTATTGCCAAACCTCACACTGGTGGTTTCTCCGTTGCTGGCGCTGATTCAGGACCAGCTCGCTTTTCTGCAACGCCATGGGATTTCAGCCGCCAGTATCGATTCGGCACAGAGTCGTGAAGACGTGACAGACGTGATGAACCGCGCCCGCTCCGGAGAACTGAAAATTCTGATGATTTCGGTAGAGCGTCTAAAAAATGAGCGATTCCGGCACTTCATCGCGCAGGTGCCGATCTCGCTGTTGGTGATCGACGAGGCGCATTGCATCTCGGAATGGGGGCATAACTTCCGCCCAGACTATCTCAAGCTTCCGGACTACCAGCGCGAATTCAATATCCCGCAAGCGCTGTTGCTGACCGCGACTGCCACTCCACACGTCATCGAAGACATGCAGAGCAAATTCGCCATCGCGCCCAAAGACGTGGTGACGACCGGGTTTTATCGGCCGAATCTCACGCTGTTGGTCGAACCCACGCCGGGGCGCGACAAACGCAGACGCCTGACGCAGTGGCTGGGCGAGCGGGCCGGGCAGCCGAGCATCGTGTATGTCACGTTGCAGAAAACCGCCGAATTCGTGGCGGCGCATTTGGCGGAGCAGGGCATTCCGGCGCAGGCCTATCACGCCGGATTACCCCACGACAGACGCGAGTCGATCCAGCGTCAGTTCATGGCGGGGCGCCTGAACTGCATCGTCGCTACCATTGCGTTCGGGATGGGCATCGACAAAAGTGACATCCGCAACGTCGTGCATTTCGATCTGCCCAAATCCGTCGAAAACTACAGCCAGGAGATTGGCCGGGCAGGGCGCGACGGTGCCGTCTCCGAGTGTCTGGTGCTGGCCAATCGCGACAGCCTAAACGTGCTGGAAAATTTCGTGTACGGGGACACGCCCGAGCGTGAGGGGATTCGTCGGGTGCTGGAGGATTTGCTCAGTGCGCGCCATGACGGCCAGTGGGAATTCTTGCTGCTGCATCTTTCCGACATGAGCAACATCCGCCAGCTGCCGTTGAAAACGCTGCTTGTTCAGCTCGAACTGCGCGGGATCATTGCCCCTCGTTACTCGTATTTCGCGGAGTACCGCTTCAAATATTTGATCGAGCCAGGCGCGTTGGTGCAGCAGTTCCAGGGAGAGCGTCAGCAGTTCGTGCAGGCGTTGGTCGACACGTCACGCCGCGCGCGAACCTGGGCGACGGTGGACTTCGACGCGATTTACCAGCAATACCAAGCGGAGCGCGGACGCGTGGTGACGGCGCTGGATTTCTTTCAGGAAAAGGGCTGGATCGAGCTGGAAACCAAGCAGATGACCGACGTGTACAACGTGCTGGTCACGGATTTTGATATCCAGGTGCTGAGCGAAGAGCTTCACGCTTACTTCGTGCATCATGAGACGACCGAAGTGGCGCGTATTCACGCGATGCTGGATCTATTCGCGAGCGAACAGTGCCTGAGTCATCGCCTTGCTCAGTACTTTGGCGATGAGCGGGCGCCCGAGCGCTGCGGGCATTGCTCGGTGTGTGCAGGGCATGTCGCGGTGTTGCCGGAGCCTCCCGAGCTGAAGCCGCTCGATGAGCGGGATCTGGAGGATTTGTGCAGCGAGTTTGTCAGCAAGCATTTGCAGGCATTGGGGCATGATCCCAGCGTTGAATGCCTGACCCGGTTTTTATGCGGAATCAGCGTGCCGGTGTTTACCAAGCTCAAGGCCCGGGGCATTCCTGGTTTCGCGGTGCTGGAGGAGTATCCCTATGGCGAAGTGAGGGCTTGGGTTCTGGGCCAACTTCAGTAGGGACTGCAGATGTAGTCTCCTGTGGGAGCGAATTCATTCACGATGCGTAGTCTCAGGCGCAGGTGATGGTGTTGTTACGCCGCCATCGCGAATGAATTCGCTCCCACAGGTTTCATGGATACCCTAAATCGTCGTAGTGTCAGGTCCGCACTTGCCCACCGAGGACAACGCATGAGCGAAACGCCGATACGCGCCGACTACCGCCACTTTCAGCCCATCACCACACGTTGGCATGACAACGACATTTACGGCCATGTGAACAACGTCACCTACTACAGCTTCTTTGACAGCACTGTGAACAGCTACCTGATCGAGCAGGGTGGGCTGGATATTCATAACGGGGATGTCGTGGGGTTTGTGGTCAGTTCGTCCTGTGACTATTTTGCGTCAGTCGCTTACCCCGACCTGATTGAGGTGGGGTTGCGCGTCGGAAAACTGGGGAACAGTTCAGTGCAGTACGAGCTGGCAGTGTTCAGAGTGGGTGAAGAAGAGGCGTGCGCGGCGGGGCGGTTCGTGCACGTGTTCGTGGATCGGGCCTCGAATCAGCCCGTGCCGATTCCTGTGGCGTTGCGCGCGGCGATGGAGCGTCTGGTGCTCTGAAGCGCCTGGAAACGCAAACCGGCCGCGTTATCGGCGGCCGGTGAATATACCTGTCGAAGGCATTGCGCTGCTGTCAGCGATGACGCCAGCCGCGATGACGGCCGTGGTCGTAGTGACGCTTGCCATGACCACCGTGGTAGTCGCGACGATCACCGCGATAGCCGCGACGATTGTCGTCACGACGGCTCTCTTCGCCCATATAGTTACCCAGCGCGCCACCGGCACCACCACCTGCCGCTGCGCCGATCAGGCTGCCGGTGCTGCCGCCGACGCTGCGACCAATCACGTTGCCGCCTGCCGCGCCCAAACCGCCGCCGATAGCCGCTTCAGTACGGTTGTGACGGTTGGCGCCCACTGCGCCACCAGCCGCGCCGCCCAGTCCTGCGCCGATGGCAGAACCGGTGCTGCCGCCGATTTGTTGGCCGACAACTGAACCCAGTACCCCACCCAATGCGCCGCCCACGCCAGCGTTCAGGTTATCGCCTGCTGAGGCGAAACCGGTGGCCAGCGAGAGGGACAACAACAGAATCGAGGAATACTTCATGTAGGGATGCTCGTAGGGATGACGACGCGATCCTGCAATCATGAAGAAAATGTCACAATCGAAATCCGACGAATAACACGACTTGTATACAAAAGCCTAAGTTATTGTTTTTGATGCGGAACTTACAGAGGTTTAACGAGTCCTAGACTACTTCCCACAGGCCCAAATCATGCGATTTGGGCCTTTTTTGTGGCTTTTGATTGGGGTTCTGGCCGCAGGCCGTAGGAGCTGGCTTGCCTGCGATCTGTTGCGGAGCAGCAGTGAAACCAGAGACTGCGTTGTTTCAGAAACACCACGTTCTCAGGATTTGCTGCCGGTCCCCGGCAGATCGCAGGCAAGCCAGCTCCTACGGCCTGCGGCCAGAATCAAAAGCATGAGGCCGCGTGAGGTAGGACCGTCATATTATCCGCGCCACCTCGGCGTGCCGCTCCAGCTTGATCGCCACGAACTTGGACGTTGGCGTATGGCTGCCCTCGCCAATGCTTTCCAGCGGCACCAACGGGTTGACCTCTGGGTAGTACGCCGCTGCCTGGCCCGCCGGAATATCGAACGGCAGCAGGGTAAAGCCCTTCACGCGCCGTTCGATGTCATCGCCCCAGATCGACACGATGTCGGCTTTCTGGCCGGGTACGAAGCCCAGGCGCACGATGTCGGCTTCGTTGAGGAACATCACGTCTCGTTGACCTTTCACGCCGCGATAGCGGTCATCCAGCCCATAGATCGTGGTGTTGTACTGATCGTGGGAGCGCATCGACTGCATGATCAGGTCTGGAATGATGCCGGTTCCGCGGATGCTTTCGTGCACCAGATCAACCGGCAGCTCGTTTGCCTTGAAATTCGCGCGTGCGCTTGGCGTGTTCCATTTACGCGAACCGGCCGTGCTGCCCAGATAGAAACCGCCCGGGTTCTTGATCTTCTCGTTGAAGTTTTTGAACGCCGGGATGGTGTCGGCGATCAGGTCGCGAATGCGCCCGTAATCTGCTGCCAGCCACAACCAGTCCACAGGCTGCTTGCCCAGTGTGGCGTTGGCGATGCCTGCCAGAATGGCGGGCTCGGAGCGCATGTGACGTGACAGCGGTTTCAATTGGCCGTTGGACGCGTGAACCATGCTGAAGGAGTCTTCCACGGTGACGGCCTGCGGGCCTTCAGCCTGGATATCGATGTCGGTGCGACCGAAGCACGGCAGGATCAGCGCCTCCTTGCCGTGGGCCAGGTGGCTGCGATTGAGCTTGGTGCTGATCTGCACGGTCAGGTCGCAATTGCGCAGGGCTTCGAACGTACGCGTGCTGTCCGGGGTTGCCTGAGCAAAGTTGCCGCCCAAGGCGATAAACACTTTCGAGCGCCCTTCCAGCATCGCGTGGATCGCTTCGACGACATTGTGGCCGTTTTCGCGCGGCACTTTGAACTGGAAGCGTTTTTCCAGCGCATCGAGGAAAAACGCCGGTGGACGCTCGTTGATCCCCATGGTGCGGTCGCCCTGCACGTTACTGTGGCCACGCACCGGGCACAGGCCTGCGCCGGGCTTGCCGATGTTGCCGCGCAGCAGCATCAGGTTGGCGACTTCCTGGATGGTCGGCACCGAATGGCGATGTTGGGTGATGCCCATCGCCCAGCACATGATCACGTTCTTGGCGCGGGCATACATCCGGGCAGACAGCTCGATGTCGCCCAGCGTCAGGCCCGATTGCTCGACGATGAATTCCCATGAGGTCGCGTCGACGGTGGCGAGGTAATCCTGCACGCCGTCGGTATGCTCGTTGATGAACGCGTGGTCGAACACCGCTGGCTCATTCTTGGCCTGGGCTTCACGTTCCCATTGCAACAGGAACTTGGCCATGCCTCGCATCATGGCCATGTCGCCGCCCAGTGCGGGGCGGAAGAACGCGGTGTTGGTCGGCTCGGAACCGTTGGTGAGCATTTCCAGTGCATGTTGCGGGTGCTGGAAACGCTCCAGACCACGCTCCTTGAGCGGATTGACGCTGACCACTTGGGCGCCGCGCTGTACGGCTTCACGCAGCGGTTCAAGCATGCGCGGGTGGTTGGTGCCAGGGTTCTGGCCCAACACGAAGATCGCGTCGGCGTGTTCGAAGTCGTCGAAGGTCACGGTGCCTTTGCCGACGCCCACACTTTGCGACAGCGCAACGCCACTGGCCTCGTGGCACATGTTCGAGCAGTCAGGGAAGTTATTGGTCCCGTAGGCGCGCACGAACAGCTGATACAGATAGGCGGCTTCGTTGCTGGCCCGGCCCGAGGTGTAAAACTCGGCCATGTTCGGGCTGGGCAGGTTGTTCAGGTACTTGGCGATCAGCGCAAATGCGTCGTCCCAGGCGATCGGTTTGTAACGATCGGTCTGGGCGTCGTAGACCATCGGCTCGGTCAGGCGGCCTTGATACTCCAGCCAGTAATCGCTCTGCTCCAACAGCGCGCTGACGCTGTAGCGGGCAAAGAAAGACGGGTCGACGCGACGCTTGGTGGCTTCCCAGTTGACCGCCTTTGCGCCGTTTTCACAGAACTTGACCAGGCCGCTTTCCGGCGAGTCGCCCCACGCACAGCCCGGGCAGTCGAAGCCGCCGTTCTGGTTGGTCTTGAGCATCATGCGCAGGTTTTTCAGCGCGTTGTCACTGGTCAGCCAAGCTTTACTCACACTGATCAGCGCACCCCATCCGCCGGCCGGACCTTTATAAGGCTTGTAGCGAGGAACGGGGGTCTTGTCGGCTTGTTTGTGAATGCTCACGCGTTAATTCTCCAAGGCCGGGCTGTAGACCCGCGGCGCGCTGTGTTTTGGCAGATGAATGAGGTTGAGGTTGTGCCGACGCGCCCATTGCAGCGCCAGGCCGGTAGGCGAGGACAGGCTGACAAGGGTTTGTATCCCGGCACGCAGGACTTTCTGGATCAATTCGAGGCTGCAACGACTGGTCACGACCGCCAGGCCGCCCGCCGTGGGAATGTTTTGGCGGATCAGCGCCCCGATCAGTTTGTCGAGGGCGTTGTGTCGACCGATGTCTTCGCGACCGAGCAGCAGTTCGCCTTTATCGTTCATGAACATCGCGGCATGGACGGCACCGCAGTACTGGCCCAACGGCTGGAATTCGTCCAGGCGCTCGCGCAGGCCGTGAAGCCATTCGGCTGGGGGCAGCGGAGCGCCGGGGAGTACGTTCAACTCGGGCAAGGCCTGTTCCACGGCTTCGACCCCGCACAGGCCGCAACCGGTGGTTCCAGCCATCTGTCGACGCTGAGTCTTGAGGTTCCAGAACGCGCGGCTGGCGATTTCGACTTCCGCCGTTTGCGCAGAGCCGCAGCCGCCAAGCTTGATGTCGTAGATTTCGTCGGGGGATTCAATGATGCCGCTGCCGATGCTGAAACCGACGATAAAGTCTTCCAGATCGGAGGGCGTCACCAGCATCACCGCCTGGCTGATGCCGTTAAAGGCAATGGCCAGCGCCACTTCTTCCGCGAGCACGGTGGGCTCAGAAGCGTCGTGCTCCAGATTCGAGTAGGTGTAGGGCTGGCTTGCGGCAGGCGCGGGCAGTTGTTTTGCGGGCGCCGTGCTTTCCTTGTGCTTGGTATGCATCGGGACGTACCGGCAGAGTTTCCAGGCCCCTAGCCTAGGCCTCTCGTCGGATGGCGTCTAATCGCTAGTACTGATGCCGTAATAGATGACGTCGATCAAGATGCCGCGATCATTTTGTGATACTCGCCAAAGCACGCCTCGGCCAGCGCGGATCGTGGCGCCGAGCGGCGCATGATGAGTCCCAGGCGGGCCAGCGTCTGCGCCTGCTCAATGGGCTGCAGACGCAGGTGATCTGTCAGCGTTTCGAGCCCGCCGTCCAGCGGCATGATCGCGCAGCAGAAACCGGCTTGAACGGCTTGCAGCAGTTGATGGACGGCGTCGGTCTGGATCAGCGGTTGGGGTTCCAGCCCACGGGTCTGGAAGTTGTGATCAATGGACTGACGAAAGTGCATGCCACTGGTGAGCATGCCCAGCGGCAATTCGATCAGGCTCTCCCAGCTCAGGGGGGCGTCACCGAAGCTGAAGTGGCGCTGGTCGTACATCAAGCCCATACGCGTTTCCGCCAGTTCCAGCGAGTCGAAGCGTTCCGAGTCCAGCCGTTCCAGGTATGAAACGCCGAGGTCGAGCCGGTTGCTCGCCAGTTGGTCGAGGATTTGTTCGGAACTGAGGGATGACAGCTCGAAACGCATGCTCGGGTGATGGCTGTGCAAGCGTTGCAGCAACGGCAGCGGATCGAAGTTGGACAGTGGCACGACGCCCAATCGCAAGGTGCCGACGAGGTGACCGCGACAGGCAGCGGCTTCAGCCTGTAGGCCGTCATAAGCCGCCAGCACCGTACGTGCCCAGGCCAGTACGCGCTCGCCGGGGGCTGTGAAACCTTCGAAACGCTGCCCCCGATTGACCAGCGGCAGGTCCAGCTCTTCTTCCAGACTGCGCAGACGCATGGAGAGGGTCGGCTGAGTGATGTGGCAACGCGCAGCCGCCTGCCCGAAATGACGGGTTTCGTCGAGGGCAATCAGGAATTTCAGCTGTTTGATGTCCATCTTCACTCCGCAAGGCACAGGTCGGCTCGGGGATTCTAGCGCGGCAGGATGTCGCATGGGGTGATGATTGGAGATTGGTCCTTGGTGTTGCTGATCAAATGCGGTGCCGCTGTGGGAGCGAATTCATTCGCGAAAAATGGAACAGGCGATAGAGAAGCGTCGACTGAACTGCCGTATCGCGAATGAATTCGCTCCTACAGGTTGTGCATCTGCGACTGCCACCGTATGGCATTCACAGGCCCTGGATCAGTGTCCGGTAATCCTCAACGGCGTCGAATTCTTCGGTCTCCTTCGGGCCTTTGCGGCTGTCAGGTTCACGCACGGCCAGCAAGTGTTTCACGCCATAACGTCCGGCGCTGCGCAGGATCGGCAAGGTGTCGTCGATGAATAGGCTGCGCGCCGGATCGAAATCGATGTCCGCGTGTAGCGCGTCCCAGAACTGCGGGTTTTCCTTGGGATAGCCGTAATCGTGTGAGCTGATCAACCGCTCGAAATAGGGCGCCAGCTCCAGCCGCTCCATCTTCAACGACAACGAATCCCGGTGTGCATTGGTGATCATGATCACCCGCTTGCCAGCCTGTTTGATGGCGTCCAGAAACAGCTCGGCGTCGGGGCGTAGCGCGATCAGGTGGGCAATTTCCACTTTCAGCTCTTTCACCGAGAGCTTCAGTTCGCTGCTCCAGAAATCGGTGCAATACCAGTTCAGCGTGCCAGCGTTCTTCTCAAACAGCGGCGTCAGCTCCATTTTTGCCATCGCGAGGCTCACGCCATGCAGCTCCGCGTAGCGTTTAGGCAGGTGTTCAAGCCAGAAATGATTGTCGAAGTGCAGGTCGAGCAGTGTTCCGTCCATGTCCAGCAGAACGGTGTCGATGTCGCGCCAGGGCAAAGAAGGCATACGGGTCTCTCGGCATTGAATAAGTCGCTGTGGTTTTCCGACACAGACATTCAGAAAAGCCACGGTATAGTAACCCGTCTACGCCAAGGAGCTTGTCATGCGCCAGAAACCCACCGTACTCGCCCGTGAAATCGTCGCGAGCAGCCGTCTATTCCGAGTCGAAGAAGTGCAGTTGCGCTTTTCCAATGGCGTCGAACGCGTTTATGAGCGTCTGGTCGGACGCGGCAACGGTTACGGGGCGGTGATGATCGTGGCGATGCTCGACGCCGACCACGCTGTATTGGTGGAAGAATATTGCGGCGGCACCGATGAATACGAGCTGTCCTTGCCCAAAGGGCTGGTCGAGCCGGGCGAAGACGTGCTGGCCGCCGCCAACCGTGAGCTCAAGGAAGAAGCGGGTTACGGGGCGCGCAACCTTGAACATCTGACTGAGCTGTCGCTGTCGCCGGGCTACATGAGTCAGAAGATTCAAGTGGTGCTCGCCACCGATCTGTATGAAGAGCGCCTTGAGGGCGATGAGCCTGAGCCGATGCGCGTGGACAAGATCAACTTGCGCGAACTCGCCAGCCTGGCGCAGCATCCCCAGTTTTCCGAAGGTCGCGCTTTGGCGGCGCTGTACCTGACCCGCGATCTGTTGACCCAGCGTGGGGTCTTCCAGCCATGAATGATCTGTTCGCTGATTTGCCCCACCCGTTGCTGGCCCCGGTGATCGACCTCTGCCGTCGCGCGGGAGAAGCCATTCTGCCGTTCTGGCGCTCAGGCGTTGAAGTGACGTCCAAATCCGACAATTCCCCCGTGACCGCTGCCGACCTGGCCGCTCACGAGCTGTTGGTAGCGGGACTGAAAGCGCTGGACCCGAGCATTCACATCCTGTCCGAAGAAGATGCCAACATTCCACTGAGCGAACGCAGCCAGTGGCAGCGCTGGTGGCTGGTCGATCCGCTGGACGGGACCAAGGAATTTATTTCCGGAAGTGAAGAATTCACCGTCAACGTCGCGCTGGTCGAGGACGGGCGCGTTGTGTTCGGCGTGGTATCGATGCCGACCAATGATCGCTGTTACTTTGGCGGCGCGGGCCTGGGGGCTTGGCGCAGCGATGCTGTTGATCACGTCGAACCGATCACCGTGCGTGAACAGCCCGGTGTGGGCGAGGCGTTTACCGTGGTCGCCAGCCGTCGCCATTCCAGCCCGGAGCAGGAGGCGCTATTGGCAGGGCTGTCGTCAGTGGTGGGCGAACTGAAGCTGACCAACATCGGCAGCTCGTTGAAATTCTGTCTGCTGGCCGAGGGTTCGGCTGATTGCTACCCACGTCTGGCCCCGACTTCGCAGTGGGACACCGCCGCTGCGCAGGGTGTGCTTGAAGGTGCGGGCGGTGTGGTGCTGGACCTGATGGGCGAAACGTTCGATTACCCGGCGCGTGAGTCGCTGCTCAACGGGTTTTTTCTGGCGTTGCCGGGGAATGCGTCCTGGCGCGAAGCGTTGGTGGAATTGGCGAAAGGCTGATTGCGGTGTGCTTTTGACTCTGGCCGCAGGCCGTGGGAGCGCCACCCAGGCACTCCCACGCCTTCGGCAGAAGCCGATCGCAGGTAACTCAACATTCTGCGGCGGACACAATTTGGCTTTTGATTCTGGCCGAAGGCCGTGGGAGTTGGCTTGCCTACGATCTGCCGGGCACCGGCAGCAAAACCTGACGCCTGCGATCCATGTGACCCACCGCATGCACAGGATTTGCTGCCGCTTCGCGCCAGATCGCGAGCAAGCAACGCTCCCACGCCTTCGGCAGAAGCCGATCGCAGGTAACTCAACATTCTGCGGCGGACACAATTTGGCTTTTGATTCTGGCCGAAGGCCGTGGGAGTTGG